>JAZKEA010000670.1:0-19632 GCA_040387315.1 Armatimonadota bacterium | reverse complement strand
AAAGGTGTACCGCATCCCATGAGTCACGAAATCGAAACCGAAGAGCTTGTCCTAGAGTCCGGAAGCGAGGGCAGCCGCCGCGCACGTCACAGCAGTGTCACGCAGCGGCTTGCCGCCCGCAAGCTTGCTCTGCCTCCAAAGTGGCTGCCAAACGCAGTCGCCTATGAGACCATCATGGGCAGTATGGCCTATGGCGTCTCCTCGGATACGTCGGATATGGATGTCTACGGTTTTTGTATTCCGCCTAAGGACATGATTTTTCCGCATCTCGCAGGGGAGATTCCGGGCTTCGGTACTCAGATTCAGCGGTTCGAGGTTTTTCAGCAGCATCATATTCCGGACGACGAAGCGCTTGGCGGCAGCGGGCGTCAGTACGACCTGACCATCTTTTCCATTGTCAAGTATTTTCAGCTAGCCCTGGAGAATAATCCGAACATTATCGACTCGCTGTTCACACCGGTCACGTGCGTTCTGCATTCCACGGCGATTGGTGAGATGGTGCGGGACCAGCGGCGCATGTTCCTGCATAAAGGGGCGTGGCATAAATTCAAAGGCTACGCTTTCTCTCAGATGCACAAGATGGATATCAAGTCGCCTCAGCCGGGAAGCAAGCGCGCCGCCGACATCGAAAAATTCGGCTTCGACGCAAAGTTCGCGTATCATATTGTTCGCCTTTTGGACGAGGTAGAGCAGATACTGACGACTGGGGATGTCGATCTCCAGTGGGACCGGGAGCGGCTCAAGGCGATTCGCCGGGGCGAATGGACCGCGGATCAGGTGCGAGAATTCTTCGTACGCAAGGAGCGGGAGCTGGAAACCGCCTATGCGGATAGCAAGCTGCCGCATAAGCCCGATGAAGCCGTGGTAAAAAGGCTGCTGCTCGAATGTCTGGAAGCGCACTTCGGGTCGATGAAAGAAGCGGTAGTTATGCCAACACAGGAGCGAGAACTTCTCCGGCAGATCAAGACGCTGTGCGAAAAGGCGGGCATCTGATGAATCGTCGCGATTTGACACCACGCAAAAGCGACCCGTCGGCGGGCATCGGCGTACTGATTGCCATTCTCGTGGCATCGTTTATTCTTTCGGTCCTGTTCTCGGTGAGCCTGCCGATGGATGCGAATCCGGACGAGGTATCGCACCTGCACTATATTCGGCTGCTGATCGAACAGCGTGGTTTCGTCAGGTTCCAGGCAAACGATGCCACTCTGTTCGAGACGCACCAGCCGCCCCTTTACTATCTCTTCTGCCTGCCCGCGTATCTGGCGAGTGGGGGAAATTATATCGTCGTTCGCCTGGTCGCGGCTTTGTTCCAGATTGGCACCGTCCTGGTCGCCTTTCGGGCCTGCCGCGATTTCCTGCCGAATCGGGTCGATGTCGCGCTTGGGGCGGCGGCATTTGTCGCGTTTTTGCCGTCTGCTGCCCAACTGGGCGGGAGCATCAACAACGACCCGCTGACAACCCTGCTCTGCGCCCTTCTCTTCTGGAAGCTGGGCAAGGTCGCGATGCGGGGGCAGACACCACGCAAAGCCCTCTTGCTCGGGCTGATCCTCGGCCTGGGACTTCTGACCAAGCTGTCTGTGCTGCAGGTCATCCCTGCTTTTTTCGTGGCCTATCTCCTCGCGATCTGGGGCCGGGTGCTGACTCTGGGGCAGGCGGCGAAATGCCTGTCTGTGGCTCTTGGCGTTGGGTTTCTAGTCGCGTCTCCCTGGCTTATCCGCAACACGCTGCTCTACGGCGATCCGTTCACGCTCAAAATATTCCCCCTGACCGCCGGGCCGAATACGCCGACTCCCAAGATCATGATGGACATGATGGGCTGGACGTTCGACCAGTACGTCTCACTGACCGCGACACGGACTTTTGCCACGTTCTGGTTTGTGCTGCCTCCCAACAAGCTCTACGCATCCGCCGGACCCCTGGCGCTGGTGTCGCTATTTGCTGCTGGCGGAGTCTGGGGAGCGATCTCCTCGTGGCTTCGGGCACGGCGAGAAGGCGATGCGAATTCCGCCGCCCTGGCTCGGCTTACCGCGCTTTACGCGGCAGGGATCATTCTGCTTATTCCGTTCTTCACGCGGTTTGTTCTGACGTTCTTTCAGGCGCAGGGGCGCTACTTTTTCCCGGCCCTGCTTCCCGTTGCCGTGCTGACCGTTCTCGGTTTTTCGGGCCTGCCGGGGCGTGCCGCGAAATTCGGGGTGCTCTTTCTCGCGCTCGCCCTGCTCCTGATGAGTTTGTTCCAAATTGCCAGTCTGGGGAAGGGATTCGCCGCCTGAGACGCGAGGCGGCAACTCATTCCCGGCTTTTCTGTCGTATACTGTGGGTAGCCTCTAGCGACACTGCGTTCCACGGCAAGGTAGATCATGCCCCTTCAGCAAAATTTCCGTCAGAGCGATGCCACGGAAAACGCGGCGGTACTCGGTCAGACTTTCTACTCTTCGGCTCCCCCTAGTTTTCATCGTAACTGGCCCGATGCGGTTGCCTTTCGTGAGGCGGTGCAGCATCCTCAGATCGCCTTTTCCGATGCGGCTCTAAAGCGCGCCGAAGTGTCACAGGACCGCCGCGGCCTGCCGGTCGCCTACTCCGGACGCTTCGCGGTCGTCTTTCGTCTGAACGGTGAAAGCGAAGAAAAGTGGGCGGTTCGCTGCTTCACCTCGGGTACGGAGGAAGAGGAGCGGCGCGCCCGTTATTTTCTCATCGCTCGATATATGGAGGAACTTGGGGACTTCGCGGTTCCGTTCCGCTATATGGATCAGGGGATCTTTGTCAATGGCGAATGGTTCCCGATCCTGACAATGCCCTGGGTCTCCGCCCAGCCGCTGGGACGGTTTGTCGAAAATAATCTGGAGAACCCCCACGCGCTTCGGCGGCTTTGCGGAACCCTCTCCACTCTCCTGGCAAAGCTGGAGGAAGCGGGTATCTCCCACGGTGACTGGCAGCACGATAACCTGATGATCGCGGAGGGGGGAACGAATGTCACCCTGGTCGATTATGATGGCGTGTTCGTACCTGAGTTTGCTGGACGGCTCAGCCCAGAGGCGGGACATCCTAACTATCAGCACCCGGATCGTACCGCGGAAGATTTTGGGCCAGGAATGGACCGCTTCTCGTGTCTGGTGATTCAGGCCGCTCTTCTGGCGCTTGCGATTGAACCCGGCCTTTGGTCCCGCTTCTCTGATGGGGAATCGCTGCTGTTTAAGCGGTCCGACTTTGTTTATCCCGGCGAGTCCAGCCTGTTCCAGACGCTGCGCGAGCTTGCGGAGCGGAGCCAGGACCAGACGCTCGCGGATACCCTCGCGTGCCTGGAAGACGCCTGCTCCTCTAAAGTCGGCAGCAGCCTCCCTCCCGTCGTCGCCCCGACCGAGATCGTGGTTCCCCAGCCCGCATCGACCACGGCCCCGGCGCAGAGTACCACCGTAAGCCCGCTTAGCACCATAAGTACACCCCCGTGGTACGCGACATCGGCGAGCGGCATGAAGTGGTGGCAGGAAGGCTCCGTCACGCTCAGCAGCGGTTCTGCCACCGCCTACAGAGCGGCGGCAAAGCCAAAGGAGACCTTCGCCTACATCGACCGGCTGGCACTGCCTGAAATACTGGCGGAGGAGAATAAGAACCTCTGGCAGGCGCGGGTCATCGTTCCTCTTGTTGTGTCGCTGATCATTCTTTCATTAGTGTGGATCGCCCGGCAGACACAGTTCTTCCCGTTCTATGTCTTTTTCTGGCTGTTCAATCTGGGAAATATCGGCTACGCCCGCTGGCCGCGCCGTCGAATCTTTGACGAGCTGAACGCAGAGATCGTCAAAATGGAGCGTCTGATCGAGGAGCGTCAGCAGCGTCTGACGAACCGGCGCGCCGCACTGGGTATGTCGGGCTCGCTACAGGACTTTGTCTCGGATCGCCTGCGTAAGAAATCCATCAACAGCACGATCTCCGCACCCTACAACACGACCCTTGATACGATCCGGCTCCTTCGCGCGGCGGGCATCGACAATGCACTGCACCTCCAGAACCGGACGGTGATTCCCGGTGTCGCCGCGCATGATATGGCGTCTCTCCTGCGCTGGGTACAGATGTGTGAGATGGAGGCGCAGGCGGAGTATCGCCGTCTGGGCGGCTCCCCGCAGGCGATGACCGCGGAGATGTCACGCCTCCAGGATGAGATCGCGGAATTCGAGCGTCATGTGTCACAATTGAATCGGGAGAAGGCCGCGTTCCCGGAGTGTTCGTTTACGGCCTACTGTCGCCGTCTGGTCGGTCAGACCGACACGCTCACCGGCGCGGGCGGAAATCCCTGATTTTGGTTCTATCACTAATCGTCTGTTTCGGAAGAGTATAAAAACGACCCATGCCCTACTCGGCGGAAATCAATCGGGCCAAGCCCACACTATTTTTCTTTCTTGTTGACCAGAGTGGTTCCATGGACGACCCCTGGGGGATCGATGGCGCGAAGCGGAAGTGCGATGCGGTCGCAGACGCTATCAATCGCCTCCTGTCCACGCTCGTCCTGCGCTGCGCCAAAGGCGAGGATGTCCGTGACTACTTCCAGGTCGGTGTTCTCGGGTATGGCGGCGCGGTCCGCACCGGGTTTGGCGGCGTCCTGCAGGGGCGTCAGTACCTGCCTATCTCCGAGGTGGCGGATAATCCCCTGCGTGTCGAGCAGCGCACCCGCAAGGAGGACGATGGGGCGGGGGGCCTGATCGAGCGGACGATACGCTTCCCGGTCTGGTTCGAGGCGAACGCGAACGGCAGTACGCCGATGACGGCGGCCATCCAGGAGGCCGAGCAGGCGGTTCGCGCCTGGTGCGAGCTTTACCCGCTGTCGTATCCACCCGCCATAATCAATATTTCGGACGGCGAGCCGACCGATGGTCAGCCGCTCTCTGCCGCCGAGCGTCTCCGCTCCATCGGTACCAACGACGGCAAGTCGCTCTTCTTCAATATTCATATTTCCGGCTCCAGCAAGCGGCCCATCGAGTTCCCCGATTCTCACGTGGGCCTGCCGGATGAGTTCGCGCAAATGCTGTTTGAGATGAGCAGCGTTCTGCCGCCAAGACTGATTGGAGAAGCGCGACGCGAGGGCTTTGCGGTCTCCGAAAAGTCCCGCGGCTTCGCCTTCAACGCGGACCTGCGCTCCCTCATCCAGTTCCTCGATATCGGCACGCGTACGGCGGAATTACGGTAGATACCACCTTGGCTGACGATCTCCCGCCACTGACATTTTCGCTGCGAGCGCTGTACGCTCCGAAAGAGGGCAGTACCGACGCGCAGTACGAAGACGCCTGGGCCGCCAGTGAGGCGGGCGAGGCGTCCGGTCTCGTTTGCGTCTCACCGAACCTGACGGTTGCCGTCTCGGACGGGGCATCAGCGGCAATATTCGCACGAGACTGGGCGCGTCGTCTTGTCGCCGCGTTTACGAAGGGGGATATCGGGGCGGACGCGACCGACACCCAGATCGGCGAAGTCGCCTCTGCCGAAGGCGCCTTGTGGCGTTCGGATGTCGAAACAAAAGCGACTTCCTGGCACGCTCAGGAGAAGCTGCAGACCGGATCGGCGGCGACTCTGCTGGTACTGAGCCTCTCCGCCCACGAGCGAAAATGGGCGGCGTTTGCGGTCGGCGATGTCTGCCTGTTCATCGTTCGTGGCGGCAAGCTGAAATATGCCTTCCCGGTCGCCAAATCAAGCGGCTTCGACGACCGTCCCGCGCTTCTTTCCACAGAATCCCGCGCCGCTCTCCCCCCTGTCAAACGCTTCGGAACTGACATCGAAGCCGGGGACCGTTTCCTCCTGATGACCGACGCGCTCGCGGCCTGGTTCCTGTCGGACTTCGAGAAAAAAGTTCGCCCCTGGGAGACATTGCCCTCGGGCCCCGAAGCGTTCGCCGCCTTCGTTCAAAGAGAGCGGGATGCCACCAAAATGAAGAACGACGACGCCACACTTATAGAAATTTCTGTAAGCTAAGGTTTGTTCATTTACCAGGATCGCGTTCATCTTCTACGCATTGGGGCACTTACCCACCTAATCGATCGCGGGTAAATGTCCGCGTCTTGCCACGAGGAACCTCCGGGCGTTATACTCTCCGGAGAATGACGGATACAGCCATTACTCCTATTCCCCCTGCCTCCAACCCGATCTCACGCGAAAAGGCGGAACTGGGGCGCATCGCGCGGCTTTCGCGCCTTGCGGTCAGTGGGGGGACGTCTGCCTCGCTTCTGGAACGGTATGTGACCGATGCCGTAGAAGCGACCGGGGCGACACGTGGTTTTGCCGCTCTGGCGGAGGCCGAGGTCGGCGGACTGGTGCTGGTGGCGACGGCGGGCGACGGCTGGACGGACTCCGCGCGACTAACGCGGCTGGCGGATCGGGATGGCTCCAGTACGATCACGTCCTGGGTCGCCACGACGGGGAAACCGGTTCGTATCGGGGATCTTGCCCAGGCTGCTCCGGACTATCAGCCGTTTTTTACCGATATAAGGTCGGTGCTTGCCGTCCCGATTGCGATGGGGCCGGAGGAACGGGTACGCGGGGTCATCAATCTGGAGTGTGTCCGCGAAGAAGCGTTTACGGACGGCGACGAGTCTTTTGTGCAGGCTCTGGCGGATCTTTCCGCGATGCGTCTGGCTCTGGAGGACCTGGGGGCGCGTGAGGCCGCCTTGGTGCAGATGGGGAAGGAACTCTCCTCCGCGCCGGACCCCGATTCGCTGATGCAGCGCGTGGTCGCGATCACCAAAGAAATTCTTCGCTTCGAGGACTGCTCTATCTTTTTCCTTGACCCAAACTCCCGACGGCTCGTTCTGGTGGCGACGCGCGGGCAGGCGCTCTCCCCTCAGGTGAAGAAGGCGGCGTACGAGTTGGGAGTCGGCCTGACCGGCTGGGTCGGTCTGCATGGCGAGCCGATACGGGTACGAGACCCGCGCACCGACCCACGCCATAAGGGACTGCACCGTGAACTGGCGGATGAGGAGACGGGGGCGTTCCTTGCCGTGCCGATTAAGTCCCTGACGGGCGTTGTAGGCGTACTGCGCGTGCTGCGCCGCAAATCGACCTCGCCCTGGTTCCCGAACGATTTTACCCTCGCGGATCAGGAGGTACTGGCAACAATCGCCTCGCAAGTCGGAGCGGCGGTGGATAATGCACAGTTGACCGACCGCCTCCTGCAGTCCGAGCGCCTTGCCGCCTGGGGCGAGATGTCGGCGATGAGCAGCCACATGATCGGTAATCGCGTCTTTGCCATCAAGGGAGACCTGAACGAACTGGAGTACCAGGTCGGGCAGGGGACCGAAGATGCACCGCTCACCGCAACGCGCCGTCAGGTGGTTCCGCTGCTTGATGGCATGAAGCGCGGCATCTTCCGTTTGGAGGAGCTTCTTGCCGAATTCCGTGACTTCGTCCGTGCGACCGCGCTTGCAACCGCGCCCGCCGATGCGACCGAACTCACGAAAAGTGTTGTCGAAGAAGTGTTTCCCAAGCGGGGGAATATCGTTCTCGAAACGGATTACACCGACGAGCCGCTCCCGATAAATGCGGACCCGATAAAACTGAAGCGTGCATTCAGCGAGATCGTGGAGAACGCCGTGACCTTTCAGGAGACCGCTGACAAGGGCGTGGTGCGTATCAAAACCCGGCGTCTCCCGCCCAACTCCCCGCTGCCGACGCGAATCGCTCTGCCAAAACCCATCACCTCGGGCTGGGCGGAGGTCACCTTTGCCGATGAAGGTCCGGGCGTCCCGGATGGCGATAAAGAGAAGATTTTTCGTCCCTTCTTTACCTCCCGCAACCGTGGTATGGGACTCGGACTCGCGATTGTTAAGGGTATCATTGAAGCGCATCATGGCGGGATCGTCGAAGTGGGAACGCAGGGCCAGGGCGCGCGCTTCGTTATCCTGCTTCCGCTGAGGGAAGAAAGCTGACGAAAACTGACGTGCCATAATCTTTTGTTGCTGTGGCCTATAATCTATTCTGAGGAAAACAAACAAGCATGTGTCGTATATTAGTCGTAGATGATGAGGACGAGGTTCGAATGGCGCTGGCGCGGCGTCTGGAGCGTGAGGGTTACACCGTCTCCACTGCGGGCGGAGAATCGGAGGGCCTGACCGCGCTCAAAGAGACGGACCGCCCGTTCGATATTGTCGTTACCGACATGAACATGGGCGACCCGAATTCGGGCGTTCGCATTCTGGAGGGTGCGGTAAGCCGTGATGTCTTTACCGAGGTCATCGTGCTGACAGCCTACGGAAACGTCGCAAACGCTGTCGAGACGATGAAGCGGGGCGCGTTTGACTACGTGGAAAAGAATCTGCCGGGCGTCGATGTTTTTGAGCTTATCGTGCTGAAGGTAGAGCAGGCGGCACAGCGTCGCCGCCAGTCGATGCAGACGGTGCGCCGCCTGGAAGAGTTTCAAAAACAGGTAGGCGACTAGCCAATCCTGAACCGGAAAGAAGCCGCTTGTGTCCGTCCGTGATACAGGCGGTTTTTGTTTTTTGCGTTCGCAGGGAAATCCCATGAACCGACCCAACGTTTTGTACATCCATTCGCATGATACGGGGCGCTATATCCAGCCCTACGGGCATGCGGTTCCAACCCCGAACTTTCAGCGTCTGGCGGAGGAGGGTGTGCTGTTCCGGCAGGCATTCTGCGCCGCGCCGGTCTGCTCCGCCAGTCGCGCCGCTCTTCTGACCGGAAAGAACCCGCATGTCAACGGCATGATCGGCCTTGCCCACAATGGATTTCGACTGAACGATCCGGGGCAGCATCTGGCGGCGTACCTGCAGGGGCTTGGCTACCACACGGCGCTATGTGGGGTCGAGCACACCGAATCCGATCCCACACGACTGGGCTACAAGGAAATCCTGATAAAGGGGCGCGCCATTGCCGAAAACGTTGTGCCGTCCGCGGTGGCCTTCCTGAAAAGCCGCGATGTGGAAAACGATGCGAACGCCGAGCCCTTCTTCCTTTCCGTTGGTTTTTTTGAGACGCACCGGGAATTTGCCGACCCTGGTCCGCACGAGGACCCCCGGTACTGCCAGCCCCCGTCTGTGCTGCCCGATACACCGGAAACGCGCGCGGATATGGCAGCCTTCAAAGCAAGTGCTCGCCTGCTGGATGAGGGTGTCGGGGCCGTCCTGCAAGCCCTGGAGGAATCAGGGCTCGCCGAGAACACCCTGGTAATCTCCACGACCGATCACGGCATCGCGTTTCCCGCGATGAAGTGTAATCTGACCGACCAGGGTACCGGAGTCATGCTCATCCTGCGCGGACCCGGTGGTCAGAATGGCACGGGCAGTCGATGGACAGGGGGTCTGGTAATAGACAGCATGGTGTCCCACCTGGACCTGTTCCCCACGATCTGTGAAACGCTCGGAAGTACCCCACCGCCGGGTTTGGAAGGCCGGTCACTGCTGCCACTGCTGGATGATAACACTCTCGAACTGCACGAGGAGCTATTTTCCGAGGTGACCTATCACGCGGCCTACGAGCCCCAGCGAGCGGTTCGCACACGGCGATGGAAGTATATTCGGCGTTTCGACCCGCGATCCGGCCCGGTGCTCAGTAACTGCGACGACAGCCCGAGCAAATATGTCTGGATTGACAATGGGTGGGGCGACCGCGAACCCGCCGAGGAGCAGCTATACGACCTGATGTTCGACCCCCTGGAGCGACATAATCTGGCGGGTCAGACCGCTCAGGATACGGTTCTGAATGACATGCGGGAGCGCCTGCGAAGCTGGATGGAGGAGACCCAGGATCCCCTCCTCAAAGGTCCGGTGCTGCTTCCGCCCGGAACGGCGGTGAACTGGACACCGGATGATATCTATCTCAGTGGAGAGCGGGCGGAACGATGAACTTCATCCTGTTCAATCCCGATGAGATGCGGGCGGAAAGCCTCGGCTGCTATGGACATCCCGTCGCACCGACGCCTAATATCGATGCGCTTGCCGCCGAGGGCACGCGCTTCGACCAGTGCCATGTCCAGCACCCGGTCTGCACGCCGTCCCGCTGTTCCTTTATGACCGGTTGGTACCCTCATGTGCGGGGACATCGGACCTTGTGGCATCCACTTCAGCCGGAGGAACCGAACCTGCTTCGCTATTTCAAGCAGGCGGGTTACGAGGTCCTGTGGGGTGGAAAGAACGATCTTCTGTCTCCCGGCAGCTTTGCGGACAGCGTCACCGACTATCGACTGGGAGCACGCTCAACCCGAGCCCTGCGCCCCACAATGGGCGGTCGTAATCCGTTTCCCCCGGATGATCCCCGCTATTACAGCTTCCTGTACGAATCGGAAGCCGAAACCATCGAACAGCTGGGCGATTTTGCGCAGGTAGATGGGGCAATCGAGTTTCTCAAAACGCGGCCGCAGAACCCGTTTATGCTGTATCTGCCCATCAGCTTCCCGCACTGCCCGTACTTTGCTCCCGGCAGATGGCAGGATCTGATTGATCCGAACGATCTGCCTCCCTTACGCCCGGTAATAGAAACCGGCAAACCGGACTTCCATCGCCTGATCCGCGAGACGCGCCGCCTTAGCGAACTTGATGATGTATTTTTCCGCAAGCTGAACGCGGTTTATCTGGGGATGATCGGCATCGTCGATGAGCTGCTGGGGCAGCTTCTCCGCGCACTCGATGAAAGCGGGCTCGCGGAGGACACCACGGTTCTCTTCTTTTCCGATCATGGTGACTGGGCAGGGGATTACGGTCTGGTGGAAAAGTGGCCCTCCGCACTGGATGACACGCTGACACGGGTGCCGATGATAGTTCGCGCCCCCGGCGGCAAGGCGGGCCATGTGGTGCGCGAGGTGACCGAACTGCTTGACCTGACACCGACCGTGCTCGATATTGCTGAAATCCCGCTCAAACACACGCAGTTCGGCAGAAGTTTGGTCCCGCAGATCAGCGGCGCGCCAGGGGATCCCACTCGGGCGGCATTTGCCGAGGGTGGGTACGCTCTCCATGAACCCAACTGTTTTGAGGGGCGTCCCGACACGGATCAGGGACTGCGTGACCCCTCTCATATTTACCACCCGAAGGGCAAGCTTCAGCAGGACGTTCCCCTGAGCGTGTGCCGGTCCGTAATGGTCCGAACGCAGACGCACAAGCTGATCCACCGCCCCGATGGTGTCAGCGAGCTATATGACCTGACGTCGGACCCACAGGAGCTTCACAACAATCACGGCAGTGCGGATTACGCCTCTGTGCAGTCGGCCCTGGAAAAACGACTGCTCGATTGGTATATTCAGACGGCGGATGTGACGCCCCGGTGGGAAGGCCCGCGCGGCTTCCCTGCGAGGGGATAATCGCTCCTGAGGGGCTAAAGCAGGAAGGGAAACCCGTTTACGCGAATAAACGGGTGTAGCAAGGAGAATGAACAGTTTGCAGGAACAGGAAGCGGAAACACCCAAAATAGATGTCGAGGTCAAAGGATGGCGCAATGGCCTCTTGTTGATTATCCCGCCCGATGAAGAGTGGGCGACCATTATGGAGCGGGTGGATGCTCGTCTCGACGAAGCAAGAGCCCGTTCCTTCTGGCGCGGGGCGCAGACCACGATCGATTGCGGTGGCCGATTCGTCTCTTTGGAGGAACTGGATGGCCTTCTGGATCGGGTGAAGAGTGCTTATGGTCTCGTGCCTATAGCAATTGTCGCGACGGATGCGGCGACGCGTGCGGCGGGGGAGAAACTGGCACTGGTCTCCTACGAGGAGATGCCGGTCATCCGCAAACCGCGGCGAGAATTCGAGTCCATGACTTCGTCTGCTCATGACGGGCCTGCCGCATCGGAAGCAGCGGACAGATCATCCGCTTCTGCGAACGCGGGTTCCGCTAACGCCAGTAGCTCCGGCAACTCCGGGTCTGCAAACAACGCCCTCTATGTTCGGCAGACGGTGCGCTCCGGGCAGCGGATTGTCAGCGATGGTCATCTCGTGATCTACGGTGATGTCAACGCGGGGGCGGAGATCATGGCACGGGGGGACGTCACCGTTTTCGGAACGCTGCGCGGCCTGGCGCATGCCGGCTGTTACGGCGACGAGAGCGCCCAGATTGTTGCCCTCAGTCTGCGCCCGCCACAGCTTCGTATCGCCGGTAAAATCGCGCGGTCGCCTGAGGAGTCGGGTAAGGCAAAGGCCGGAACGGCGGAGCGTACGCCGGAGGTCGCTCGTATTGAAAACGGCGAGATCCAGATTTTCGCGCATTAGTGTATGAAATTACGGCGGCATTTATTATTTCGGGCACAGAGTACCCATAAGCCGGTATAATGCCGCTAATTCCTCGAATCTTTATTTTGGCGATACCCTTGCTCTGACTGGCGAGCGGACGCAGAAACAGACCTGGCAAACGGACATATGGCTGATAACACCGGTAGGGTGATCGTAATAACATCGGGAAAAGGCGGGGTCGGTAAAACAACGACTACCGCCAACCTTGGCATGGCGCTGGCGGCGCTTGGGGAGAAGGTGGCTCTTCTCGACGCGGATATCGGTCTGCGTAACCTGGATCTGGCGCTGGGCCTTGAGAACCGCATCGTCTACGACATCGTTGATGTCGTCGAGGGACGTGCTGATTTTCGTAAGGCGCTGATCAAAGATAAGCGAAATCAGAACCTTGTGCTGTTGCCCGCCGCCCAGACCCGCGACAAGAGTGCGGTCAGTCCGGAGCAGATGCAGAAGGTAGTTTCCGACCTCCTGGACGATGGTTTCACCTTTATTCTGATTGACTGTCCCGCGGGTATCGAACAGGGCTTCCGAAACGCGATCGCTGGTGCCAACGAGGCGATCATTGTCACCAACCCGGAAATGTCGTCCGTGCGCGACGCGGACCGTATCGTGGGTATGCTGGAGGCGGAGGGCCTGAAGAACCCGAAGCTGATCGTTAACCGTATCCGCCCGAAGATGGTAAAGAACCAGGAGATGCTGGCGGTCGAAGACGTTCAGGAAGTGCTGGGCACTAATGTTAAGCTGATCGGGGTTGTTCCCGATGACGAGATAATTATTACCTCCACGAACCGTGGCGAACCTGCTTCCATGTCGGAAGGGTCGCTGGCGGGACAGGCGTACCGAAATATCGCCCGGCGTCTGCGGAGTGACGAAGTAATTCCCTTCCTTGATCTGGACGAAAAAGTAACGTTCCTGGGACGACTGAAAAAGCTTTTCGCCTCAAGCTGACGCCGCGAATACGGCGAACATAGTTACTCAGGGAAGCAGCGGGTTCAAGTGTGAAGGACAGGCGACCATCATGGCATTTAACGATTTTATTAACAAGATTTTTGGAAAGGACGACAAGACGGCGAAAGCCGTCGCGAAGGACCGCCTTCGCGTCGTCCTGATGCATGACCGTGCCGCAATTCCCGCCCCGGTCATGGAAGAGCTGCGCCGCGAACTGATGGCGGTACTCGCCAAGTACGTGGACATCGACGAAACGGCCTCCGTGACGCTTGAAGACTACGACGACGCGGTAGCCCTCGTCGCCAACGTTCCTATTCGCAGAAACCGCCTGTCCTCGTCAAAGAGTTAAATTCAGCCGTCTTCTTTGCGCTGCCGAAAATAGTCTTCTGCCCACCGTCGCATATCCGCGCGTTTTTCGCTCCATTCCCACGCGCCATCGCTGTTTTTCCATAGGTCCGTCTCCGGGTTATAGCCGAACCGCGCCATTTCATCATGACGCTTCCGGTACCGGCGATCTTTCATGCTGCCATGCCAGAGATGGAGCAGGTGGCCCGGAACAGAGCCCAGGTTACCCTGCACATCCGCGTGGATTCCTGCTGCCCATCGTTCATAATGGTCGGCAAAATACCGGGAGGGGCGTGCGAAGGGGTGTGCCAGTCGTCGCAGAAGGCGCTTTTCAGGAAGAACTCCCAGAATTCGCTGAACGCGCGGTGCGGCAGTATCACCGCTCAGCGCGTGGGCCATCATGTTGTCCCCGCCGCCGATAATGCAGGCGTCATAGAAGCCGTGCTTTTCCAGAACGTCGCGCCGTGCCGCCCACGCAAATCCGGGGAAACCCTGAGGGACGTCGTCTTCCGCAGCCGATTTTCTGTACTGATACGTGAAACTCTCGCCGGTCTCTCCCTCACCTCGAAAAACCAGCTCGTTTTCCGGCAGGCGGCACCATTGCTGAAAGGGCTGGGCAGCGGGGAACGTATCCAGGACTTTTGAGGTTTCAACGGCCCACTCTGGGTTGGAAAAGAGCAGGTCGCCGTCGATCCAGACGACCTTCTTCGCCTGGAGTGGAAGATGCGAAAGAGCGACGTTGAGCAGGCGCTCTTTCTGCCAGAGGATGGAGTCACTGCGGACCGAGACGATATCAGGCGCATCCGGAAGGATAAAAGGCTCCCCGGAAAAAGCGCACTGGACCGTCAGGAGAGGCAGGCCGGAGTCCCGAAACTTCTGCGCGAACCGATGGTAGTTCTCCATCTTGGTGCGGTAGCCGCTCGGATTGAAGACGCAGGTGATCGTCCAGAGATCCTGGGGGACCTCATACCGCTCCGCCGCACGAATCTCCATCCGGCTATTTTACCTTCGTACCCGTCTGCTTCCGAGCGATCTCCGTATTCCAGAGATCTGTCAGAACATGCTTGTGCTGCTCGATGTCGTTTCGTTTGGCATGCTCAAAGCCCATCTGCCGCAGCTCCTCCGGGAACGGCTGAGAAAGTATCTTTGCTGCTTCCTCAACCGTGTTGTAGAGAAATCCACAGGGGCCGACAAAATCCTTGAGGTCGGGCCGCAGGTTTTTCATCAGGACACCGACACCGGATGCCTGCGCCTCGGCGATCATGATCGGCCAGCCCGTGGTCGGGATCGCGGACGATGCCGTATAGACCAACCAACGGTGCTTTTTGTAGACCGGCGGCATCTCGATAGGCTCGATGTTTGGCTCTATATTTACCGGGCTGCCCTTAGACTCGTTCAGCTTCATCAGCTCATCACCCTGATAACCGATGGGGTAAAGGTCAAATTTCAGCTCCGGTACCAGGGTGGCGAGTTCGATGAAATCTTCCATCTTCTTTTTTGGGAGCGCCGCGCCGCCGTTCATGACCCTGTCGCCGTTCGGATCGGTATTGTAGAACCGCTTGTAGTTGACGCAGGCGGGCGCCTCGTGTATTTTGTTTGGCGCGAGTCCCGCTCGTTCCAGATTCTCCCGACCAAAAGGAAAGGATATGACACCCAGGCAGAGGTCGTCATTCAGATACGGCAGCGCCTTCGTCATATACTTGGGGTGCGCTTTCTTTCCGATGAGGCGCTGAATTAGGGACAGCTCTTTCCACTTCCACAGTACGTCGAAAGAGTGCGCGCGCATGGTGAAAGGGACGCCGGTCTGTTTTGAGAGTTTGCCGATAAAAGGCGATATTCCCATCCAGTGGCTGTGAATCACATCCGGCTTGAAATCCTCGATCACCTGGATGAGTTTCTCGTTCTCCGCCTCTGAAACAATTTCGTAGGGATCGTGGTTCTTATAGGTGAAGTTAGCCGTCCGTGTGCTGATGATACGGAGTTCATAATCGTCTTTGACGGCATCGATCTCCGTCTGTATGTAGGTTTCGGACAGCTGAGGATATTCGCTAAGAATATACAGAATGCGTGGGCGAGACGGCATTAAGGGTTTCCAATCCCGAGGAGTGTAGTGGTCAGGCACTGAAATATACCACAAAACGCCTCTTTTCGTGGTGGTCACTTTGCGTACCGCAACAGCGTATACTAGAACTGGACAAGCATCCCTATAGACGCCGGACCTCCTTCTCTATGACGGAGTGCGGCGCAGAATCAAAGGATTTCAGAGTATGACATCGATTGCCGCCGCTGCTGAACTGGACACCGTGTCTGCATCCCCGCTTCCACACTGGGATATGACACCGCTTTTCCCCTCGCTGGAGTCGCCTGAGTTTGAAATGGCTTATGCCAGGGTGGTAGCGCGAATCGGAGATATGGAAGTCCTCTTTGATGCACTTGGTGTGGAGGGGGATACTGCACCAAAGTCAATCGATGCCGCCGCGGTGACCGCCTTTGAGCAGGCGACCAGCACCTTTAATGCGCTTCTGGAGGAGATCAAAACGGTTCGCGCTTTCATCAGCTCCTTTGTGACGACGGACTCCCGGAATACTCTCGCACAGGCAAAGGCGAGCGAGATCCAGCGCGAGGGGATCCCTCTGTCCCTGCTGTCAACACGGTATACGGCGTGGATCGGGGCAATGGATGTCGAGGCGCTTATTGCCGCTTCCCCGGTTGCCGCCGATCATGCCTACTATCTGAGGGAGGCGAAGATCGCCGCAACGCACCTTTTGCCGCCCGATCAGGAGGCGCTGACTGTCGAGCTCTCGATTTCAGGCCGGTCCGCCTGGTCGAAGCTGCATGGCGATATCACCTCTCAGCTTTCGGTTCCCTTTCAGCACAGCGAGAGCGGAGCAGACGGAACGATCCCCATGAGTGTTATTCGGGCGCTTGCCTCCGATCCTGATCGGGAAACGCGGCGGCTTGCCTATGAGGCGGAACTCGCGGCCTGGGAGCGGACATCCGTCCCGCTTGCCGCAGCGATAAACAGTATCAAGTACGAAACAAATCTCCTTTCTCATCGCCGCGGCTGGGAATCGCCGCTGGAGGCAGCCTGCTTCAACAATCACATCGATCAGGCGACTCTTGAGGCGATGCTGTCCGCCGCCCGCGCATCGTTCCCCGATTTTCGCCGGTACCTTCGGGCAAAGGCAAAAGTCGTCTCGGGGTCGGAACGGCTCCCCTGGTATGACCTGTTCGCACCGATGGGTGAGGGACACCAGACCTGGGAATGGGACACGGCCACCGCCTTTGTCTCGGAGCAGTTCGGCGCGTTCACCCCCAAGATGCAGCAGTTCGCGGATCGGGCGTTCCGGGAAAAGTGGGTGGATGCCGAGCCGCGTCCGGGTAAGCGGGATGGTGCGTTCTGCATGGGGGTTCGCCCCGGCGAGTCCCGCATCCTGCAGAATTATAAGCCGTCCTTTGGGGGAGTCTCGACGCTCGCCCACGAACTCGGACATGCATACCACAATCTCTGCCTCAAAGATCGGACGCCGCTGCAGTCCGGGACGCCCATGACGCTCGCGGAGACCGCCAGTATCTTTTGTGAGACCATTATCCGTGAGGCCGCGTTTGCAACTGGCGAAAAGGAAGATCAGCTTGCCATTTTGGAAGCGACGCTGCAGAGTGAGTGCCAGGTAGTCGTGGATATTACCAGCCGCTTCCTCTTCGAACAGCGGCTTTTGGAAGCGCGCAAACAGCGCGAGCTTTCCGTTGGGGAAATCAATGAGCTGATGCTGCAGTCACAGCGCGAGACCTATGGGGATGGCCTGGACGAAAACCTGCTGCATCCCTACATGTGGGCAGTAAAAGGCCACTACTACGGATCGACGTACTATAACTTCCCTTATATGTTCGGTCTGCTGTTCGGACTGGGCCTTTATGCACGGTACAAAGAGAACCCTGAGACGTTTGTAGGCGGCTATGATGATCTTCTCGCTTCGACCGGTTTGTCGGATGCAGTGACCCTGGGCGAGCGTTTCGGGATTGACATACGGCAGGAGGCTTTCTGGAACGCCAGCATCGCCGTAATTGTTGAGGATATCGACCGATTTGAGGCGCTGGTGGCATGAGCGGAGAGCGCGAACACTCTATTCTCGGAGGATGGCTGGGTACCTATTACTACCGCAGACGGCAGGATACGCCTGTCCGTTTCGAGGCGACATTCTCCAGCCTGAGCGGGAACCCGTCCGGCTTTGGTGGGACGATCCTGGACGACATTCCCATCGGAGAGGCCGTCGTCACCCACGGTCTGCAGACCGGTCCCAACGTCCGCTTTACCAAGACCTATCGTCAGTCGCCCCCGGAATCCGAACTCGGGCCCTATCGCTACCTGGGAACGCTTTCGGAAGATGGGAGACACATCACGGGCACCTGGGAGACGCAGTTTAGACATCGGGGCAAGCTGCGTCGTATGAGCGGCAGCTGGGATGCCCGCCGCCTGTGGGAAGAGCTTGAAGAGCAGGAGTCAGAGAGCCTGGGCAGCGCGCTCAATATTCAGTTGCTGTCACGCTGACACCCCTGCAGTGGTGCCGCGCAGCGTATGAACAAATGGCGAAAACAGGAGACAGGAATGAATGAGGCGGTTCTGCGGGATCGTTTTCGGGGGGCGCTCCTCGGGACGATGGTCGGCGATGCCCTCGGCGCACCCGTCGAGGGCTGGGAGTGTGACCAGCTGAATGAGAAGCTCGATGATGTTACGATACTTCCGATAGCCGACCGTCAGCAGCACATTCCCATTTTCGGGCTGCTCAGCGGCGCGGAACTGATACCGGGTACTGCCTATTATACGGACGACACCCAGATGACTATCGGTGTCGCTGAATCACTTGTCGCTCACGCGGACTTCAGCGGACCACATCTCGCTAGCCGGTTCGCTGAAAACTTCGAGGAGGACAGAGGTTACGGACCCGGCGCGTACGCCGTTCTGAAGGAGCTTCAAAAAGGCGCGGCATGGAATGATGTCGGTGAGCGATTGTTTGGTGGTCAGGGTTCCTTCGGTAACGGGGCCGCGATGCGCGCGGCTCCGGTCGGGGCGCTCTACCACGACAATCTGCCGCGTCTGCGTCGCGTCGCCGAGGCACAGGCGTCAATCACGCACACGCACCCCATCGGAAAGCAGAGCGCCGCTCTGCAGGCCGCTGCGGTTGCCGCCGCACTCCGGTTCGACATAGAGAGCGACGAGTTCGACGAACAGATTTTTGTAAACAGCGTGACGGACAGTGTCGGTGCGCTGGAACAGTGGCTGGATGCCGGATACAGGGACCTGCGGATATTGCTTCGCCTGCGCCCCCTCCCTGAGGAGGTTGCGGAGACGCTCGGGAACGGAATCGAGGCGCAGCTTTCCGTACCCACGGCTCTCTACGCCTTTACCGCCCATTACGATTCTTTCGCGCAGGCCGTGCTCTATGCCGTACGCCTTGGGGGCGATACCGATACCATCGGCGCGATGACCGGGGCTATCGCGGGAGCATTCCATGGGGCGAGTGCGATCCCGCCGAACTGGCTGGAGGCGCTGGAAAATGGGCCACAGGGCCGAGACTATGTCTCCGGCCTGGCCGACCAATTGTACGACCGCTGGAAACAGGGGACGACAGGAAACGAGTCTGAATGACAATAACCCCTTCCGAATGGAAGTTCGAGAAAATCTCCGCCGCTCTGACCGCAGACGGCCTGCTGACGATTACAAATCGGCATGTGGAGCGCAAGTGGCGCATCAACGAGGCAGGAAGCCTCACCGCCCTCTCTCTGCGGGACAGAAAGAGCAGGGTCGAATGGCTCACAGGTGACGAGTCTGCTCCATCTCCGACACCACCATCCTCACTTCCGGACGAACCGCGCGAGATCACGCTGACCGCGGTAATTGGCAGAGCCTATGTCATCGAAGCGCCAGCAATGACTCTGACGCTCACTGCCGCAGGGGCCGAGGCAACGATCTCCTATCAGTTTAAGATTTTCGACCGCTCCTCCGGAATTATCGTGCGGGTTACCGCGCCCGCCAGTACGGACATTCCCGCTGCTGCCGGCGAACCCGGGGATGAACCAGTGGCGACCGGAGTCGAGACGGCGGATCGCGGTGCCGCCGTTTCTCAAACGCCTGCGGGGT
>JAZKEA010000669.1:8930-13001 GCA_040387315.1 Armatimonadota bacterium | reverse complement strand
CGCGCCGAGAACCGTGCGGCGCTCGCGCTGGCGTGCTTTCTCCACAAAATCTACCGCCTCCGGCAGGGCATTTATTGATGTGTTCAATTCCATATTATTTCGTTACCGGCACTTTCGCGAGTCCTGGCAGACGCACCAGGGTCACGGAATAGGGGGGCAGTGTCAGCTGTCCCGTTTCCTTCTCGGACAGGAGTTCACCGGGACGACAAACCCGCAGCGCGTTCTTCGCCGCCTCGTCGAGTCGCCATGCGGCTATTCCGTTGCTGTTGATAGGTTTCCCGCTGTAGGTGAGGGGAACCAGTGCGGTCGTTTGCGGCATTTTATTGATCAGCATCAGGGTCAGTGCGCCGGTCGCGGAGTCCGTCGCCGCGTAGCTTGAGACCAGTTCCGGATTCTCGCTTGAGGCACGGCAGGAGATATCGCCGAATCCGCGCCTATTCCCGTCGCTGTTGCGGTAGAGCTTGAACGCCAGATAAGCCGGAGAGTTCTTAGGAGGAAATGCCCAGTAGTTCGCCAGATAAACATCCTCCCTGCCGTATATTCCCAGCGTTTCCGCCACCGCCAGTCCGCCGCTGATGTCGCTTTCACCGCCAAAATTCCATTCCGTGATCCCGACACGGGTGCCGGGGTAGCCTTCCGCTATCCACCGTCGCAGCAGCGGCAGCAGGGAAATCGGCTCTGCTATCCATGATTCGTCCGTATAGGAGGGGTCCCATAGAGAGCGCGTCGCCCGCACACGTCGCTCGCGTGTCGAGGCATCATTTATAGCACCCCCGTAGAGACCCGCCTCTTGCGGGTAATAATGGACATCGAGCACGTCCAGGCTGCGTGATTTCGCCGTGGTATCGCTCGCGCGGACTTGCTTCAAAAACCAGAGAAGCAGCGGCTCCCCGCCGTGCCGCTTGCGATCGGCATGGGTCCGGTAGTTGTCGTTCCCCCGATCCAGTGGCGAATAGTGGTAGCCGGTCCATCCCCAGGAGACCGGTCCGGTGACCTGCGCTGACGAATCCACGGACTTGACCGCGCGCGCGTATTCGAGAAACTGTGCCAGAAGGTCATCGTATCCCATCTGTGCCGGGTGAATATCGGTATGTGTCCCGTCCCAGAGGTCCGGCTCGTTGTCCATCGCATACAGGCGCACCCCGCCTTTGTTTGCTGCACCGAACTGATTCTTAAGGTGTGCGATCCACTCGTCCTGATAGACAGCTCCGGAAATCGCCGGAGTACCCGAGGCCCGCCGGGCGAACGACGGAACGCTCGTCCGGGTCCGGTTCTCGGTCGGGTCGTAGCCTGCGATAGCGCCGTTCGCTCCCATGGATGGGCCGCCGCCCGTAGGAACGTTACGGGATACATTGGTATTGTCGGTGTCACGGGCGACCCACCCGATGGTAGGCACAGTTAAAAGGGTCTCCGCCTTGCCCTTTTTGTTCTCCCGCACGAACCAGTCCGCCGCCGCCGATGGGGCGTTCTTGATCTCGGGATCGCCCACCGCCACACGGTTCGCAAACCGCCAGTCTCGGGCCGCATTCACGGCATTGCCGTGCACCCAGTTGTACCGGGTCTTATCGTTCCCACCCCAGCGGTTCAGCCCCAGACGCAGATCGCGGACATAATCCAGCGGCGCGAAAGCCATTCCGTAAATCAGCGGGGATATCGAGTGCCGGTCCTGATCCGGGGCAATAGCAACAGGGACTCGAACGGTCGCGGGGGCTGTTTTACCCGGCGTTATCACCGTGAGCGGGGAGATCTGGGCCGCTAGCAGGCGCTCCTGCTGAATCGCGCGAACCCGCCGATAAAGACCGCGCATGGCATCCGGCATCGTCAGTGCCGCCAGCGCTAATCCGGCCACGGCTATCAGCAGCGCCCCGAGCGCGAACCGCCAGATCTGACGGGGCCGCAGAGAGGTTGGTGTCCGCGAATCATGGGGGGAAAGCTGGTATTCCGGAGAGTGCATCGCGCTATAAATATCAGTTCTTGAGATAATACGTCGTGAGTACAATGATTATCCAGAATGCCATTCCCCAGAACATGTGCCGCTCGTAGCGCTTGGGAACGAAGAGGCCGAGAAAGACCGCCATAAATACGATCGGAAGGACTATGTTCATCGCTTCGGATCCTCTTGCCGACCAGACGTACCGGAGATCGGAGGAACCGCGACCGGAACGGCGGTCCGCTCGGTGCGGATCCAGTCATCCGCGCTGAGACCGTCGCTCTGCAGTGCCGCGGAAGAAGAGGTTACGGAACCTGCAGCGTTCCGACGGAACCTTGTTCCGATAAAACGCCGGAGATACAGAATCAACTTCCAGCTCACATAGACCGGGACATGCAGCAGCGCCCGGAAGGTTTCGCCATTGGCACCGGCGGCTTTCAGCCCCACCAGCACATACAGAACAAAGCTCGCCCCCGCCCCAAGCCAGACCCAGAACGCCCAGACCGGAAGCCCCTTCACCGTGATTCCGACAGCGGTAATGGCGCCCCAGAGAAGCAGAAGGCCCAGAAGCTCCGCGAGTGGCGGGATCATCAGGTCGACAGCCGCAACGAACAGAGCCAGCTTTCGCCGCAGGAGGCCTGCGCGCAGGAGGCCGGGAACCCGCTGCCCCAGTAGGCGGTACCGTCCTCGTTCCCATCGCTCACGCTGAGACGCGGCGGGGGCATCCCCCGCGGGCATCTGCGCCCAGACCCGAGCCTTTGGCTCATACCCGACACTTACATCGTGCTCCAGCAGCAGGTCAAGCCCATAATCGATATCTTCGGTGATACTGCGACCCTGCCAGCGCGCCTTCTGGAGAAGAGCGCGCGAAAAAGCCATTCCATTGCCCTTGAGTCCGACGGAGAGTCCCAGGTTTGCTGCGCCCTGGAGGCGGATGTGATTGCAAAGATCAAACGCCGCGGTCATCAGCGCGGTCCGCCATCCTTCGCCCGGATTCAAAACGCCGTACCGGCCCTGAATTACCACGACGGATTCCGCGATGGACTTCCCGTTCGCGTCGCGTTGAAGTCGCCGCGCCACGACGGCGAGGAAATCCGGCGCGAGCTGGGTGTCTGCGTCCACGATGATATAGGCTTCCGCACTTGCCGTGGGTGAGGAGGAACCAAGGAGTCGTTCGAAGGCCCACTCCAGAGCGTACCCCTTGCCTCTCTCCGCCCGATTCTGCCGCTCCAGAGTGACGGCGCGCCATTCGCACGCGATAGCTGCTGTCGTATCGGAACAGTTGTCCGCGATGACCACAACCTTGACAGCGTCGGCGGGATAGTCCTGCCGACGCAGGCTGTCTAGAGTCGCGGCGAGAACCAGTTCCTCATCGTGGGCGGGGATGACAACCGCCAACTGTGGAACTGCAGCGCTGCTCTCCTGCGTCCTCCATTTGGAGCGCCGTGGTCGGGCGATCACAGCGGCACCGAGCAGGATGAGGAGATAAAGCAGGCTGCCGCAAACGAGAATGCCGGGAACGGCTGATAAGAGAGCGAAGAGCAGCCGCGAAAGGTCTAAAGTGGAAACGACAGCAATCACGGTGAAGGAGGACAAAATTGAGCACACTTTCCTTATTCACAAACCAAATTCACAAACCGAACGCCAGCTTACCAGCGATTCAGCCGCCGCTCGATCCAGGCAGGCACCGAGGTGGTAATTCGGTTCATGACGACACCCAGGATCTCCGTCTTTCCCAGGCGCTCAATCGCTGTCGCGACAATGTCACGGGGAGTGACGCCCGCGTACACCACCATGACGACTGCGTCTAAGTGGGGCGTGATCGGCAGGACGTTGCCACTCGCAACACAGGGCATATCGACGATTATGACATCGTAGAGCTCTCGGCTTGCCGCCAGAATCTCGGGGACCGATGGCGACCGTGCGGCACGAGCGGCGTTGTTTGGCGTTCGGCCTGCCGGCATGATGCTCAGCCCCTCGCAGTCCAGCGCCTCTATTGTTGGGATGGTGTGGTGGTTTCCTTCGAGCACATCCACGAGTCCCACCCCGGTGTTTATCTCCAGGCGGCGCGAAAGGGTATCTTCGCCCAGGCTCATGTCGACCAAGCAGACCTTTTTGAAGTTGTTCCGCGCGATATCCAT
>JAZKEA010000669.1:0-8920 GCA_040387315.1 Armatimonadota bacterium | reverse complement strand
TCCCCCGCAATGGCGGAGGTCACACCCAGGACCACTGGACGGGTACCCTCGAAAAGGGAGGCTTCGGAAAGGTCGATGCTATGGAAGCCGTGCCGCCCGTTTCCGTTCCCTTTGCTATGGCCCTTGCCGTTCGTAAGAGGCGCAAATTCGATTGCCGTGTGGAGATGGGTAAAACTTTCGCTGCTCTGCTCAATTCGAACCGCTACCCGAGAGGTTCCGGGCGTGTACTCACGGAGCGTCGCGTTCAGGTCCAGCGTCTTTTCAATATCGTGCATTTCATCCGGCATAGTTTTGTACAAAGGGGATCAGGTATCCGCTGCTTTTAATAACGTTTTCAATGCTCCGGCAGCCGTGCCGCCGGAGCATTGAAAACAGAGGTTGGTGTCTTCTCGAACTGAATGGAGAGAACGCAAGAATCGTGCCTGAAAGCGGTTTTTCAGGAAACCGGAGGCAGCTCCCGCCTTCCGCCAAAGGAGATCCTCTTTCCCTGAATCGCGGGGAACCTCAGGTTGGGGCTTTCCGGCAGTCCCGCAAGGACGGGGACACCGAGCAGCCGTGCGGCATCGGTCTCGTAGCGCAGGGACGGGTCCATCCACTCTCTAAACAGAATGAGGGCGAAGCCGATAACGAGTCCCACAACAACGCTGCCCACCAGCATCAGAAGTTTCTTCGTCTTGCCCGTCGTCTCTTCCGCATAGACATTGTTCTGCGGCGCGAACGCGGATTTGGCGACGACGGTATCGACGTTTTGTTTCAACTCCGCCTGCTGTTTCCGCTTCAGGAGATCCTCGAACTGCCCCTGTAGCAGCTTGTAGTCGCGTGTTTTTTCCGTCAGCTCCCGCTCGGCGGCCGGCAGGGCGGCGATTCGCACCTCGTATTCGCGCAGTTTCTTATCAAGAAGGCCGATTCGCTCCCTTTGTGTCTGCTCCGCGATATTAGCCTCGGTCAGCTGCTGCGTCAGGTCCATGTACTCCGGGTTGTCCTGGAGCTTGGTTTCCGTAACATTGCGCTGCTCGTTGGGATCAAGCTTCTGCTGTGAGGCGATCTTCTTTTTGAGCTCGGCGATCTGCAGGTCAGCATCACGTGCAAGGATACTGTCGTCAAGGTAGTCACTGCCAACGGCCCGCCGCTTGGCTTCCAGACCCCTAAGCTCCTGAATCATCGGGTCATTGCCAATGGTCTGTTCAAGAATAGCGGTGGGACGTATCTGTTTGAGGCGCTGAGCAAGGGCGGCTTTTTTTAGCGCATTGTCGTTTACGGTTATCGAGAGGTAGTCCCGCTCCATTCGCAGGTTGGCAAACTGCTCGAGGGAGGCGATCTGAGCATCGGGAAGCTGACCGGAGTGATTTATCTTGTAGTTGACGAGGACATCTTCGGCTCTTTTTAACCTCTTACGATAATTCTCGATTTCGGTATTCAGGTACTGGGTTGTCGCGACCGACTGGACGACACGGCGTCTCCCTGCTTCCGCAATATAGGTATCACGCAGCGCTTCGACAAGGGCCGTACATTCCTTGGGATCGTCCCATACGAGGCCGATTCCAAACACATCGTTGCTCTGAGAGACCCCGAAGACGCTTTTGTGAAACTTACGAAAGCGGGGGTCCACATCCGGTGGGTCCACAATGATTGGAACTTTTAGATCCGCGTTCTTGAGCACGGTATCCACGAACCCACTTTTTGTCGTGTTTGCCATCAGGTCGCTCAGGCGCTCCGCGTTTATCTGCGACGGTGACTTCCAGGTATTACTAACAAAGCCCATCGCCGCGGAAACATCTTCGTCGCCGACGACCCGAATCGATGCGGTAGCGGTATAGGTCGCGGACCGCATCAAAAGCGTAGTCGCGACGACAATGGTGACACCCAGGACAGCCACCACGAAAACCGGCCAGTGGCGGAAAAAAGCATCCAGGAGGCGATAGATAAAGTGATTACGGCGGTACAGCAACGGCGTTACTTTCCTAATTCATTCATGCACATGCAGCGGGGGCAGCGTCGGAAGTGAGAGCGGGTCTAACGGACGAACCAGCCAAGTAGGGGGACGACGGAAAGCACGTCCTGCAGTCCCATGCGCCGTCTGCCGGGCCCTTTTTCCGGGATATAAAGAACGTCACCCGGCTGAAGAGCCACATCGCGGACCTCGTTTTTGCTCTGCTTGTTCTTGAGAAGATCTTCGATATTGATGTTCTGAATGTCCGGCTTGCCCGTAACCACATTGGGACGAACAACTGCGGCGTTTTTCAGATCCGCTCCGCCGCCGATACCACCGGCAAAGGTAATCGCGGACAGAACGGTCACCGGCTGATTCTCGGGGAACTCGGAGACGCCGGGTCGGTTGACCGCGCCCATTACAGAGAATAAGAGACGATTCTGGGGAACGAGCAGCGTGTCGCCCGGTTCCGCCTTGATGACCGCCAGGTCCAGCTCCGGCGTACTGACGGCGGGAGCCGGGCTGATCTCCTGCGGCGCCGCGGGGGTGATCGGGACATCTGAGGCGGCGATACCGGCGGGAGTGGTGGGAGCGCCGGGGACAGGAATGCTGCCGAGCGCGACGCCACCGGTCGCCGTCGTGGCGCCGGAGATCGCCAGCGGGTCCTGCGCCTGCGTCACTTTACCGGAGCTCATCAGCTCGCGCATGTCCAGCGTATACGTTTTTCCGCCCCGCATCAAGCTGACCCGAGAAAGGGAGGCACGGGGCGTGAAGCCGCCGACCGACGTAATAATCGAAAGCAGGGAGCCGTCTTTGGGAACAACGACACTGCCGGGCTTACCGACCTCGCCCAGGACCTGAACGGCGACGCGCGAGGCATCTACCTCATCGATCAGCAGCGTATCATCGGGAGCGAGCAGCAGGTTCTGTTCCGCATCGCCCGCCATAAGCTGCCGGAGATCGATAGCTACGACCGTTGCCCCCTGTCCGCGCACGAGCTTTGCGGTCGCCCAATCCGGCTTGACCGAAAGGCCGCCGCTGTCCGCGATCAGCTGGAGAACGCGCCAGTTGTCGCCGAGAGCGCGCTTGCCGGGACTGCGAACCGGACCGAGGATACTGACCTCACCCGCCGACCGGCGAGTGACGTTCACTGTCACCAAGGGTGTCCGCAGCTCGCGAGCGAGCCCCTGCTTCAGCTGCCGGGTCACTTCTTCGACTGTTCGCCCTGCGACCACCATCTGACCCACAAAGGGATAACTGATGCGTCCGTCGGGCGGGATCGCAATAGTGCGGGCCAGATCCGGTTTTCCAAAGATGGAAATGTCCAGCGTGTCACCGGGCGCGATCCGGTACGCGGCAGGGAGCGCTGTCCGGGGGACGGCGGGAGACGACACGGGAGGCGTTGTCTGCGCGGCAGCGAACGAGAGAGGGCAGAGCGCTGCCGTGGCAAGAATTACACAAAAAAGAGAAGGACGTGACTTTGTTTGTAGTGGCATTACTGTGTCCTTTAATACGCAGCGTTGTTATCGGTGATCATTGGAAGAGGTACGCAAACTCAGGTGACTGAACTTAGGTGCCCTGCATAAAGCTTTGGAGAAAGTTGAATGCAAGAAATGAGCCACGCCTGACAGTTTCATTTATCACTATGCATTATCTCCGGGACGTTCATCAGGGGCGAAAGACCCGGTTCAGGCCGTTTTCTCGGTCCTTTCGCCCCTTGTACCTGTTTTGCCTACAGGTGCCGGGAAACTCCCGGCAAAGGCCGTATTATTGGCTATCTATCAGATTACCATTAGGGCATACGGCAAAAAAAACAAATTAATTTATGGTAATCGTGCGGATTCATCAGCAGGCTGTGTTAAAGTTTAACGGAAGAATAGTAAGTTTAACAGGTATTACCTAGCGAAATTACCAGGTAAGGGGTCTAAAGAACCCGCAAATTGGTCCGAACCGGTACTTTCGCCCCTGATGCAGGCTCTGGAGATGGTGCATAGTGATGACGGCTATAGACGATAACAGCAGAACCGGGTTCGTCGGCCAGAGCGAGGTTACGTCAGGTCTTATGAGGGGTGGCAATACAAGTTTATCGATGGTTTTGCGCTCATCCGGAACCCGGAGCGATTTCAAAGAGGAAACTCATCCGGATTTCTACCTTGTCGCAAAGCGAACGGGAGATCTGGCAGCGGTGACGGCGACACTGGTAATTCTCCTTCCTGTCATGGCGGTGATCGCTCTAATAGTCTGGGCGCAGGACCGGGGACCGATCCTGTATTCTCAGGAGCGGGTCGGTAAAGACGGTCGCTCGTTTCGGTTTTACAAGTTCCGAAGCATGGTTCAAAACGCGGATGCTCTCAAGGCGGCGATCCAGTCGAGCAATGAGGCTTCCGGTCCTATTTTTAAGATGAAGAACGATCCTCGTACGACGCCTGCCGGACGGGTTCTTCGCCGGTATTCGCTCGATGAACTGCCGCAGCTCTGGAACGTGCTGGCGGGGGACATGAGCCTGGTGGGGCCGCGTCCCCACTTGCCGTCGGAAGTCGCGCAGTACCGACCCGAACAGAAGGCGCGACTATCCGTTCAGCCCGGTCTGATCTGTTTGAGAGAGGTTTCCGGAAGATCGCGTTTGTCGTTTGAACAGTGGGTAGCACTGGATCTCGATTACATTCAGAAGCGTTCGGTGTGGGTTGACATGCAGATTCTGTGGAGGGCGGTTCCCGCCATTCTGAAAGCCGACGGAGCATACTAAGCCCACAGTCGACCCGGTCCCACAGCCGAATCGTTATGATTGCAAGGCTGCACGCTATCTGCAAGCAGTGCGGCCCAAAAATAAATAATAGAAACCCTAGCAGGGATCACTGCGGGAAGCATAAACCAATGTTGCAGCTCGAAAATGAAAAAAACGAAGTATGCCGGACCAGGAACAGCGAGGAAGCTGTCCTCGGTCGGCCCCCGTTGACCCCTACTGCGACCGTGGGCGGCGTCGTGTTCAACAACGTCACCATGGAAGAGACGGTTTCGCTGATTCTGCTCATGGTTCAGAAGGGCGATGCCGCTCGGCATGTGGTAACGGGCAACCTAGACCACCTTTTTATGCTTCAGCGCGATGCGGAATTCCGTAATATCTACAGCAGCGCGGCGCTTGCGTTGCCCGATGGCGCACCAATCGTCTGGCTGTCGCGACTCCGAGACCGCAGCCGAAAGGCGTCGGAGCAGACGCCGCTCCGAGAGCGCGTCGCGGGCAGTGACCTGTTCTGGGAGCTTGCAAAGGCATCCCAGAAGACTGGCCTGCGTCTCTTTTTCCTCGGCGGCGTTCCCGGGTCCGCGGATACCGCTGCCAAAATCATTCGCGAACGGTATCCCAAGGCTCAGATTTGCGGGACATACTGCCCCCCGTTTGAAACGTTCAATACGGAAGCGGAGCAGGCCCGGATAGCGGATATCGTGCGGGATGCCGCGCCGGATGTGCTTCTTGTCGGCCTGGGCGCTCCGAAACAGGAGAAATGGATAGCGGCGAACAAGCACCACCTCGGCGTACCGGTCAGCATCGGTGTTGGCGGATCGTTTGAGATGGCGGCGGGGATAGTCCAGCGTGCGCCGCAGTCGTTCCAGCGGTTTGGGATGGAGTGGGCGTATCGCCTGGTGCAGGACCCGGCCCGCCTGTGGCGACGGTATCTGCGTGATGACCTTCCGTTCCTTGCCGTAACCGTCCTGCGTATGACGCTCGGACTGCCACACCCCGTTCCCGCCGCCAAGCAGGACCGCCAGTCCGCCTCCGCGGAGTCCGCCGTGCTGGTAGAGAACAGAATATGACCGTCGGTCTTACACCGTATACGGATCGGAAAGCAGCAAGCAGAAGACAGATGTCAAACCTTTTGCCGAACAACGGCGCTCAAATCCCACAGCATGTCGTGGAGAGTGTTACGGAGAGCCAGGGCAAAATCGTGGTGACCACGACGATCTCGCTGGACCGGGAATCCCTGGAGGCGCGTCTGCCTTTTTCGTCAGGGACGGGCGCTGCCGCCCGTCCGGGGACGGACACCGGTCTGCTGCCGGATGACCATCTGAACCTGCAGAAGATGCAGCAGGCTGTAACGGACGGCAGGATCACGATGCTGCAGCTCGCGCCGAAGACATTTCTCGGCTTTGTGGATAATCGTCAGGTCCGGGCTCATCCGCTCCGTATCGGCGACACGCTTTTTGTTTTTGTCTCGCGCCATAACTCGCTGACGGCGATGGCTGAACTGATCGCCGAACTGATGCGTCAGCTTCCGTCCGACGCCTCGTGGAACGGCGAGAACAGCACCCAGCAGATCGAGCAGATCGCGCACCTTTTGAATGCATCGGGAGAGTTTTCCGAATCTTCGATGAGAAAAGTATAACCGCCGCGTCATGACTGCTTTATTGACTAATTTAACCGATAAATCGATGCCGTCAAATCGCCCCCGCGCCCTCCGGCCCGGTGGCATTGACGTCAGCGGCCTTGCGGTATCCCCACCGCCCGCGGCAACCCTGCCGCGTCCCCGCTCTTCCGGTGAAATATTGCGGTCGCGCCCTGCTGAGCGCGCACCGGAAAGATGGTCGAAGGCACTCGTTCGGAAACCCGTTCGAACTTCGCCTGAAACGGCGTCCGTAGAGGTCTGCCGTCCGAACCCCGCATGCCCTGCCGCCTCCTCGCAAGGCACGGGGTACTATCGTCGCCCACGGCTCCTCAGCAGCAGCCGAATTATCGTCTCCAGGCACACGTCTCATGTGTCTCACGCTCATCTACTACGTACTCTTAAGGAGAGAAAAATGCGTTTTAACAAGCTCGCCGGCACACTGGCTGCCGCGACTATCTCGCTCGCCGCTATGACCGGCGTTGCGAATGCTCAGTTGACAATCATTGGTCAGACGTCTCCTGGTCTCGTCAACTATACCAACGGTGGCAACCTGACCGTTTCCGGCGGCACCACCTACTTCACGCGCGACGGGGCGAACGTGCTGGGAAATACTCCGGCTAACATCACGTTCACCACGAGCTCACCTGGAGCCTTTGTCAACAACGCTGGCGCCTTTATGCAGAACTTCGGCGGCGGCTCCTTCACGGTCACCAGCCAGGCAAACCCGCTAAATGTCCTGCTGTCGGGCACCTTCCTTGGTTCCCGCCTGACGGGCACCATCGGGGGGGATAGCGGCGGTCTGCAGCTGATCGACAACACTCTTACTTACGGTCCCGGCTCGCTCTTCCCTGCTGGTTTCCTGACCACAGGCGGCTCGCTCTCGGTGGCGTTTCAGCCAACCAGTTCGTTCGCATTGACGGGCGGCGGTACCTTGGCGTCCTTTAGCGGCATCGACCTGATCAACTACTCGGCGGTTCGTTCAACTGTAGTGCCAGAGCCTTCCGAGTGGCTGGCGATGGGCATGGCGGCAACGTCCGTCGGTGGACTGATGTTCCGCGCCAAGCTGAAGCTTCGCAGCAAGCGACAGCAGGTCGCCGCTTAATACGCGACGACTGGCAAAACACGTCGGCAGGCGAGAGATTTCTCATCTGCCGACGAAATTCTCCCTGTTTATAGGGTCGCGGGCACGGTTCTTGTAATAAAGAAAAACCGTGCCCGTCTTTTCACTTTTATTCGTTGCTTCAGAACAAACTGGTCTCCCATCATGCCTGACTCGACCACTATGACTCCCTCGATCACACCAACCGCTTCCGCAACTCGCCCGGACGTGCGCTCGAACTCAAGTCAGCAGGAAAACGCAAGCGGGGCAGCGACTCCCTCTTTTCTGTCTTCCTATGTACCGTTACTTCTGCCGCTGGTCGCCTTTGCCGCACTGCTCGTTACCCTCGCGATGCCGATGCTGCGCTGGTGGTACTGGGAGTACACCAAGCCGGAATCGTATTACGGCTATGCCTTCTTTGTGCTGCCCCTTGTCGCGGTCATGCTCTGGCATAAGCGGGAGGCGCTCTTTTCCGCGCCTCCCGCTCCAACCCCTGCCGCTCTGTTGATCGTGGCCCCCGCGCTTTTCCTTCTGGTGATGGCGCTGAAGATGGAGATGCAGGCGGTGATGTCGTCCGCGTTTTTGCTGACACTCATCGGGGGGCTCTGGTTCGCTCTCGGAACCCGATGGATGCGGGCCGCACTTTCCCCCCTGTTGTTTTTGTGGCTTCTGGCCCCGCTTCCCGGACCGGTCCTGAACGACCTGACTCTGGGCGCACAGCAGACCTCGACAGTTGGCGCGTATCTGATTTTAAAGGCTATCGGCCTGCACCCCTCGCACCTGGGGAACATGATACACCTGGACAACTACACGCTGAATGTAGACGTTCCCTGTTCCGGTTTCAAGCTGCTGCTCAGTCTGCTGACCTTCAGCGCGGCTTTCGCCTTTCTGACGGATACCACCCTCGCAAAACGGTGGGGGCTGTTTCTGATGAGTCTTCCGCTCTCGATTCTGGTGAACTCGGTACGTATCGCCCTCATCGGGCTTGTCGGTGAGGCCATGGGAACGACGGCGGCCATGACTTTCCATGACTGGAGCGGTCTAATCTGTCTGGTGCTGTGTATGGCACTGTTATTTGGAGGAGCAAAGGCTTTAGGATGTCGAACATTCGCGGGACAACCCATCTTTTGACGGCGCGTACGGGAGCCTGGTCCCTGACGGGAATCGCCGCCGCCGCCCTGCTTTTCTCGCTGCTCTGGAATCCGCCGCCGCCGCCGCGCTATGAGGGGCTCACCACGGTTCGCGAGAGAGTACCGGCGAAAATGGCGGGATATACACTCGTTGGAGACAATGAGATGAGCGCGGACGTGCTGCAGGCGCTGGCCTCGGCGGACCTTTTGTCACGCACCTACCGTTCCGAGGCGACGGGAGATTCCGTGGACTTTACCCTGATCGGCGGAACGGACCGTAACGCACTGCACGATCCGCGCTCCTGCCTTGTGGGCGCGGGCTGGCGCATCGAAAACGATCACGTGGAGACGATTCCCGGAACCACGATTCCGATCCGCGTGT
>JAZKEA010000668.1:0-3701 GCA_040387315.1 Armatimonadota bacterium | reverse complement strand
TAGGAAAACGTCTGGTGCAGACGTTTCAGTCGGAGAACCCGCCGACCGCCCTTGTGGCGGCGAACGACAGCAGCGCGGCCTTCGCCCAGTGGAAACTCCGCGGCGCGGGAATCCGTGTTCCCGACGAGGTGAGTCTGGTCGGTTTCGACGATATTCCGCTCGCGGCGACCACCGACCCTCCCTTAACCACGGTGCGTGTGGACCGGGAAGCGATGGGACGAGCCGCCGTGCGGCGTCTCGTTACGCTCCTGAAGTCAAGCGAAAATAATACGGAGGCGCTGCTGCCGCCCGGTCAGTACAAATTGCCCGTTACGCTGATCGAGCGGGAGTCTACCCGCCCACTGATGCCCTGAATTTGTGTCATTTGTGTCATCGTTTCTGATTGTGTCATCGACATCACCCTGTATCATCCGCTGGCCCGGCAGGTTCCGGAAAAGAAAGTCAGGTTTGCCTTTATGAAACGCAGTAGTTTTACCCCTAGCAAGCGCGGCGCGTTTACGCTTATCGAGCTGCTTGTTGTCATTGCCATTATCGCGATTCTTGCCTCGATATTATTTCCTGTTTTTGCACAGGCTCGCGAAAAAGCGCGTCAGACTGCCTGCCTCAATAACACAAAGCAGCTTGGCCTTGGCATCATGCAGTATGTGCAGGACTACGATGACACCTACCCGATGGGCGGATTTACTACCCCCGCCGGAGCGGGTCCGGAGGTCGCCGCGATCAACCGCTGGTTTAAGGCAATTGTTCCCTACACGAAAAGCAGTGCGATCCGTGTCTGCCCGTCCGCGATGGCGGATGCCAGCGCCAACCCCGATAAGTCCAACTACGGAATCCGCTCGGACATCTGTCAGTATGCTGCCCGTGGGGGACGTCCCATGGCAGACATCAAAAACACGTCGGGAACGATGCTGCTCTGTGAGACCCTTCGTGTCGATTACTCCAAGGTAAACCGCACCGACCCCGGCTCGTGGGTAAAAGCGGAAGACACCAACAAGTATCCGGAGTGGGATGTGAACGGCCTTTACTGGGAGTCCGACGGTTCCGTCTTCTCCACGCAGTCGGCGCTGAACGCGGACCGCTGGCCCGCGGGTCGGCATCAGGGCTTTGTCAATATCGCCTTCTGTGATGGTCATTCCAAGGCGATGCGGGTAGATCAGCTGACCGGTGTCACCGCCGCCCGTCCCGACGGCTACCCGTACATGGACCCGCAGAACGTGTGGGACAACTACTAAGCGGGTTGGAACTGCGCCAAGAGTAACGTGAGCTGCGCCAATAGCCCGGGCGTGAATGCCCGGTCTGGTCGGTCTTCACCTTCATGCAAGCATGAATAGGCCAGGCACCCCTCCGGGGCGCGGATTCTGTCTCCCCTCCCCCATGAATAGGGGAGGGGAGACCTTCGACACCGCAGCGGGCGGGTCTAACCCTCGGTACCGGACTCTTTTGGGCCGGAGGTCCAATTGGCGCTTCGCCGACCAGACCGGGCATTCACGCCCGGGCTATTGGCGCAGCTCACGTTACTCTTTAGGAAATCTCCCGATAATGCTTCGTTCCGTTCTTGCCGCCACGGCTCTTGCCGGCGCAGGCGTCTTGTTCGTCTCCCCCGTGTTCTCCCCACAAGCGCTCGCCGCCGACGCTGTTTTCCCCAAGCCTGACCCCGCGAAAACGTTCGCCTCGCTCAAAGTGTACGATGCCTCCGGCAGCCCGCTTCGGATCCCTCGCGAGGATTGGGACGGGGCGCGGCAGCGTGTCAAGCGGGCCGATTGGGCCGAGTGGATCGCCGGGGAGCGGGCGACCATGGACGGCTGGATCGAGAAGCGGCGCGACCATGTGGAGTGGCAGGCGGGCTGGTATCACGACTTCACCAGTCCCAAAGATGGCTCGACCCTCCTCTGGACGCCCGATGAGCCGGGGCAGTTCACGCTTCGCAGCGAGTCCGACCGCCGCGTGGAACTACCAGTTTCGCGCCGCGCATGGCAACTATCTCGTGAACTCCGCCCGTCTGTATCGCCTGACCGGAGAGAAAAAGTATGCGGACTGGGCGGGCGAACAGCTGGATTTTTACGCCGATAACCTGGCCCGCTGGCCCGTCGCTCCCCCGCCCCAGAAACCGGGGGACAAACCCGGCACCCCGGTTAAACCCGGCTGGCGTCTGATGTCGCAAAGTCTGGACGAGGCCGTTCTGCTGATCAAGTTCGTCAATACCGCGCGGATTCTCGGGGACTACGTGACGCCTGAGCGCAAAGCCTACTGGTTTACGAAGCTGTTTCAGCCGGAAGCCGTGCTGCTGTCTCAGTCCCTTCTGACGATTCACAACATGGCTTGCTGGCAGCGGTCGGCGACCGCCTGCGTCGCGCTGTACTACGACGATGCCGCGCTCTGGAAGACCGCTATCGAGGACCGTTATGGCGTCCGGGATCTGCTGGCAAAGGGAGTCACCAGCGATTACCTCTGGCGCGAGCAGTCGCTCGGCTACAACTCTTATGTGACCCGCGCTCTGATGCCGCTCTTTGAGTTTGCCTCGCTGAAAGGAAAGGCGGACAAGCTGCAAACCGAAATGGAGATAGTGGAAAATCTGCTTCTCGCCCCGATAGCGATGCGTTTTCCAACGGGTCAGCTTCCGAGCCCCGCCGACGGTGGACGGCAGGGGATCGCACCGGATGCCAAGATGCTCGCCGCCGCCTCCCGCCTGTTTCCGACAAAACTCGGGATCGCCACCCAGCAAACCACGCTCTCATGGGAATCGCTGATCGATCCCCTCCCGCCGGTGACAGACACGAACGGTTCCGAGGAAGTGACGCTGCCCCCGGTAACCAGCCTGAATATGGAGTCCAGCCGTATGGCAATCCTGAAACAGGGGCCGTGGCAGGTCTTCTTCCACTACGGTCAGGTCGTTCGGACGCACTCGGAGGCGGAAGCGCTGCATTTCGAGGCATTTTACGACCGAACGGATATCACCCACGATATCGGCACGACCGGCTACGGCGCCCCGCTCACGCAGCAGTTCATGGTCACGGGCCTCGCGCACAACGTTCCGCTTGTGGACGGTCTGGGGCAGGAGGGCTGGAATCCCGGCACGCTGCGTGCCTTTGATGCCGCCGCGGGACGTCTGTCGGCAAGCCAGCCACAGTATCGCAAGAACGCTGATGCCGAGCGCACTCTCGAAATCAGCGGAAATACGATGACCGACACGGTCCAGGTGACGACGACCGATAACCAGCCGCACGAGCTCGGCCTGCTTGTGCAGATACAGGGCAAAGCGGGGCTTTCTGCCGGGTTCGCGCCGGACACGAGTTTCGCCGGACCCGCGCGACCCGCCGGTTTCGGCTACTGGAAGAATCCCGTCTCCGCCGCGTTTACGGACACCGCTTCGTTTCCGGTCGTCTTCCCCGACGGTCGGAAAATGCGCGTGACGATTGCGGTTCCCGGCGCGTTCACGATTACCCATGCCGATACGCCCGATGCCCCGCCGTCTCGCCGCGAAACCCTGCTGATACGGGTCAACGGCGCGACTCGTGCCATGTTCAAAACGGTCTGGGCACCGGAAACCGCGCAGTAGGAAGGAAACGGCAGCGTTTCTCGGCGACCGGGGGCGATGCACTATCAGGCCCGCGCGTTTTGTCCGGGCGTGTTGTTCCGGGCGTAGAATGCCCGGCCTGGTCGGCCTTCGGCCAGGCACCCCTCCGGGGCGCGGATGCATATCG
>JAZKEA010000667.1:0-2177 GCA_040387315.1 Armatimonadota bacterium | reverse complement strand
CCCCCCTGCGCCACGAGCCGAATTCCGCGGCGTGTGGATCGCGACTGTCGGGAACATTGACTGGCCCTCAAAGCGCGGCCTCTCGACGGATCAGCAGAAAAAGGAGCTTCTGACGCTTCTGGATCGCGCGAAGCAGATCGGACTGAATGCGATTGTCTTTCAGGTCCGTCCGGGAGCAGACGCCCTTTACGCCTCGCCGCTGGAGCCCTGGTCTGAGTTTATAACCGGGGAGATGGGGAAGGCCCCCAGTCCGTTCTACGACCCGCTCGAGTTTGTCGTTGAGGAGAGCCACAAGCGCGGTTTAGAGCTCCACGCCTGGTTCAACCCGTACCGGGCGCGCTACGCGAGTGCGAAGACGCCCGCCGCGCCAAACCATATCAGTATTACCCGCCCCGACCTTGCCAAGCCTTACGGGAAATACGTCTGGATGGATCCGGGTGAACCGGAGGTACAGGAGAAGACGCTGGCGGTCATTCTGGACGTAGTGAAGCGTTACGACATCGATGCCGTCCACATGGACGACTATTTCTATCCTTATATAGAGCGCGACGCGAACGATAAACCGATCCCTTTCCCCGATGAACGCTCCTGGAACCGGTATCTGTCCGGCGGGGGCATGATGCTGAAGGATGATTGGCGTCGCGAGAACGTGAATCTCCTTGTTCGTCGTATTAACGAATCGGTCCATGCCGCCAAGCCCTGGGTCAAAGTCGGTGTCAGCCCCTTTGGTATCTGGATTCCCGGTAATCCGCCCCAGATCAAGGGGGGGAACATGTACGATGAGCTCTACTGCGACTCGAAGAAGTGGCTTCAGGAGGGCTGGGTCGATTATCTTGCCCCGCAGCTCTACTGGAAGATCGAGCAGACGCCGCAGAGCTTCCCCGTCCTTCTGAACTGGTGGCTTGAGCAGAACACCAAAGACCGGCATATCTGGCCGGGCCTCTTCACGAGTCGTGTTCTGCCCGGTGCGAACGGCAGGCCGCCTTCCTATCCCCTGGACGAGATCACCTACCAGGTCCGAACCACGCGCGGTTTTGCGGGCGCCCCTGGAACGATTCATTTCAGCGCGGTATCGCTCCTCGCAGGTCCCAAGAAATCTCCGCTGGGGAATATTCTCGCTACGAGCGTCTACGCCGAGCCTGCACTGGTTCCCGCGTCCCCCTGGATGCCCGGCAATAATCCCCCCCGTGTTGCCCCGGTCCTTTCCCGAGTGGGACAAAAAATTTCCTGGATGACGGGGAGAGGCAGTGGTAACCCCGGCGCTCCGGTCCGCTTCTGGGCCGTGCAGACACGGGTTGGAACGACCTGGAAGAACGCTGCCGTCCTGACCGCCTACCAGACGCGCTTTGACGCCCCCAAAGAGGTGGAAGCGGTCGCGGTGACGCCCGTGGACCGGACCGGAAATCCCGGCCCCGCCGCAGTTATCACCCTGATTACGCCTCCCGCTCCTAAAACTAAATAACCACGACCCTCAGGAATCCAAGCAGCTATGAGTACCAGTACCACCAGTAACAAACGGTTCGACGTCTTCGGCATGTGCAACGCCCTGTTCGATATCCAGGCGGAGGTCAAGGACGAGATGCTTACGTCTCTTTCTCTGTCTAAAGGCAGTATGATGCTGCTTTCCGAGGAGGAGCAGAAGGCGATTGTTCCTGAAGTCTACGCCCATATCGTCAATACCGGAGCAGGCGGGTCGGGGGCGAATACCGCGATGGGCATCACCCAACTGGGGGGAACCGCGTGCTTCACCAGCCGTGTTGGGCCCGATGAGCATGGTACGTCCTACCGCGATGGCCTGGCTGTCGAGGGAGTTCAGCCAAACCTGGGCGTGGGCGAAGGCGATACGGGTATCTCACTCATCCTGATCACCCCGGATGCGCAGCGAACCATGTGCACCTACCTGGGACAGGCACGCGAACTGCGGGCCGAAGATGTCAACCTGGACGATCTTGCAGCAAGCCGCTACCTTTATGTCACAGGATACCTGTGGGACACCGAAACCCAGAAGGACGCCGTTATCCACGCTATGGAAGCGGCTGCCCGGCTGGATGTGAAAGTGGCTTTCAGCCTTTCGGACCCGTTCTGTGTAGGCCGTCATAAAGAGGATTTCCAGCGTATCGTCCGTGATTACGCCGATGTCGTCTTCGCGAATGCGGAGGAGGCTATGGGACTAACCG
>JAZKEA010000666.1:0-7692 GCA_040387315.1 Armatimonadota bacterium | reverse complement strand
CTCCCAGACAGAGATATCCGGCCGCTTTCTGGAGTCTTTCGTTCGGATCAATGAAATCTTCGGGCAAATGCCTACCTACGACGCAGACCCGGAAACAATCAAAGCCTCCGCTTCCGGTCCCGGATCAGAACATCCACGCTGGACAGCATCCGCGAAAGACGCCGCAGGAGACGATGTTATTCGCTATGCCACACCCTCCGCGGACCTGACTGGCATCACAGTCCAGAAGATCTCGCGCACCCTGCTGAGGGTCTCGATCAGCACGCGCCGCCCTGCTTCAAGCCGTGTGCGCTATACGCTCCTCGCTCGTTCGATGGGGAGCACTCCTGCCGCCGCGGATGACAGCAACTCTTCCTTTATCCAATGGGACCTCCGGCCCACAGTAAATAAAATGTCGGGCGTAAAGGAGCTTCAGGCGGAGATTCCGCTGAGCGCACTCGGAATGACTGATACGGAGACGAACCGATGCGTCTGGGTGGCGGCAGAAACCCGGCTCGCTGCCAAGCTTCCTATAGTGGACCGCGTTGGTTACCGCGCTTTCGATATGAGTGACGGCAGCTTTTCCCCTGTCTTGAAAACAAAGCGGGCACCGGTGCGTTAATTATGCCTGCTTGCCGGGTATGATAATTGCATATTAGGATATTACAAGAACCGCCAGGGAGACCGAGCACCGGATGCCCGTTTATCAACCCAATCCCTCTTTAAATACAGTGAGCTCTACCGGATCAGAAATTGCCTCTCCGTCACAGCGTCGCAATGGTCATAAACTACGCTTCAAGGGCCCGCTGCACCTGCGGCGTGCGGCGGAGCGTGAAACGCTTATTCTTCTTCTGATTTCCTACATCGACATGATGACGACGCTTTTCTGGGTATCGAACGGTACCGCGATAGAAGCGAATCCACTTCTGCAGTGGACCTTTGATCATCATCCGGTGGCCTTTGTGGTGGTGAAAATGCTCGCGACGCTGCCCGCCATCGTACTGGCCCCGAAGCTCGCGGAAAAGCATCCCAAATTTACGATCTGGCTCATTCGGGCGGTTATCGCGGTCTATCTGCTGGTTTACTTCTCAAGCATACGCTAGGTTCATCGGCGGCGGTAGATTTTATCAATCCTGCTGAATGGAGAAGAATCGGCGTTCCATTTGCGTCGGGCGCATCCAGCGGGTGTGCCCATCGCACCAGATGACGTTTGTCCCCCCGCTGTGCCCCTTGAACCAGTGCTTCGGGGCTTCCTCGGGATTGATCGTCATGCTCTCAAATGCCTGCCCCACCTGACACTCACCGGTGCTGTAATTGTGCTCCCACAAGAGCAGCGTGGTAGCGGGCAGCGGAACTTCGGAGTCAGGCTTCCCCTGAGGAGATGTCCCCGGCTGACCGACGCTGCTTCCGAAGTAGCTGTCCCATCCGTTGATCGCATACCGGCTTACATCGTCCGGCAGGTTCGAATTCTCCGGAACGGAACGAGGTGTCGTTAGTCGCGACGGACAGAGACGGACATCGTCATTCTTGACATAGGGACGCAGCAGGTAATCCGTTCCAGCAGGCGCATCTGCGGCCGGCAGCCATTCGGGAACTGGTGGCGTCAGCGAGTCATCGACATTGCGGACGGGAGAGACGCAGTGGTCCGCGTAGTTGGGCGACCCGTCCTGATGCGACCTATCATCGTATGTTTCACAGGGGAATTTAGGGACGTAATATCCGTCGTAGTCCTGCTGATAGAGATTGATAGCGAAGCCTAGCTGCTTCATATTACTGAGGCAGGCAGCCTGGCGCGCTCTCTCCCGGACCTGTGCGAAGACGGGGAAAAGTATCGCGGCGAGTACCGCAATTATGGCGATAACGACGAGAAGCTCGATCAAAGTGAAACCCGCAGACGACGTTCGTCCGGAGTTTTGCCTAGGGGTAAAAGCGCTGCTTTCACCGAGGTTGAGGGGGTGGTTCCGGCCGTTCCGAGATGCCATAATCAAGTGATCCCGCTTTCCGAAGACGTACTTGAGTATAACCTGCCCCCGCACTGCGGTCAACAAAGAGCGATAGCTCAGGGATCGATCCAGACACCGTCAGACACCGAAAATGCTTTTGCCTCATCGCCAGGCGTAGATTTCCCCCCGACAGCGAGAATATGCCCTGTGGCGGAAACCGTGCCATAGGCGGGAAACCAGACCAGCGCAAGGTCATGGGCGGAAAAGGGCAGACCCGGCAGTGTAAGCCACTGATCTTTTGCCGGATTGTAGACTTCGACGGAGGGCGTCGTCGCCTTACGGGCATCCGCCCATCCTCCCGCGACAACCACGCGACCATCGGGCAGAAGGCAGGCATCGTGGGCCATACGACCTTTCCGCAGCGAGGCCGCCAAACGAAAGGTGCCGGTCGCGGGATCGAATATCTCGGCGGGCAGCGGCGGCTTCCCCTTGTCCGTACCGCCCACAATCAGGACGCGACCGTCTTTGAGAACCGTTGCCGTACAGCGATCCCTGGCGAAATGCAGCGAACCGACGGTTTTGGTAAAACGCCCGGTCGCCGGGTCGAAGATTTCCGCAGAGGCCAGTGTGCGGCTCGGCTGACCGATTTTCCACGACTGCCCTCCGACCACTAGAACACGACCATCGGCCAACAGCGCGGCGGCCTGACCAAAGCGATCCTCCGCGAGTGCTCCCGCTGTCAGCGTGAACGAGTCGGTTACCGGATCATACCATTCCGTGGTTGCCAGTGTTCCGCGCTTCGCGAGCGAGAGCCCGCCAACCATGAGCACACGCCCCAGGGTCAAGCGTGTCGCGGTAAACAGCTCACGACGGTCGTGCATTGGGGCGCTGGTATAGGTCCACCGGTCTGTTTCGGGATCATACACCTCGGCGGTTCCGAGCGTGCCGCCGCGACGCTCAGAGAATCCGCCCGCGACCAGTACCTTTCGGCTCGGCAGCAGCAGAGTCGCCGTGGCGAAGTTGCGGTCGTGCAGCAGAGGCGCTGCCGGGATAAATCTCTCCGTTGAGGGATCGAACAAATCTACGGAAGCAACTGTGTCTTTGGCTGCGAAGGAATAGCCGCCCGCGATGAGAAGTTTCCCGGTAGCGAGGCGCGCGACCGCTGGAGCCCAGCGCCCTTCCTGCATCCGGCTTACCAGAGGCGGCGATGCCTGCGGAGCGGGATCGATGCCCTGCGCCAACGCGCCGAGGGGACATATAAAAGCGATACCAAAAAGAGCAGCGGCAAAAAGGCGCATTATTCTGATTTCAGCAGGTTAATGGGTTCGTTTGGCAACAGCCTGCGTACTCTGCTTTTTCTTTTCCGATGTGGGCGGCAAATCGTTTATCACAACAAGGCGAAGACCGGCTAGCTTATCGGCAGCCAAGTGCTGCCGCTGGGAGGCGGGAACAGTCACAACCTCCGAATTACCATCACTGATATAAGGCTGCTGGGAACCCTTGCCATGCTTCAGTGTGGCGATACACCGTTCGATGGTACCGGGCTCCGCACCGATGCGCGTCACCTGTTTCGTGTCGAAGCGTTTGTCCCAGGGGGAGTAACTGGTGCCACCCCACGCCATCAATATACAGCGGTTGTGATAGGTGGAGGCAGGATCGACAGTTTTTCCGTCGAGGAGCACACCCCAGGATCCACGATTGCGGGGCGCAGCGCCGTAGGGCAGCGCCATCGTGTCCATGGTCGCTTCCGGGACACGGTCACGAACATACTTGAAGCAGGTTTCCATCTCCTGCTCTAGTTGTCGGGGCGACATGTTCCGCATCGAGTGATGCGAGGTGCTATGATTTGCGACCTCGAATCCCTGATCGACCAGGAACCGCAATTTTTTATCAACCAGTGACTTCTGTCCAAAGGGAGGCGGGTTAAACTTACCACTCGGAACCACATAAAACGACGCTCGGTTCGGCCAGCCCTGCCCGTATTTTTGGTGCATCGCAAGAAGGACGCCAAGAGCGCAATTAGGGTCAACAGAGCCGTCTTTACGGTAATAGAACTGCGACCTTCGGGCATCATCGAAGGTAATCGCGAACGGTATTTTTCCTTTTGGTACATCGAGATGGGGCGAGAGGATATCCCGCATGTTGACAGGATACCAGCCCGCTTTATACATCGCCTCAAGCTGAGCACGAAATGTCGCCGCCGAGATGTTCAGGCCGAGTCGCGCGGAAAGAGCGGCGGCTTTTCCGGTGAACTTGTCACCGACCGAGTGGTACATCAGAATCGGAATTCGCCCCAGCTCGTTCGGGGTGTCGGCATTGGGTAATGCCAATGCGGTATGGCCTGGCGCATTTCCCGCGGCGGCAGCACACGTACGGGGGAATGTCATTCCCAGGGCAGCGGCAGTGCTTAATACGGCGACGAGCAGACGCTTGTTCGTAATCTTTATCATTAGTAGTTCCAATGTAGATTATCGGAAAAGCGGGAATCAGCACAAGAGCATAAAGACTAATTCGCCCTGCAGAGAGATATTTAACAGCCGAGCATCGTTTATACGGCGTCAAAAAGCCCCGATGATACAATAATTGCGTGAGTGTCGCTACCTCCTCAACGCAACAATTTACCTCCCCCAAGCCTCTCAAGGTGTATCAGGGAGAAACCCCGGACCCACGTCAGGCGACTAAAGACGCGGTCGCTGTCTTTCGCCGGGGCCTGCTGCCAATCGTGGAAATCTTCTACTCGCTTCAGGGAGAAGGGTCGCGAACCGGTCAGGCGACGGTTTTCGTCCGCATCGCCGGATGCAGCCTAGCCTGCTCTTTCTGTGACACCGATTTTCGCGTTCGGCGAGAGATGACAGTCGATGACGTCGTTACCGAAGTGCTCGGTTACGGCTGCCCCTGGGTGTGTCTGACTGGCGGCGAACCGACTCTGTTCGACCTGCAACCCCTTTGTGATCGGCTTCACGCCCACGGCGTCCTTCTTCAAATCGAGACCAACGGACAGCACCCCCGCCCCTCGTGGAACCTGGACCATATCACCGTTTCTCCCAAAGAGAGCGAGGGCGGGCAGCTGGCCCCCTGGTATCTCCATCACGCCGCGGAGTTCAAGGTGGTGGTGGATGACACAGATGATCTCGAACGCGCCCGCGCCTATCCGACACCGGGATTCCCCGGCGGGCCGCTGCTGTATCTTCAGCCGAATGCGCTGAACCCCGATGCGGTGCATCTGTGTATCGAGGCCGTCAAAGCGGAACCGGCCCGTTTCCGTCTTTCGCTCCAGACCCATAAGCTGCTGCAAATTCCATGAGTGATTTTATCTACCGTCTTTGCACGGACGAGTCGGATCGTCGCGCCGCGATGCAGATTCGTTTCGAGGTTTTTGTGGACGAGCAGAAAGTGCCGCCCGAGCTTGAGCCGGACGAATATGATGCAGAGGCGCTGCATCTGCTCACCACGGTCTCCGAAACGGGCGAGGCGGTCGCGACCGCGCGAATAGTCGATAAGGGAAACGGCTTGGCAAAGATCGGGCGGGTCGCTGTCCGAGAAGCGTGGCGCGGACAACAGCTTGGCGCATCGCTAATGCGGTTCGCGCTGGAAACCTCGAAAGTGCACGGTTTCACCATAGCGGCGCTTGATGCGCAGACGTACGTCATCCCTTTTTACGAGAGGCTTGGCTTTGTGGCTGAGGGGCCAGTGTTCGATGATGCAGGCATCCCTCACCGACACATGAGGAGGACGCTTTGACATTCGACGAGATGCGCACCCTGTTTCCGGGCTCCGAGACAATGACCTACCTGAATCATGCGGGTGTCTCGCCTATCGCCAGACCCGTAGCGGAAGCAGGCAGAAGTGTTCTCGATGATCTGTTCCTCCGTGACCCGGTCGCCGCCTTTTCTGGTCATATCAAGCGGCAGGAAACGCTTCGGGCGACGCTGGGACGCATGATAAACGCGGCCCCTGCTACCCTGGGCTTTATCAAGAACACGAGTCACGGCCTCAGCATCGCATCGCAGGCGATCCCCTTCACGCCGGGCGACGTCATTATCACAGCGGCGAGTGAGTATCCCTCCAACATCTATCCCTGGATGGCTCAGGAGTGGCGTGGGGTACGGACGCGCCTTGTCGCACCGGATGCCGATGGCATCGTTCGCGAGGACGATCTGATCGCCGCCTGCGAGGCGGAACCCACCACCCGGGTTCTCGCGGTCTCCTGGGTACAGTGGGGAACGGGTCAGCGCATGGACCTGCCCCGCCTCGGCGCATTCTGCCGGAGCCGTGGCATTGTCTTTGTGGTAGATGTCGTGCAGGGACTTGGCGCACTGCGTCTGGATGTCGAGCGGGACAACATCGATATCGCCGCGGCGGGGTGCCATAAGTGGCTGATGGCGCCCGGTGGTATCGGGGTGCTCTATATTCGACCGGAGGTATTCTCGACTCTTCTGCCTGTCAATATCGGCTGGAACTCGGTCACGAATCCCATTGACTGGGAGCGTCAGCACTTCGACGAGCTGAAGCCGACAACCGACCGATTCGAGGAAGGCACACCGAGCATCCTGAACACCGCGACCCTGGGGGCGTCGGTTAGGCTGATGGAGGAGGTCGGGTTCGACCGTATCGAACAGCGGGTTCTTCATCTCGCGGATCACGCCCGGACCGGTCTGACCCGGCAGGGCTGCCGCGTTCTGTCTCCGCAGGCTCCGGAGGCGTGCTCGGGTATCGTGGCCTTCCGGCATCCGTCTCGCGACAACAGCGAGGTCCTTGCCCACCTCGGTGACAATGGCGTGACAGTCGCGGTGCGCTGTGGCAACGTGCGTATCTCCCCTCATGCCTACAATACCGAATCCGATATTGACAAAGCCATAGCGCTTCTGTAAACTCTTGTTTGGCGTGCAGGACGCCCCCTGTCCGTGGACAGGACTGAGTCCACCTGACCAGATTGTGCTGTTTCAACAGGTTCCCTGGAACCTCCTTTCCGCCCGACAACAACGGACACCGGGCTGTATGCTGAAGGAGGCTTTTCCATGTCTGACCGTCACCTGCCCGTCCATCCTGATCTTGACCAGCTAAGAAATCAGGCCAAGGATCTTCTTCGTTCCCTGAAGGCCAGCAATGCCGCGGCCCTCGCGGAGATGAAGGCCCACCACCCCACACCCCGCGAACCCGGCACCGTGAAGCTCGCCGATGCTCAGCTTACCCTCGCCCGGAGCTACGGCCTTCCAAGCTGGCCTCGCCTCGTGCTTGCCTGCCGGATGATCGGTGCAATCCGGCAGGACGATCCTGACACGATTCGGCAGCTTATACAGGACCACCCCAAGCTTCTCCACGAGAACGCACGCGGCACGGCCCATTGTAACTGGGGGTCACCGATGTCCTACGCCGCGAACTTGGGCAAAGACCGCATTATCGGAATTCTCCAAACGATGGGTGCGAGCGACATACAGCACGCTTTTGAGCGGGCCTGCCTGCAGGGGAAGCTCGATACGGCACGACGACTGCATGCGATGGGCGCACGGCCTGTCGCCGGGTCTGTGATGGGTCCCTGCGAAACACAGAGCGGGACCGGACTGGCGCTGCTTCTTGAACTAGGCGCATCGCTTCAGGACGAGCGCGGCGACAGGCTCGCTCCCGTCGCCTTGATCCTGGAGACCTACTGCCGGAACCCCGAGGGGAAACACCAGTGTCTGGAGATCGTCGCGCGGAAAGGTATCGACCTGCCGGATACGCCGCCGATGGCAGTTCACCGGGGACGGATCGACCTTCTGGAGGCGCACCT
>JAZKEA010000665.1:0-9581 GCA_040387315.1 Armatimonadota bacterium | reverse complement strand
GGCGGGGCCTTGGGCGGGGCTGCCGGGGCCGCTGCCTCGGCAGCCTCTTCGGCCTGACCCTATGGTCGGTCAGCTACCTGGGCCTCATGCCCGCCATCGGCTGGCACCGCTCCGCAGTCAAAGAACCGGCGGGCCGTAATGCGCTTATGCTGACCGCCAACATCTTCTGGGGTGCCGTAACTGCCATCCTGACCGACCTCTCAGAAAGGTAGAGACCAAAGGGGTGAGAGTTCTACGAATCGCGCCGCCTGACAGACTCTGTCAGGTGGCGCGACTCTGAACAGGTCAAACTTCTCGCTACGCCATCGACATTTCTCGGGCCTGCTGATTGACCCGGCTCTCCGCCAGCGTTGTCAGCAGGCGGTCGGTCTCAATCTCCTCATCCAGTGTCTGCTGAGCCAGTTCGCCTACCTCATCCTGGTTCATCTCCACCGCGAGCGTACGTGCGGTGCCGTAACACGCGATCTCCAGGTGCTCCATTTTCTGCGCAGCCCCGATCAGCCCCGCATCCAGGACCGGACCCGGCGTACCGCTTTGAATCATCTGCTGGGTATCGGCGATCATCCCCTGGATTGTCCTGAGATTCTTGCCCTGCGGCTGCTGGCCCATCTGCCCGAAAACCTGCTCCAGTCGCTGTACCTGGCCCTGGGTCTGCTCGGCGTGCTGCTGCAGCGCCTGCTTCAGTTCGGGCGATGAAGCCGCGTTGATCAGCTGCGGGTACGTCTCGACTGCCTGTGTCTCCATCGTGTACAGGCCCTGCAGTTCATCGAGAATGAGATCCTGGGTAGACTCGATTGTCATGGTGATTTCCTCCATACCTCTCTAGGGATAGTTTCCCCAACCGATAGTGTCACGCTGCCCTGTTTCCGCCGCTACCAGGTGAATGGGCAATTCCTGCGGGGAAACTGCGCAACTGCTAAAGGATTTTAAGAAGCAGGCGGAGAGGAAAAACGGAAAATTTTCGACAAATCCGGTTTAACCCCGGGCGCATTTGGAGACAATCTTTGTAACCCGATTTGCAGGGAGTTGCCACCGGCAATCGGAACCGCTAAAAATATCATTTAGCAATCTCATGTTGACTGTTCGGACGTACGTTGCTGGAGGATGCCTATTGGAGAATGAACTCCGGGTTGAATCAGGGTCTCGTCGAAGTTGCATGTTAGCCCGGCACAACAAGCATGGCGGGCACTCGGAGCATTTTGGGCATTACAGGCACCACGGGCGAGGCGGTGACCACTACAGTCACCGAGCCCGCGAGCCGGATGCCCTCTAGGAGAATCTGAGTCCCCCGTTTGTTCGACGAACGAAAACGGTTTGTAACGGTTGTGGAATAAGACGTCGGCAGAGGCGACAGCGATGTCAAGGCCACGCGAAACCGCACAAACACAAATCAAGAAACGTATGACGATGAGGCGGCCTCTCTTTTTCAAGAGTGGCCGTCTTCCCATTTTAGAGCAATGGTTCAGATAGCACGTCAGCGCTTCGCCATAGGCGGGTTCAGATGCTTCTCAGGGCGTTTTCGTTCGCAGGGACTTCATCCAAACAGCAAACCCAAAGACAAGAGAAAAAAGCCCGCACAGCGTCATGATGCCGCCCAGCACTAAAACAGGATAGCAATCCCCTTCATAAGCGCTCGGCAAAACGGATCCGCTTAACCAGAGGACGAATCCCGCCGTCAGCAAAGGGTTGCGGGGGTGGGGATCGTTGTGACATATCGTCTGCGTGGCATCCCACCACAGACCCGCCGAGTACACCACGCCGCCCAGAGGCAGTATGAGAGCGAGGCAATTCTGGACCCCCGGATGCCGATAAAGTTCACCGGCAGTGACCGCCAGCCAGACAGAGCAGATGTTGATGAGGACAGGGCCGAGCCAGCGAAACACGTGTGCCTTCCACCGCATCTTTCCTTGCTCCTTAACAGTCTCCTGCATCTCCATGATTAAATGTCTACCTTGTTTATGGCAGCTGCGCCTTTTACCGAATGCGGAGCAGGCGGGATACCAGCACAAAGGCCACCGGCGGGCCGCCCCACAAAAAGAGCAGTGGCAGGAGCGGGCTCTCCGTGTTCTCGGGAAACGCTAGCTCTTCCGGGTTGCCGCTGTGATAGTAGCATATCTCGGTTGGCAGCGAGTCCATCTCCTTGTTCGACACCTGAGCCCGCACGGTCGTCGCCTCGCCCTGGGTTCCCGTCGGCTGAATAGTAAGCTGATTGGCAGGAGTGTCTCCCCACAGACGTATGTCCTCCCGCCGGATGATCTGACCTAAGGCGAGCGGTCGTGCGGTCGCGTGACGATACTGCTGCAGTTTGACGAACTCGCGTGCGCCAAGCGGGATAGCGAACAGCCCCACGACCAGAATTTTGACAAGTGGTAATCGCATTCGCACTGTGGAGGCACGGTACCACAGTCTGCTCGCTTGAAGCAAGTGGGGCTACAGTCCGCAGTCAGAACTGCTCTTTTCGCGGTACCCGCACGAATAGGGTAAAACAATCCTGCCATGAACGTCCCGTCGGAACCCTCAAACGATGATTCCCGTGTTCGAGACCATCTCGCAAACGAGCGCACCTACCTCGCCTGGCTGAGAACCGGGATCGCAACCATGGGTTTTGGGGTCGTCATCGCGAAGCTGCGATGGCTGTTTCCCGCTGGTGCGCTCACACCACCCGCGCCGGGCATGGTTCATGCCTCCGGCATTGGCCTGCTTTTCACTGCCTTCGGATTACTGACGATCCTTCTGGCGGTTCAGCGCTTTCTTGTGGTGCAAAAACAGATCCGATCAGGTCGTTACGAATCCTCGGGCCTTGTTATTACCGTCTATGCGGCCCTGATTACTATGCTGGGCCTGCTCATACTCTGGTACCTGCTGGAAACCGTTCGCTCCCCTTGACATTAAGCGAGGTTTGGTCTGAGCGGTCACAGGGCAAAATAATTTACCGCGAAACGTCCAAACACGGGATGGCGCGGCTTTGGCGCCTGTGGCAAGACACGAAACCAGGAATACCACGGCCAGAAACAGGACCAGGATCGAAATGACGACATTGAATCAGCTGACGACTACGCCCCCCTCTGATGTCGCTGCCGACGGGCAGGACAGCGATCAGGCAGCGGTCGCACAAAAAGGGGACAACAAATGCGTCTCCGTTATCTTCAACCCGGTCTCCGGTAAGACAAACCCCGAGGAACGGATGCGCGTCATCTCTGCCGCACTCTCGCGGCACGGCTATACCTGCCAGTTCATCGCCACCAGCAAGGAGACGGGGGCAAAGGAGCTGGCGAAGCAGGCGCTTGAGGATGGTGTTGATCTCATCGCGGTATCCGGAGGAGACGGCACCGTCATGGAGGTCCTGTCCGCCCTGGTCGGAACCGACGTGCCCGTCGCGGTTCTGCCCGCTGGCACCGGCAACCTCCTGTCCGCGAACCTGGGTATACCGGTAACCGTTCCGGAAGCGGTCGATGTTGCCCTATCCGGCCTGCCGTACCGGCTGGACCTCGCCCGATCCGAGGACCGCTACTTCGCCATCATGGGGGGAATCGGGCTCGACGGCAAGGTGATCGAGGAGGCCGACCGGGAGGCCAAGAATAGGCTCGGCATTTTCGCCTACTTCGTGGCGACGATCCGGAACCTTGGACGGCACCGCACCTCGGTTCTGATCCGGCTGGATGATAAGCCACCGCTGCGCCGCCGCGTCAAGAGCGTTCTGATCGCCAACATGGGGAAAATGACGGGAGGATTCGAAGCCATCCCGACCGCCTCGCCCACCGACGGCATGCTCGACATTGGGGTCGTCAAGGCGCGCACGACCGGTCAATGGCTGCGTCTCCTCGGCTACAGCCTGCTGGGCAGGGCACAGGAATCCCCGGATCTCGAGGTGTATCAGGCACGGCGTGTAAGCATCACCGCCATAAAGCCGCAGCCCGTCCAGTTCGACGGCGAAGAGGGGGGACGGCGGCGCGAGCTCAATGCGGAGGTGGTTCCGGGGGCTGTCGTCGTCCTTGTTCCCGAGAACGCGTCTGCCGCCCGCGATGCGAACGAGCTCCCGGCCCTGGTCGCACGCCGCTCCGCGGGCCGACGCCTCCTGGCGGTAGGCGGCGCGGTACTCGTCATCGGTGCCGTGGGCGTCTGGCTCGCACGCCGCAGACGCGAAAAAAGCGACGTCGCGCCGTAGTCCGAAGCTCGCTATCGTACCGAGGCAAGGACGTCGTCAACAAGCGCATTGCCGAAGGCGGCGTCCAGTGGCTCGTGCTGAAGAAGCAGGCGATAGTAAATAGGACCATAGATACGGTCTACCAGCAGCGCCGCATCCGCGTCGCCTCGGATTTCTCCCGTGGTCTTTGCTTTCTCGATAACAGAGTAGGAGAAGGCGCGTCGTTTGCTCAAGTAGCGGTCCCGGTATTCGCGCAGAACGTCCGGGTCGCTCTGGCCCTCGGCGATCAGCTCACGGGCAACTTTCCCAAAAAAACCGTTGAGCAGCCGGATGAGCTCCGTCACCTGCCCCCGGATCGCCTCCTCCGCCGTCACTGCATGAGGAACCGCGAGCGTATCCACCATACGCTCCTCGAACAGGTCCAGCACCAGTGCGGCCTTTGACGACCACCACTTGTAAATCGTCGGTTTACCGACCCCGGCGCGGCGAGCGACCTCTTCTATAGTCAGATCCCGCACCGACTTTTCCCGCAGAATCTCCTCCACGGCATCCAGTATCCGCTCGTGCGAGACGGCGCTGACGCTTGATGGTCTGCCGCGCCGCCTCTTGGGGCTCATGACTTCGTCGTGCCGCATTCATCCCTCACCGGAAAATAATATTCGTTACGTGTCGTAATTGATATTGACAACAGAATCCGTTGCGTATATATTTTACTTGACGTAAAGTAAAATGCAATGGATAGGGAGAAACAAAAATTGAAAGTAGCAATCGTTACCGGTGGAAGCCGCGGGCTGGGCAAGAACATGGCGCTGAGCATCGCCGCGAAGGGGCAGGACGTTATCCTGACCTACAACAGCCGCAAAGAAGAGGCAGACGCCGTCGTCGCCGAGATTGAGAACAGCGGGCGCAAGGCCGCTGCTCTGCAGCTTGATGTCTCCGACAGCAGCTCTTTCCCCACCTTCGCCGGGTCCGTCAAAGACATTCTCCAGCAGACCTGGGGCCGGTCGGACTTCGACTTCCTCGTCAACAATGCGGGTATCGGTATCTCCGCGCCCTTTGCCGAAACCACCGAAGAACAGTTCGATCAGCTGATGAACATCCAGTTCAAAGGCGTCTTCTTCCTGACCCAGGCGCTGCTGCCCCTGATGGCGGATGGCGGACGTATTGTCAACATTTCCACGGGTCTGGCACGCTTCGCGCTTCCCGGTTACGCCGCCTATGCCTCTATGAAAGGGGCTGTCGAAGTGCTCACACGCTATCTCGCAAAGGAGTTAGGCCCGCGTGGGATTGCAGTAAACGTCGTCGCTCCCGGTGCCATCGAGACCGACTTCGGCGGTGGCAGTGTCCGGGATAATGAGCAGATCAATCAATTCATCGCTTCCCAAACCGCCCTCGGCCGCGTCGGCCTCCCCGACGATATCGGCCCCGTCGTCGCCTCCCTGCTCTCCGACGATAACCGCTGGATCAATGCCCAGCGCATCGAAGCATCCGGCGGCATGTTCCTGTAAACACCCTGAATCCCTCTTCGCCGCGCCTGCGCGGCGGAGGGGTGAAAATTCCAAGAAATCAGGTTCCCCCGTTTACGGGGGCTAGGGGGCATCTGCCTCCTAGCACTCAGCCAGCGGTGTTCACCGGTTCGAGCCGTGCTAGGAACAGGCATACATCATCACGCAGTGTGCCGCCAAAGGCGCGCGCCTCATCCACGATTCTATTACCGATAGTGGGCAGAGCCGGTGCATCCGCGAGGGGACGCTCCGCGTAAACCGTGCGCAGTACGCGTTCGACCCCGTCGAACCCGAAAAACTCCCGACCCTGCCGGGATTCGGTAATACCGTCTGTCAGCAGAAGCAGAAGATCACCCTGGGCAAGGGTGATCGTCTCATCGCGGTACACCGCGTCCCCGCTGATTCCCAGAGGCATCGCGCCCTGCTCCACCGTCTCCACCGCCCCGCCTGCGCGCCGCACCAGCGGCGGCTCAAGACCTGCCTGTGTAATGCGCGTCTGCCCGGTCGAAGGATCGATCACCGCCGCCGCAAGCGCGACAAACGCATCTCCCATACGGCTGTCGATTCGCTGTACATCGCAAAGAAAATGGTTGAGTCGGGTGATTGCCTCCGACGGCGAAGGGGACTCGCGCAGGTACACGCGAAGCGCGTACTTCACCTCCGCGCTTCGAGCCGCCGCCGCCAGCCCTTTTCCTGCCACATCGCCGACCACCAGGGCGACTTCGCCGCTCGGAAGCGCGAACGCATCGTAGAAATCACCGCCCACTTCCGCCTCGGACCACGCCGCCTCGTAGATCGGTTCCACCTCCAGACCGGGAAACTGCCCCTCCGAGGGACGAAGCAGCATCGCCCGCTGAAGCGTCTCCGCGATCCGTTTCTCATGGTTGTAGCGCCGCCGAAGCTCCATCAGGTGCATGACATGCCGCGCCAGCGTCTGCAGAGCGCTCTTCTGGTCCGATGTCAGCTCCCGTGTCTCATAGTCCAGGACGCACAGCGTACCCAGCGGATGCCCCTCGGCCGTTTCCAGCAGCGCACCCGCATAGAAACGAAGGTGTGGATCACCGGTGACCAGCGGGTTATTGACGAACCGTTCATCCTGAAGCGTATCCGCGACAACGAAAAGGCCCTTCTGCAGGATCGCGTGCCCACAGATAGAAATATCGCGGGGCGTCTCGCGCACGCCGAGCCCTATCTCCGACTTGAAAAACTGCCGTTCCTCATCAATCAGGGTAATCAACGCGATAGGCACCTGGCACACATGCGCCACCAGACGCGTGATGTCGTCGAACGCCTCCTCAGATTCCGAATCGAGGATATCAAACGAACGAAGCGCCGCCAGGCGCTCTTTCTCCGAGGGAAGTTTAGGCACAGCCATCACTTAAACAGCGTACTTTCTCAATGATTGATAAATATCCGAACTGCGCTCCCCGTCACGGCCTCAGGAACTTCAGGATACCGGGCGAATGCTCTTTTCGGCACGGATCGTCGTTCCATGCGGGGATGTCGGTCGTATTTCCACATGATCCGCGAGCGCGTGGATCAGCGGCAGGCCCAGCCCGCCGACCCGTTCCTCGTCTCCATCTGAAAACTTGTCGGGCCGGAGCGCCCCTGGCGGCAGGATGGCGTCCTCAACGAACCCAATCCCCTGATCCACCACCGTAACAACCACGCGGTCCTCTGGAAACTCCAGCGAAACCTTGTAGTTCATATTCTCTATATGGGCATGACGTACTACGTTAGTGCAAAGTTCCCCGAGTAGGGTCTCCACATCGTCGGTGTTGTCCCGCGATAGTCCCAGACTCTCCAGCAGACACCGTGCGGTCCGCCGCAGATGCATAATGTTCGACAGGGAAGGAGGCACATCAAAGGTAAGACAAAAAGGGGTATCGTCCGGTACCGACCGAGGGGGCGTGTCGGTCTTTGTGATCTGATTTGGATTCGTTTTTTGATCTGGCATTTATAGTAGCAAAAGACTGTCTTTCAAGGAACTGGTGGTAGCTTCACTCTGCTCTTACCCAAATACCGCTGTTAAGGTTTAGTTTCCCCGGCAAACACATGGGAAACTCACTCTTCCTGATCGAGATGACGCGAAAGTCACCCGCCCTTATCCGCAGTATGCCGCGCCGACTCCCGTTTGTGCCATCTCGAAGCACCTCTGCTTGGTGGGTTGCGTTTTAACTCGTGGCGCTGACCGGAAACTGCGGCAGAGCCTGCCCCCCCGATTCTTCCGGATGCAACACATGAATTACTGACTTGTGCTCATCGCAGATCAAATATGCCCTGGGATGGTCGCGTTCCCAACGCTCTGCCTCAAAGAACTCCGCGTACCGGACCGGTAGCCCAATCTCAAAATCCCGTTCCAGCGCTGAGTACCTAATGCCGCATTTCGCCCGAACATCGCCTTCCTGGAACCGCCTCAGATCAATCCCCGCCCGCCGCATCGCCCTCTCCACCGGCTGAAGGTGGACGCAGGTAATCACACTCTCCGGGTCCTCATAATAGGCGATATTCTGCTCGGGCCAGCTCTCACCCTGTTCCACCAGCGGTGCGTATCGCGCCCGTTTCGGGTCCGGATCTGCCGCCAGTTCCGCCACCCGCAAACGACGCGCTTCCCGATAGGCCAATGCAGAGCCGTCCGCCTCGCGCCGAATACGCGCACGGGATACCGCCGTCCCGACCGCATGAATTATCCGTACGACCGTTGCCGCAAATCCTGTCACCACAACCATGGTCGCGGCACCGGTCAGCACACTGCTCTCGAACGGCTCGGGCAGAGGGTCTCCGTGGATCAAAAATCCGATTTTGATCACCAGGAAAAAACCCGCGGCTACACACGCCATGGCAATCAGAAGAGAGAGTAGGGGCGAGAACAAACCCACCGCCCGCGGCGGCGGAGACGGGGATGGCACATCGGCGGCATCCTGCCCCGCTCCGCTCAGCAGTGCCCGCACCTCTCCCTGCAAAATCACCCACAGGCCATAAGCCCCGATCGCAGTTCCGATTGGCACCAGAAAAACCAGCAGCAGCGAGGGAAGCAGAAGCACCACCCGTGCCCAGGGCCGAAAATACAAAAGCCCTATTCCCCCGATTAGCCCCGGCAAAAGCGCGATACAGGAGGCAAACAGGAATGGGGGACCAATAAACTGCAAGGCATTCTGGCTGCCCGCACCCGGATTCGCCCAGAGCGCAAGACACAGCGTCGCCCCCAGCGCCAACCCCAGCCCACATATCAGGGTGTAGATCCCTCCCGCGATATAGATATGCTTTTTCAAACGAGCTCCTCGCTCGGCAACCCTGACCCGGTGGTGCGGGTGCTCCTCTTACCCTGCCGCAGGCAGCAGCTTCACGATTTCCGCGTGTGCCAGAACCGTCGCCGGGTCTTTCTGCAGCGCATCGTGATAGCGACGGCTGGCATCCGTTTCCGTCTCGGTCGGGGTCAGCAGCAGACGCACCTGCTGCAGCAGCGCGACTCCCCCCTGCTCCGTCGCGGCCTCCTCGGAATCCCGGTCGGCTTCCAGCATCTCATCGATCTGAACCACCATCTCCGAAAACGGACGCAGCCAGGCAAACCGCTGATTGTTGATCAGAAGCTGCAGCAGGTCACCCGGACTGACCCGTCCGTACACCTGCTCATACGCCGCCCGCTCGGAATCCAGAAGCGTCTTATGAAGACGCAGCAGCCCCCGCCGTACTCCCTCCATCCGCTGGCGCGTCCCCTCGGATAAAGCCGCCTCCCCCGGATCGCCCATCTCTTTAGATTCTGTCATCAAAGTATTTCCCTTCAAAACGGCTCCAAAGGCCGTCAATATCGGGTTTGGTATACCCTATGCGCTCCGTTAGCCACGCCGTAGCATCATAAATCCCTCTCGATCCGCTCTCATGCCTCCATTAGAAGCTGACGCATCGCCTCCTGATGCGTCACGCCGCGATAG
>JAZKEA010000664.1:0-5250 GCA_040387315.1 Armatimonadota bacterium | reverse complement strand
ATAAGCTCGGCGGCGGACTCAGTGTCGGTATCCAGTGCTGGGAGAGTGACGGGGAGAGCAAAGAGACCCGCGACCAGATGCTGCAGAAGTTCGACAGCAAGATGACCGAATTCTTCCGGACGGACTACGACAAGGCTATTGCCATGCTGCCCCTGACCATCAGCGAATCGTTCTCGACGGACTGGAAGCTGGAGCAGATGGAGGTAACCGCATTTACCCGTGGCGGCGGTATGCAGAAGTTCGGAACCCTCTACAATGCCACCCCGAATCAGTGGATCAAAGCGCGTGAAAGCGCCTCCTTTGCGATGGCGGGAAGCGGGACGTTCCGGGAACTCGGAATCACCAGCGAGGATCTTCTCAAAGTTCCCACGACCGGGCCAATCACGGCGCAGCGACAGGGGGTTCCACAGGACCTTTCTGCCTGGGCAGGTGAATGGGAAACCACGCTCGGGAGCATCAATCTGAGTAAAGTAAGCAGCGATAAGCTGACCGGAACGGTGATGCGCAGCAATGACACCGGTATTGTTCGCGAGGGGGAAGCGGTAGAATTGACCTTCGGCGGCAGAGAAGGTCAGACGTATGGCCGATGGAGCATCGGGGGCGGCTATGCCCGCAGCGGAAACCTGACCTGGGATATCGCGGCGGATAAAAACAGCTTCAAAGGCACCTATGACGTGGACGGTCAGCCTGCCCCCCTGACGCCTTACGAGTGGAGCGGCAAGCGCAAGATCGGCGCAAACGCACCCGCCTCGAAGTACGATCTGACCAAGTGGGTCGGCGACTGGTACACGGATACCGGCAAGCTTTCCCTGAAGCAGAGCACAAGTGGGCTGCAGGGCACGCTGTACTATTTGCGCCGTGACCAGTACAGTATCGAAGGGGGCACCATCCAGCTGGCCGCCGGGGATCGTCCGGGTCAGATCAAAGGGCAGTTCGATATCGATCCAGGCGATGGAAGCAGGAAGAGAGGCGCGGTTGAGATCTTCCTGAGCGAAGACAGCAGTGCGTTTCTGGCCACGCTGCAGGACGGCACGAGTCCGATGCCCTACGAGTGGGTCGGGTCCCGCATCAAGCGGGCGGCTGCAGCCAAGGCGGATCTTGCCCGCTGGGCGGGAGACTGGAAATCCGGAAATCTGGAACTAACCTTCCAGGTTGGATCGGACGGGGCGCTTCATGGCCGTCCCCGAGGCGCGGCCGGTAATTCCGCGGACGTCATGATTCTTTTGCCTGGCCCGAACCTCGGTTCCACACTGGGGCGCTATGTAGCCGGTGACGGAAAGACGCGCGATGGTTTCCTGGAGTGGGACCTAGCCAGCGACAGCAGCCGCTTCAATGGGACGATCACTGGTCGAGCGACCAGTACCCCGGTGGTCGCCGTCGGCAATCGGATCGGGGCCACACCCGCGCCGACCTCAACCGCGAATTCTGGCGGCGTAACCGGTTCGCCCATTGTCGGCTCCGGCAGCGGAAGCACAGGCAATACGGGCAACACCGGAGTCGTGCCGCCTGCGGGAGGATCCGCGTCTCCTGTGGTGACGGCATCAGCCGGAGACCTGCTTGGGGACGGTCAGTTCCGGCACCTGACGAACGTCGACGTACGACTGGACAAGCTGTCGCCGGGACGCGGCGGCACCGTGCAGGCGTTCTTCACCTTCAAGAATACCAGCAGCAGGCAGACACGGCTTATGGGCGGCTCGCTGGACCTCTGGCTGTTTGATGCGGATGGGATCGGCTGGAGCGACACGGGAACCCTGTATCGACCGGGAGGGACGACGCTTGAGAACGCCGGGATTCTGGACTTTGAGCCGGGTGACGAGGTCAAAATTCGCTATGTCTGGAAGGCTCCCGGTGGGCTCAGAGCGCTCAAGAGCCTGCGGGTTCAGGATCGCAGCCAGTTCGAGAAATTGCCGGTCACGTGGGATCTGCAATCCTACCTGCCGAAGGGAGCGGTCGAGTCCGCCATGCCGTCCGGGCTGTTCACGGCGGGCGACGGCGATTTCGCCGAAATGGGAGACTGGGATATTCGCCTGGACGGTGTCAAGCGTACCGGAACAAAAGTAGAGCTGTTCTTCACCTTCCGGAACCCCGATGCAAAACCCAGGGTGTTCTCCGGCGGCTTCCGGTCCACGCTCACCGACACGGACGGAGCCACGGCATATACGACCGGGCAGTTCTTCCGGGTCGGCGGGGACCGCGAGGAGTTCGGAACTTCGCTGGTAGCGGCCCCGAACGGCGGTGAGGCCCGCGTGAGCTACTATGTCACCCTGCCATCCCCAAACTCCGGGCCGAACAAGCTGACCGTGAACTGGGGGAACGACAAAAAGACCTACGATCTGTCAGGTATCCGCTGACACTGATTTCGGGGCCGGGACCTTCGGGTTCCGGTCCCGAAATGTTTATTGGCCCAGCACTTCGCGGAAAACGCGGCGCATCCAGGCGCTGATCGCGCTGATCAATCCACCAGACTGCTCGCGGCGGGCAACGATCCCTGCATGGGATCGCCCACCCCACTGAACCAGTCCCACCGCTGTTGCAAACGAGGGTGCCGAAACAGACTCGGAAAGACCGCCGACTCCGGAGGGGAAACCAATACGCACCGGCATCTCGGTTATTTCAGCGGCAAGCCCGACCAGACCGGTCAGCATCGCCCCACCTCCGGAGATTACCATTCCCCCCGGAAGATGGGCACCGTAGTTGGAGCGGTTTATCTCCTGCTTGACCAGCATAAACAACTCCGTCACACGGGGTTCAATGATCTCCGCGAGAAGACTCAGCGGGGCTTCCGATGGCTCCGAGGCTCCCAGATGGGTGAACGAGAAGACAGCATCTTCGGGCGCGCTGCGGACCTGAGCAAGGCCATGCGCGAGTTTGACCCGTTCGGCCTCCTCCTGCGTGGTACGAAGGCCCGCGGAGATGTCCCGGCTGACATAGTTGCCACCAACAGGAATCACCGCGGAGTAGCATACATCGCCGCCCCGAAAAATGGCAAGGTCGGACGTACCGCCACCAATGTCCAGCAGAGCGACGCCGAGATCGCGTTCGGCATGCATCAAGACCGACTCTCCGGTGGCGATAGGCTCCAGGACTGTGTCCTCGACATGGAGATTTGCCCGCTCGACACAAACGGCGACATTACGGAGAAAGGTGGTCGCGCCGGTAACGATATGCGTTTCGACCTCAAGGCGGGTGCCGCTCATGCCGACGGGGGAACGGATGCCGCTCTGACCATCCAGGGAGAAGCCACGTGGAATGGCATGTACGATGTCACGATCCGGCGGAAGAACAATGACCCGGCTGTTTTCGAGGACCCGGTCGACATCCTCCTGAGTCACTTCACGGTCGGGATGCGTGATCGCGATAACGCCACGGGAGTTAAGGCTGGCGATATGCTCACCGGTGACACCGACGAGAACAGACTGAATGTCCGCGCCCGCCATGCGCTGGGCCTGCTCAACGGACTCCTTGATCGCCCGAACCGTCTGTTCGATATCGACGACCACGCCCCGCCGCATCCCGGTCGAAGGCGCCAAACCCACACCCAGTATATCGACGCGTCCCGGCGTATCCAGACTAACCTCGGCGATCAGGGTACAGATCTTCGTGGTGCCGATGTCCAGCCCAACAACAATATCCCCGTTTTTTGCCAAGTTAATCCGATCCTAAGAGGAAGCTGCTTCTTTTCTGCGGGAGGCCATCTGAGACTGATTGAGCCAGTAGCGGCGAATCAGAGACAGGTTCAAAAACACACGCCCCCCCAGCAGGACCACCGCTGCCAGGAAGAGATCAACGCCGATGCGGTCTCCAAGATAGGCAAGGAATCCCGCAAGCAGGGTGTTCATCGCGAAACCGGTCAGGAAGATATCGTCATGAAACTTGCCTTCCAGCCCGGCACGGACACCACCACAGATCGAGTCCACCCCCGCCAGTGTCGCAAGACTGAGGTACGACGCCCACGTAGGCGGTACGGTATAGGAAGACACATAAACCACCAGAAAACCGATAAAGGCTCCCAGGATCGGGATGACTGCTGATATCCGCATGATAGAGTCCTGCTTTCGTCTTTCCTGGAGCCTTAGTGGGTAACGTTGTTGGTGCCCATGGTAGACTGCCCACCCATGGAGGCATTCGGGTCCGTGGAACTCGCAGAGCTCTCGGACTGGCGCTGCGCCAGTTCCGCACTTTTATCCTGGGCGGGAGTCGCAAACCGAATCGGCTGCGCCCCTGCAAAAGCGGGAAGTGTCATTCCTTTGCTTTTGTCGATAGAAAACATAGTGGGATCTGTCACTTTGTACTGATCCTGGACGCCACTTGCCATAGTCATCGCAGACACCAGCATATCCGGATCCCCAATTGCCTTGATCTTTACCGGCGACCCGTTTGTCGGAATGCTGTTCACCTGAACCACCGGTCCCACGCAGCGGATCGCAGTCGTCGCGACCACACGCTGGTCGTTGACCGCGATTGCCTCCGCGCCCGCCGCGCGCAGCTCATTGATGACCGCCTGTATATCCTCGCTGTGGATGATATAGTTCCGGGTCATGGCAATATAGTCTTCCGGGGCCATCTCGTTCGGGCGCGGCGGGGCCTTCTTGGAATCGCGCAGTGTCACCACGACCCCCTGCCCGCTCACCGCCACCAGACCCGCCATCAGATTCGCTCGCTGAAGGTCGGTCGAGAGCAGTTTGGCATTACCGGACTCCGCGGCCGCGGCCTGCTGGTACTTGTTCAGCCGGTTCTGCAGGTCCGCGATGGTCTTCTTCTGGTCCACCACATCATCCCGCAGCTGCGAGTAGGCGGACGCGAACTGGTTGGGACGCAGGCTCGGCATCTGCTCGCCACGGATACGATCCTGTGTTTTAAGGGAAAGCGCCAGCAGACCGCCCAGTATAGCGGACAGTACTGTTATCTGCGTACCCCAGGGCTTGTGCCGGATTTGTGATGAGAAAACGCTCATAGATGCTTCGCTTTCGATCCCTTACAGACGCTCAAACGACGAACTTAATCACGGGTGCCAACATTATCTGCGGTGGCGTCCTCAGTGGACGTTTCCTCAGAATCGGCATCGGAGGCAGAGCGCATGCGGACCGCGGGAGCATCATAGGCCACAAGATTGACATAGGCCACATTCGTGGCACTGCGCAATTCGGAGCGCCGTTCCAGCAGCGTCTCCAGCGACTTCAGTTTACGGTCAAGGTCCTGACCGGAACCGAGCAAAAACCTGGCTCCACCCGCTCTATTTAAGCACAGTTT
>JAZKEA010000663.1:0-2766 GCA_040387315.1 Armatimonadota bacterium | reverse complement strand
AGAATCTGCTCGCGGCGATTCTCCAGGAACGGCGGCAGGATCGTCTTCTCGCCGAGCGTCTCCAGGTCCTCGTCTACGCCGAAGCCCGGTCCGTCGGTCGCGATCTCGAAGAGGATGCCGTTCGGCTCGCGGAAGTACAGACTCCGGAAGTAGTAGCGGTCCACCTCACCGCTGCTGTTGATCCCGAACTCCCGCAGCCGCACCGTCCACTGGTGATACTGCTCCTCGTTCGGCGTTCGGAAGGCGACGTGATGGACCCCGCCCGCGCCGGGACTGGCAGGCCGAAGGTCAGGCCGAACCGCGACATGCAGCTCCGCGTGCGGCCCTCCCGCCCCCATCTCGTAGACATGAACGTTGTGCGCCAAGCTTTCCGGGTCCGTGTACTCGCGCACCGGTCGCATGTTCATCACTTTTTGCAGCACGGCATCGGTGGCCTTCAGGTCCGGAACGCTCAGCGTGATCGGCCCCAGCCCCCGTATCTGATGAATTGCGGGCACCGGACTCTTCTCCCAGGGCGTCGGGGCATCTCCCGCGCCGTTATCCGTGACAAGCGCCAAGCGCTGCCCCTCCGGGTCCTCGAAGCGAATCTGCGGTCGTCCATCGACCTCCGTGATGCCGCCGTTCTCGACCTTGCGCTCGCTGAGCCGCTCGGCCCAGTAGGCGAGGCTCTGCTCGTCGCGTACCCGGAGGGCGGTGCGGGAGACCGTGTGGTTCCCCTGCCGCTCGCGGGGCACGCTCCAGTCAAAGAACGTCACATCCGTTCCCGGCGTCGCCACCTTGTCCGCGTAGAACAGATGGTAGGCCGAGACATCGTCCTGGTTGACGCTCCGTTTGACCAGCCGCAGGCCAAGGTCTTCCGTAAAGAACCGCTTGTTCTCCCGGATCTGCGACGTTACCGCGGTCAGGTGATGAAAGCCCGTTAATTCCAGTGTCATGATTTTGTTTCCTTATTTGATGGATGCCGGTCCGCTGACGATGGGGCGCAGATTTGCCTCAATCGCCGCACGATTAGGTTCGAGAAACGGCGGGAGCGCGAGAGTATCCCCGAGCGAGTCAATCGACTCATCCGCATGAAAACCGGGACCGTCGGTCGCCAGCTCAATGACGATCCCGTGCGGGTCCCGCAGATAAACAGAACGAAAATAGTAACGGTCCACGAGTCCCGTGTTTTTGAATCCTTCCCGGTTCAGATGCTCCAGCCACGGCTGCATCCCGACCGCATCCGGAATCCGCAGCGCAATATGATGCACCCCGCCCGCACCGGGCTGTGTTCGCGGAAGATCATTCCGCTCCGTGATATGCAGCTCCGCGTGCGGACCGGCTCCAGTCTCAGTTCCCATCTCAAACACGTGGACCGTAAAGGTTTCCGCGCCCGGAACGGGATACTGCCGCACCTCGCGCAGATTCAGCCCCCGCTCAAAGAAATCACGCGTCGGCGCAAGATCGGATACTGTAATTCCGCCGTAGCCCAGCCCCTGAATCTGAAATGCCTCGGGGACATCGCTGTTTGGACGGACAACCCCGCGCGGCCCCTGTCCCCCATCCTCGACCAGCGAAAGCGGCGTCCCGTCCGGGTCCTCGAAGTGGATGTGCCCCCGTCCGTCGAGAGTCACCACGCCGCTGTTCGCAAACCCATGCTCTGTCAGCCGCTCCGCCCAGAAGCTCAGCGCCTCGTTTCCCGTCACCCGGAACGTGGTCCGCGTGATGGAGTTGCCGCCTTTATGCTCCCGCGCCGCCTGAGGAAAGTCGAAAAAGGTCATACCGCTTCCCGGCGTCCCCACCTGATCTCCGTAGAACAGATGGTACATTCGGGTGTCGTCCTGGTTCACGGATTTTTTCACCAGCCGCAGGTTCAGCACGCGGGTGTAGAAATCATGGTTCACCCCGATCTGCCGGGTCCGTGCGCTGACATGATGTATACCGGTGAGCTGCAGTACATTACTCATCTTTTTTCCTCACTCTTTTCCGCCACTGCCGTAATCGAACGCGCCTGCCCGAGCTTCTTCCAAATCCCTGCCAGTGCGGTCTGCTCCTCGGTCGTCAGACGCTCCAGAAAGAGTGACCGAACCGCCCGAAGATGCTTGACGTGGACCCGCTTCAGCTTGACCCGTCCCGCGGGCGTCAGAAGCGCCTCGTAACCGCGTCCATCCGCATCGCAGCGACGCCGCTCCAGATAACCCTCTGCCTGCAGCTTGTCCGCAAGCCGCGTCAGACCGCCCCCGGAGAATCCGAGCGTCTGTGCAAGCTGGGTCATACGCAGCCCGTCCGGCCCCGCCTCCTCCAGCAGCAGCAAGACCTCGTAGGCCGACAGGGTAAGACCGGAATCTTTCACCATGATCGACTCCAGCGTTTTCCAGAGCGCATCATGGGTTCGGAGAAATCCCCGCCAGGACGCTTCTTCCAATTGTGTCAGTTGGCTCATAACGAATTCATCGTATCACAAATATATTTGCTTTGCAAAGCAAATATATTTCCGCAAATAACAGCAACGGATTAATGATGGCGAGGATGGGTAAATGTAGGTCAGGAGCAATTCGCCATGGACGGCGGGTTCAAAAGGAGAACTAACATGAGTCAGAAAAGCGGAAACAATGTAAAGCCCCCGACGCACAACGGTAAAGGCGAAGCGCCGGGGCGCGACCATGGTGAAACGATCACCGAGCAGCATCACGGCGAGAATACCAAGTCGGTTCAGGATGACAAGAAGATCGGTCAGCATAACGGGGCAGGACGTCCCCCACTGATGAAGAAATAAGAACTGCAAAC
>JAZKEA010000662.1:0-4798 GCA_040387315.1 Armatimonadota bacterium | reverse complement strand
CCCACTTGGGAACCGGACAGTCGCTGCCGAAACCGGGCCAGGATCCGGATCGGGGTCCGGACCGCTGCCGGGGTCCTCGTCGTCCTCCGAAAGGTTGATAAAGGGAGCGTCCGCGAAGTCACTGTCGTTCACTGTCACCTCGTGGTTCGACCACTGGTTCGCGCTGTCACTTTTCCACAATCGGTAGAAAAGTCGATCCGCCGCTTTCAGCCGATCCCAAACATCGGTCGCCAGGCGATAGGTACTTCCCGAACGGAACGGAAGCACCTTCCAGGTCGCGTGGAAGTTGTCATCGGTCCGCTGCGCACCGTTTGCCTGCCGGTTGAAAAGCTCTGCCCGCGTTGCCACTTCCACCGCCCAGAACTGACCCGCAGCGACCCCGCAGGTAAATGTCGGCGGTTCCCCGGTGCGCGGCCACATCGACGGGCCCTCTATACGCGGGTTCCCCGACGTGACGGGTTCGGACGACCCGCCGCTCCCATTACCTGCCCGTCGCTGCGCTTCTTCGACCGCAAGGAGGGCATTGACCCGACCATGGCCCAGATCGTCGTTTCGCCCGGAGGAATTGTAGGTACTGGCACCACCGATCTTTTCCGCCGTACTCTCCAGAATATCGCGGACCTCAGGCGGCGTAAGATCCGCATTGACCGAGAGCATCAGGCCGACGATCCCAGCGACCAAAGGAGTAGCTGACGACGTTCCGCCAAAATCATTGGTGTAGTCGCCGTTGATATCTCCAAAAGAGGCATCGCCCGTGTTGTAACCGTCCGAGCCCATTCGATCCGTGGTGAATATGCGCTTCTCACCCGAGCTTCCCCGACCGCTCGACGGCGCACAGACGCACACTTCAGGGCCGAAGTCGCTGTAGTAGGCGCGGTTACTGTCCCGGCTTGTGGAGGCGGCAATCGCCATGACGTCTGGATTGGAGGCGTAACCATCGACTGACACGGACTCGTTGCCATTGCCTGCCGCCCAGCAGATGGGGATGCCTTTACCACCGCGCCCTCGTCCGCCGGAACGAACGACTTCATGGATGGCGGTTCCCACGTTATCGGGAAGTGGGTCTGTGCTTCCGGTGCCGTCGGCGGGCCCCCAGCTGCAGCTAATCACATCCGCACCGTTGTCCGCAGCCCACAGGAACATCCGCGCCTCATCCGCAACGCCCAAATAGTCCGGGGTGCGTATCGCCATCAGGCAGCAGTCAGGTGCCGCGCCGAATGCCTCCTTACCGGACGCGACGGCGACTCCCGCGCAGGCCGTTCCGTGTTTGTCGGTTTCCGACTTCGGGTTCCCATCGGCGACATCTCCGGCGAAGTCGTATTCGGCAACCACTTTCCCCTGAAATTCCGCATGCCCGAGATCGACGCCATCATCCATGATTGCGATCGTAATGCCGGAGCTTCCCCGCGTGATATCCCACGCCTCCTCGGCCTGAATGATCGGGAGGTGCCACTGCTCCGACAGAAAGCCGCCGGCGCGTGGGGCGCGGCGCATGCCGGTGTGACTCATCGTTCCCGTTGTCGCCGTCTGTCTGGTCGTCGTTGCCGAACGCTCGGCAGCGGGGCGTTCGGCGGTCATCACCGGGGCGCGCTTGCTGTGCTTTTTGATAAAGTCGGGATGCGAGAAGACGGTGAGACCCGATTCGAAGTAGGCGTTCGCGACCACAACAACACTCTTCTCACGGGGACACGCCAGAAGAAAACCGTTGGGCGCGTAGTCCAGCGGACCCACGACCTGAACGCCATACTGCGCGTGCAGGCGGTTCTGCTCCTCTTTGCCTACCTCTTTGCGGAACTGGACAACGAAACGGTCGGAGACAAACATCAGGTCAGGATTTTCCGGCGAATGCCGGTAAGCCGGAGTCACGAAATCGACTGCGGGCTCTCCGGAGAGCGTCTCTATCATTTCGTCCCGGCTGCTGCGCGTCCGGGTATCTACGACCCGGATTCCGTAATGCGGCAGTGTCAATAGCGGCTCGGCCCGCTCCCGCAGAAGGGACAGTGCCGCCCCCGAAAGCGCCGACCGCCCCGGCTGCATCTTGAGCGCGACGGCGGTGGGGTCCGTCACCAGCGGCACCTGCTTGCCGCCGGAGTAGTAATACGAGGCGCTGCCGCCATTTCCGCCACTGCCGCCGTTGCCGCCGTCGGCGGATCTCGATTCGTTCATCATCACAATGCTCTCCTATGGTCGATGAAGGCTTTACTGGATCATCTCCCAGAGCAGACTGACGATATTTCCTTGTGTCTGCAGGTTCCAGTTAGCCCAGGGTGTTACGGATACTTCGTCGCTTTCCAGGGTCTTGGTGACCCGATACTGAAGAATATGTTTTTCGAGGTAGGTCGTCAGCGGCAGCAGGAATTCCGCTTCCCCTGAGGCAGGATTAAGGCTGCCGGAAAGGGCGACGTTCTGCGTGCCGGGAACCCCCTCGATCTGCGCCTCGATATCCAGCCGCTTCAGTCCGTGGCTGGCATGGTGGATCAGATCCACGAATATAACATTGGTCTGAATCTCCTCCACAAAGCTGCGTATCTCCTGAATTGTTCCCAGCGCAGCCGTCGGAAACGTGTACACCGCGTGCGCCTCCGTAGGGCTCCCGGAAACCGGGACGGCGTGCGATTCAGATGGGAGAAGGTTGCGGTCCACGCGCACCTCCTGCCCCGCACCGCTCGTACCGTAGACCATCAGACTGCCGACTGCGACTTCGCGCTCGATCCGATTAGTCAGAGTCGCCTGTCCCGCTGTCAGACTCACCTCGACCGGACCGCCGCGCCAAGGACCGGTGATGCCCCCAAGGTCAAGGGATAGTGCGGACTGCAGCACGGAACCATCCTGAAGGGTAAAGCGAACGCTTCCCGCGACACCACTGTTGCGGAGGATGTCCCGGACCAGAAGTGCGCTGGCAAGATCCGTGGAAAGTGTGACGCGAAAGAACTCCGGAGCTTTGACCGTGGTAACGTCCACAAAGGCGGTCGTTCCTAGGCCGATCGTCCAGGTGGTGTCGGTCGCACCGGGGAGTTCGGTCGGGTACTCGATAACCGGAACCGGCGCGTGCGCCTCGAGCTTGGCCTGCAGAGCGCGCCGCGCGTGTGCGGGGATATCCGGATCGAGCGTCATATCGAACAGAACCCGATTCTTTTCCGGTACGGTGACATCGATCATCGAGTAGATAATGATGCAGGGGCGATACGCCTTGCCCACTACCGAGGGACTGAAGCGTGTAATGCGATACGCGGCGGGGAGCACAAGAAACCGTCCCGGTTGCTGCAGAGAGCGGTAGACCCGGTACATCTCGTGCCTCAGGTCAGGCATCTCCTCGTACTGACGGTAGGCGGTCCGGCCCAGCTGCAGAGCATCCTGGCATCCGATGGCCCGCGGTCCGTTTTCTGTCATTTCACGGTAGAAAGCTCCCCAACCCGCGCACGGAACGGTGGCTTCCACGGCTTCCTGGCGGAAGACGGTCTGGACAGCGTATTTCGTCTTCCGTATCAGCTCGTTCAGTTCGGAGAGCGGTTTGACCTCGGGCCGCACCGTTACCAGGCTCGGATGCGGTTTCAGGCCGGTTTCCACGCCGGGCCGAACTGCTGTCGCCACCGGTCGAATCGCCGCGACGGCGGCGAGAGTTCCGGGACGGTTCGCCCGCGAAACGGGTGCGCCTGACGCCGCGACGGACAGGGCACGTGTTTCCGCGCTAATTCCACGCTCCGTGGGTGCTTCACGCCGCAGTCTCAGTTCCCCCATCGGCAGCTTATAGCTGGCGTCTACTGCATCAAAGTAGGGCTCCCCGGCATCCCGGCGCACTTCCATCTGAGAGTAGACCATCGGGGTGATCGCCGCCTTGCCGCCGAACAGGATCTTGATGTCGTCTTCGCGGACCGGAACGTACGCGGCGTAGGAGTAGGCGATGAGCAGGCGTACGGGCTGGCTCTGAAAGCCGGGGGTCGAGAGGGCACCGTAGCAGAGCTTTACCCAGTCGTTTAGAAGCTCCACCGTCGCCGTCACTGTCTCGCCGGTTCTTTCAACAGTCGCGGGGAATCGATCCGTCCGCAGGCGTCCGTCGGCGGCGTCCACGAACGGAATCTCCAGACGGATATCGAGGTCCGGCGTAGGCAGCGGTGCCGCGGATGGGTTCCCCCGAGCCTCCAACGCCGCTTTCGTCGCCTCGCTGATTCTTGGGCGCAGGGTAAATCGAATGGTTGCCCGGAGCGCAGGCTGTCCCGCCGCCGTGACTCCGGTTCGCGTATAATCGAATCCGAACCGCGCCCCTTCCGGTTCGTCGCTCTGAGCGGGGCGGACCAGTTCCCACTCCGGCGCGTACCAGAATGTGCCGGGGTTCCGACGATCCGCCCAGAGCGGCGCATCGGGGCTGTCCACAGTCGGCAGCGGGCGGGGTTTATCAGTCTCCTTTACCAGAATCAGATCGTCGAGCCACCAGTGCCGAATGCTCCCCTGCAGGACAAACGGTGTCACGGCCTCGCTCGCGATCATGGCAGAAACCGCCGGTCGCGACGCGGTGTCGGGCTTGAGCGCGAGCGAGACAGCTTTAACGCTGCTGTCCATCACGGCAAGAGCCGCGCCGCGGGTGACCGCGCCAACCTGTCGGACAGCCCGTGGCACGGTGCCCCGCCGCTCGATACGTCGTGCGGGTTCGCCGAATCCGCCGGTCGAGCCGCCACCGGATTGTGGGCAGACCAGGTGAATGTAAGCTTCCCAGTCACGTCCTTTGAGTGCGTCTTTTAAGAGCACGTCGAGGGGAACGACAATCGATTGTGTCCTCTCGCCCGGACCGGTGATCCGCTGT
>JAZKEA010000661.1:0-2659 GCA_040387315.1 Armatimonadota bacterium | reverse complement strand
GCAAGCTCCTGCGCGATAACCCGTGCCTGCGACATCAGCAGCGCGTTCGTGAACGAGAAATACTCGCTCAACATATGGTGATTTCCCTCCATCGAGCACCGATGAATCACCGCATAGCTCTTATGAACTGCCAGCCAGATTACGGAGTGAGGCGTGGTAGATTCGGTTGTTCGGACGTGCGGCATGTAGCGAATGCCTGGAGGAATAACAAAAAGTGTCCCTGCCGGACAGCGGTGTGTGATGCCTTCCCACCAGATCGTCATCTCACCGCGTAAAACAACCCCCACCTCGACATTCCGGTGCTGATGCAGGTCCTTCCGTTTTGCCGCCTGTTTAGGCGCGTAGGACTTGAGCGGAGGGAGCAGAAGCAATTTTGATTCCGGGGAGTTGACCGCGGTAAGTCCGATGCGCAGAAAGGTTTCGTGGATATGCTCTGCGGTCCACGCCGGGTTTTGAACAGCCAGATCCTGGATGCGACGCTCCGGAGCCGTCGTCCATGTTCCCGGCGCCTGTGGTTTTTTCATATTTTGAGCCTCGGAACAGGGATAACGACCTATGACAGTCAATTACCTAACATGCAACGCGATCATCCCCGCCGTCACAACAATTTCTTTGTCTTCTTCGCCCTGGGCGCGGCGATCCTGCTTTGCGCCGGAAGGGGTGCAAAGGCCCAGGATACCCCGGCAACAGCGTCAACGCTCGCACCAAGCATTGAGCGTCTGTTGATTTTCAGGCCGCCTGATTCTCTACACTATCCGGCGTTTTACCAAAAGTATACGGATGCCTTCGGCATTCCGGTTGTCTCGTCGGCAAAGGTGCCGGACGCCGCTCTGCTGGTTGCCCGCGACATCATCAATTATATGCTGCTGAAACGCCCGGATGTGCGGGCGGTGATGATCCGCAGGAAAGCCCGTCTCTCGATTATGGCGCAGACGGAGATGCAGACCGATCTGCCGGAATACAGTGATTGGAAAAAACCGGCCTTGTCTGACCCCAGGCTGACGCCCTCCGAGCGGGAAAATTACAACAAGCCGGGAGGCATTGGCAGCATGACGGATAGAGGCTACTGGAACCAGCGAGCACGCGGGATGGGCGGAATAGAGACCTCCTGCGCGGAAGAAAACATTCTGGGTTATCCCGGCACACGCTATTACGGGGAGAATATCCTGGTTCATGAATGGAGCCACAATATCATGGAAGCGCTGCGGGAGGCGGAGCCAGCGCTTTATAAAAAGATCTATGTGGCGTACGAAAATGCAAAGAAGCATGACCTTTATAAGGGGCAGTATGCCATCAACACCGTAGCGGAATACTGGGCAGAGGGAAGCCAGTGGTGGTTCTGGTCCAATGTAGAGTTCTACGACGGAGAATCGCGGGTACAGTCACCAGACGACCTCAAGGCCTACGATCCTCTGCTGTACAACCTTCTCACACAGGTGTACCCCGGGAATCACATTCCAGCGGATGTTTACTACGGAAAAAATATTATCAACAAGACGTCATTGAAAAAGCCCTCGCCCACAATACAGAAAGAATAGAAATGTAACCTGTCAGCGGTTACAAAAAGATCTGTTTGACTGTCTGAAACAGCCGTTCAATGCGTCCCCTCCCCCGTGATCGGACTGGTATCGAAGAGGTCAGGCGCATCTTCAGATCGGCGGCGACCTGCTCCATGTTCTCTGAGGTGAAGTCACTGCCGTTATCCGTGCCGAGGATTTCCGGGATGCCAAAGACCTGCCACTTTGATTCTGCCTTACGCCAGATAGCTTGCGTGAGAGCGAGTGATGTCTGCGGAGCGGAGGGCGAGTCAAAGGGACGGAAGTACCCGGCGATTGCGCGGCTATAGTCATCGACAATGATGGTCAGCCAGGGTCGCGTGGGCTTCTCCCCTTCTCGTGTCACCCAGAGGTCCAGGAGCGTATAATCCGCCTGCAATATCTGGTTTGGCCCTTCCGCCTCGCGCCGATGCACGAGGTCGAAGACATCGCGATACGCCTTTTCACCACGATGCGCCAAGGTTGTCAGTCCGCGAGAAAGTTTTCTAACGACACCGTGTACCAGTGAGTAACTGGGCGGCTTCCGTGCCAGCCCGGTGAGTCCAGATAGCTGATACTGCGAAAGCCAGCGTTTTGCGCGACCTAAGTCAGTGGCATGCCTTCTTCGAGATGGGGCTGATGAAACTGAAAATGCCTCAGGGCGTTCTGGCGCTGTTCTTCAGTTACCTCGGCGAGAAGGGTCACAGAATAATCGTGACAAAGCGGGCTTGATTCTCCTTCGTGATACGGAAAATAAAGTTAAAATCACATCACACGAAAATAAAAATGAGAGCAAGTATGTTGGGTATAAGGGGCTATAAGAGCAACAGCATTCCCTTTTGAGCATTAGGACGATGCCAGAAGTCACAGGACAGATCTTGACCAATACACGTTCAGTACACATTCATGGTTGTTTGTGACTTTCTGAATCATCTGAATTACCTGGGCTCTGACGCACTTTTGGTACTATTGGAGAAAGTCTATGACACGTTCCGGCACCGATGCTACGTTTGTTGCGGAGTTGAATCAAACGGTCCGTGAAAATCCTAACATTCCGGTTGCTCTCGCGAGAAGCATTACCGCTGCGTTAGGCGATCTTCCTGAAACTCTTCAGCGCGCTGTAA
>JAZKEA010000660.1:0-2451 GCA_040387315.1 Armatimonadota bacterium | reverse complement strand
TCACCCTCGCGGCCATCCTGCGGATTCCCGTTGACATGCACAATGTCCCCGCTGACCGTGTCTTCCGCCCGTCGTCCTGGGCACGCTTCGGGGCAATGGAACCCCAGTCCGCCGACTACCGCGCCTGCGCCACCTACGGGCCACTGTATAAATCCCAACGGGTCTCGCGTCATCAAAAAGAGAGCCAAATGGCTCTCTTTTTTGGTTTCGATTGTTAGCTCAATGACCTTAGCTTTGGAGCGCCAGCAGAACAATAATCGATCGCCGCCCAAGGTCCGTGAGAGCGTAGCGGTTGCGGCTGCTCTGAAAGGCGACTTCGGCGTGAACCAGTTCGCGCAAGTGGTGGTACAGGGACCCGGTGGTCAGACCTGCGCCTTCGCCTAGCTGAGAGGCCGTTTGCTCGCCGTTTTCAAGAAGCATTCGGATCAGGGCGACTTTCGGTACGGACGAGAACGCGTAGCCGAGTTTTGCCAGCTGTCCCGTGTCCACCGATTTAAGAGCGTCAAAATTCAGCGTACGGAGAAACGGGTCGGGCGATTCTTCATTGGCGTGGTCTGCCGGAATGATCAGGGCGACAGCTATCTCAGGAGAGTCGGCCACGGCAGACGTCAGGGCGGAAGCGACCGACTTATTTGTCGTCCCATTTTTGCCGGGTTTTTTGGACCGTTCCGTTCCTGGGGATGGTACCCCTGTTTCAGAAAGGCCCTTCAGGGTATCCACGTCGGATCTCAGCTGCAGGAAATTCGCGCTCACTGCCGCAAGATCCGCGGCCATCTGCCGCAGCAGAGCGCTGTTCTTTCCTTCGCCCGCCCCTCCTGCGGCAGCATCCTCTTTGGGCTTCTTTGCTTCCTTCGGCTCTTTTGGGTTCCTGGCCTCTTTGCCTGGCTTCGGGGTTTTGCCGCTCGCAGGAACCGCGCCATCCGATGATCCTGGTGTCATATTTTGTTTACAAATCCATCTGGTTGAATGGCTTTATTGTAGTAACGAAGTAAGGAAACTGTCAAACAGACGCGACATTTTCGGAAGCGGACATTTCGGGTTACAATGCCCTATAGATGCTTGCTAACTGCTGTATAAAACCCGCTGGAGAGGACTGCTAAATGACTCCTGCTTCTGCCGACACCGATAATTCGACTCCACCTGGGGTGAGCGATGGTTATCCTGGAGGAAGCGCTACGAACGAACCAGCGGCTGGCGGCAAGGTGCTGGTAGTCGATGATGAACCGGCGATCGTCGATGCGATTACTTACAATTTACGCCAGCAGGGTTTTGTTCCTATTATCGCTGGGGACGCCGACACTGCGCTGCGACTTTTGCGCTCCAAAGAGCCGGACGTGGTCATTCTGGATGTGATGTTGCCGTCCGGGAGTGGCTTTGATGTCTGTCGTCTCATCCGTCAAAGCGGAAATACGGTGCCGATCCTGATGCTGACGGCCCGAGTCTCGGAGAGCGACCGGGTACAGGGACTGGAAGCAGGCGCGGATGACTATCTCGTAAAACCGTTTGGCATGCGAGAACTGATGGCGCGAATCCGTGCTCTTCTGCGGCGCAGCCTGGTCAATACAACCAGCGCTGCGGGAGAAAAAGAGGGCAAGGATACGCCAACAATCGCCTCGACGGCCCTTGGACTTATTCTTGATCCGGAGAAGCGAGAGGCATCCCTCCATGACCAGCCTTTAACATTGTCTCGCAAGGAGTTTGACCTGCTTTTACTGCTGGCGTCCCATCCAGGCAAGGTGTTCAATCGGCAGACGCTGCTGGATCGGGTCTGGGGCGAAGATGCCTATGTGGATGATCGAACGATTGATGTTCACATACGCTGGCTTCGGGAGAAGGTGGAACCGGTTCCGGGAAAACCGAAGTACCTGATCACGCTGCGTGGTGTCGGCTACAAGTTTCAGATCTAAAATGAATTGTACTAAATGCTGAACGACGACCAAAGTTATCCCGCCCTCGCCGCTGCACTCTCACGGTCTGTTGACGAAGCGGTCCTCGTCATAAACTCCGCGGGACGAATACAGAGTGTCAATAACCCCGCTGCGCAGATGTTCAGCAGGACGGGTACGGCATCCACCTCTTCGCCAGTCGCCATGATTGGCCAGACTGTGCTGGAGGCCACCCACCTGCGCGCCCTCGCCGAACTCTGCCGTCGTGCCCGAGAAACGGGTCAGGCCGGTGACGAGGATGTGAAATTGGCGGGATGGGGCGCGGAGCGTACCGTACGAGCACGTGCTGTGCCGATCCAGGATAACGTCTCTGGAATCACTGAGGCGACACTCCTGGTTCTGGCGGATCAGACGGAGCTTGCGCGGCTGCGCATGGTCAGAACCGAGTTCGTCGCGAATATCTCACACGAGCTGAGAACTCCGCTTGCCTCGATCCGGGCAATGGCGGAAACTCTTCAGGGAGGTGCCTTGGGAGACCCAGATGCCGGACCGAGGTTTCTGGAAA
>JAZKEA010000659.1:0-3320 GCA_040387315.1 Armatimonadota bacterium | reverse complement strand
GGTCCGTGAGAATCCTAACATTCCGGTTGGTCTTGCGAGAAGCATTACCGCTGCATTAGGCGATCTTCCCGAAACTCTCCAACGCGTTGTGATGGGTCTTTCCATAGACTTGGACTCTTCTGTGCCGTTGATAGGATGCGCTGGCGTTCCTAGACTTCCGTTTAAGATTCATCCCGGTCTTTTCGAATTAGCAGATCCGAATCCAGACAAGCCGGTTCCCGAACAGCTAATCGGTCAAATTCTCGTGGATATGGTTCAGTTTCCTCTCCTTATTCAGAGAGCGCATATCGTTGAGTCCTTGGTCCTTGCGGGGCTACTTGAAGAAAAAGCGGAGATGAACCCACGGCGCAACGCGTTAATCGAATACGCAGCCTATCTCTATCTTCCTCAAGCGCTCAGGCAGAAATTGGACGACCCACAATACGCGGCTAAGAAATCTGCTCGAGAGTTTGTGCTCGGGCGAGCGAGTGAGGCACTCAGGACACAACCAGGTTATGAACCCGTAGCAGATCTGATACAGTTTGCTCTTAATCTATCTCCGGAATCTAGTTTTACGGAACGCCAAAGGTTAGCCAAAGCAGCGGCTTCAATGCCTAGCTATAACGATCTTGCGGCGGTAGTGGCGTTAAATGATGTCGTAGAACTAGGAATGTTCACAAAGCTGCTTCTTACCCGAGTAGGTGCGATCAGTTCCATACCGCCAACACAGCTTCGAGAGCTTCTCCAAAAACGTATCGCAGATGCTCAGACACCAGAGGCGGTGGCAGCGACGATTATAGAATTGTCGCATTTAAGCAATCTGGGTCTCAGTCCATTCCATAATCCTACGCCTCAAACCTTCGAAGATTGGTTGGAAAACCTCAGCGCTCCCGAAATATGGCCCAAATTTCGCACGTTGAATCCCGCTGATATTGACTCTTATGTGCAGGTAGTCGATTACCTTTATCAAGCACGTGATCTTCTCTTCGCTCAAGAGGTGCAGGTCGATTTAGAGAACGCGATTCAGAAAGTAGATGAAAAATCGCAGAATGACGCGTCTCAATTTTTGGCAGACATCGGCCAATTATCCGATATCTTAGGCGCAAATCCCCCGTCACTTTTCCAACTAATGACTCTGAAGGGGCTTATGCATTTTGCTGAGGGCATCCTGTCGACAGAAGACCAGGAAGCGCTGTCGCCGGAAAAGTTAAGGGAAATTCTTTCGACGGTTCCGCAGGCAAAAATGAACCGAGAGTTAGAAGAGATTGCGTATTCTCCGAGAACATTGCACAACATGGAACTCGGCAACCTGGTACGAAGGATGCGAGAAGGTAACTGCACCCCAAACGATATTGTTTTAGTGCTCCGCGTGCATACGCATTCTGCGGGCTCGTCGGCAAGTTATTCGAAGGAAGACACAGGAAAGGCGAAATACCCTCTCTCAATCAGCGAATGGCTTCAGTATGTCGTCGATCAGGGGCATACCGCGGCATTTGGATCGTTAGTGTCTACCAACACCGTCGAAGCAAGAGTTCGCGAGTTTATGAAATACATGGAGGTAGCGCTTCCTCTCTATGCAGCGATTGGGCAACTGTCCCAAAATCCTGCGTGGGAAGAAAATACGGAACCCAGTCTTCAGGCGGCGGCGGCCCTCATCGCATTCAATGCCAGACCCGAGGAGATCTTAGCCTGTTTGAGAGCAATCCACAAAGGTGCTCAAATTCCAGGATCTATCTGGGATCGCTTTTACCGCGCAACACCCGATGGACTTGAGATGGAGGCTTCTCTTCCCGCAGATTTCTTTGGGTATCGAGATGAATTTCTGAAAAGGATGAACACCATCAAGGAGGACTTGAACATTCATTGACAAGATTTAACGACATTTTGTGCGTTTGCACGGAACTAACGTCCCCGGTCAGGCGCCAAAATAGCGGTGGCACGCGTCTTGGCCTTCCATTCCTTGTTGTAGAATCAGCGTATTATTGTAGAATCAGCGTATTATACGTTCTTGTTCAGGATGACACGTTTTTAGCTATCTGTCGTGCTTTAGTCAGTATTTATCGAGGCCACACGACACATGAACCGGCCGTTTTCTTCAAAGAATCCGGTGAGACGAGGGGTCCCAGGCATTCAAGACTTTCCTGGGCTTCTCCCCTATCTCCCCTACTACACTTCAGCGTACGCCGAACAGTTCTGAAACACGTTAGGTAAAGTTAAAAATGACAGCGGCATCCGTAACTATTATGATGCTGTTAAAGCAGCTTTTACCCTGGAATGGCGCAATGCTGTTACGGCTGTGTAATATGGCCCGACCGAGCGCCATGTCAACCGTCTCAAGTTCACCAAACGGCAGGGCTATGGAAGCACAAGTTTCGACCTTTTGAAGCGGAGGGTTCTTCCTTTAGCCGCTTGGAAAATTGCATCAGAGTCGTGGATAGGAAAGGCACGATGGCTTTCACTAAAAGTACGGGACATCCGGTTTCTCCCAAAAACTAGAGCGACCCCGTCTTGGGCCAATTCATGTCACTGGACTCGTCGACAGCCAGCACGAACTCCCGGGAGCGTATGGGCTGGGAGCCGACCGGCCCGCCACTATCGAAGACCAGGAACATCTCGTTCTGCCTGACGGTGATCACGGAGCCGGTGAATCACGGGGTCACTGGCTTTCTCTTAGTGCCAGTTCTACGGCCTGCTTCCAGCTCATTGCCCGACCTTCCTGATGGGCGGTATCGAAGGCGGCTTCCCCCAAAGCCGAACGCGCCGCCGCCAATTTTGTGTCCAGTTCTTCCCATTCCGTTGGCGGTAAGGGCGCACCGATACTTTCCCGCAAGCCGTCTGCCGCCCCCAGCAGGACTACCGCCTGCCGAACCGCTTCCTCCCCCAAACAAACGTATGCCAGACCTTCAAGGCACTCAGCGATAGGCTGCCTGCTCCCCAGTGCACGGAGGACAGCAATACATTCTTCAAGGAGCGAACGAGCCGAGATATAGTCGCCTTGAGAAAAAGCCAAAATACCCAGGTTGCCAAGCGTGTTTGCTATACCCGGCTCGTCGCCCAGTCCCCGCTTCAGGGCAAGACATTCCTCATAAAGCGAACGAGCCGAGACATAGTCCCCTTGAGCCCTAGCCAAAATACCCAGGTTCATCAGTGAATTTGCGATGCTTGACTTGTCGCCCAATTCCCGGTCCAGGGCAAGACTTTCCTCGGAGAGCCGCCGGGCCGCAACATAATCCCCTTGCTCGAATGCCCCAAGGGCCAGGGTAAAAAGTGAATTTGAGATGCCCTGCTTGTTGCCCAGTTTCCGATGCAGGGCAAGGCTTTCCTCGGAGAGCTGCCGTGAC
>JAZKEA010000658.1:6129-8340 GCA_040387315.1 Armatimonadota bacterium | reverse complement strand
CAGGAGAGCGTAGAGGCTTGCCAGATGGCGCAGCCGTTTCGCGATCTCTTCCGGCTCCAAAGCTACACCGAATTTCGCGTCGTAGAAACCCTTGTAAATGCTCACCTGGTCGGGCGTCGGCTCGACGATGCCGTCCGCCACCCGGATCAGGTCCGGACCGCACAGCGGTCCAGACACCTGCCTTTTCTTACGCGGCATGTCGTTTGGGCTTACCTTCTTGATCCCATTCAAGGGCGCGAGACGGGGCGGGAGCCGCCCGGTGGGATTCGAGAGCGCCTGTCCCGTGCCACCGCCTCGCCAGCGAACCCTATACGTGCGTAGCGAATCGCCCAACCACCGTTGCGTGGGCGCCCCGAAACCGGCTTCCCGCGCGTGCCTGACCGGATATTTGCAATGGACGCGAGACTCGGCAAGAATGTCCAGGTAGTCATCCGAACAGAAACCGAACATCTTTAAGTTTCGGTAAGATTCGGCACCTTATCCGCCTAACCCGCCGCTTATCCATCCCACCCGCTAGCCGCACGCCATGACCGCGTTGTCCACGCATCCGCTCCCGACCGCCGCGTCCGAGCCCACGCATCCGGGCATTGCTGTTCTTTCCTCTCCCATAGGGAACCGCCTCCGGGCGGTCCTGCTGCATATCCCCCGTTACTCGTTCGAAGGTCCTTCTCGGCTCGCCGAAGACGTCGGCGTCTCGCGATCCACCATCTGCCGCCTCATCCGGGGTACGACGAACCCCTCCTACAAGCTCGTTGAGAAAGTGACCGCCGCAGTTTCACGGCAGATGCGGAAACCCGTCGATGCCCGGGACCTGTTCACCACCGACGGGACCTACCCGACCCCGTCGGCCTGCGAGCTGTGCGGCTGTTTTGGCTGTCTGCCGCCCTGGAGTTGGGATGACTCCTGCGACAGGCTTCGGCCCGAATGGAGGGGCGCGGTACCGGGCTCCTGGTCCGTATCGCCAGGCTCACAGATACCATCTGAACCATCGAAAAGCGTAACGACATCGCTATGACGACAACCAAAAAGAACGGGATCGGCCGCTTCGGCGCGAAAGGACGGGCCGCAGAGCACGAGGATTTGGTCGCACTCCCCTTCGCCGACTTCGCCCGCCGGGTTGCCGATCTCCTGTCACGCATGGGATACGAAGATGTCCGGCTGGTCGGGCGCGCTACCGGTGGTGGCAGGAACGGGGAGGGCGGCTACGACCTCCTGTGCTTCATTCGCCAGGGAGCCGTCCGCCGCAAGGTGATCGTCCTCTTGAAGCAGTTCGGCCGGAACGCGTGGGTCTACCAGCGGATGGTGGACGAGCTGCGCGGCGTAGCCCTGCGGGATGGGGCCGACGAGGCGATCCTGATCACCTCGGGTCCTATATCCCCGGTCGTCGAGATTTGCGAGGGGCCGGGACGGATACTGCCCCGCGTCCGGCGCATCGATGGGGAACGGCTCCGCAGGCTGCTGGCGGCCAACGGCCCGCAGTCCGGAGTGTCAACAAACAGTCCCACCGTCCCGCCCCGCATACCTTCACCCGCGAGCGGCGGGCGCGGGTCGCGATATCGCTGGTCGCTCGGAGGCGCGGCGGCTTCCGGGGAAACTAGCGTCACCGTGACGCTCACGGTCCGTTCCTGAACCCGGACCGGGCGCACCGAATGAGATGAACCATTAAGCCATCAAGCCATGCCGCATCCCCTTCAGCCTCGGGCGACATCGGAATGGAACGCCCCGTTCGTGATCGAGCAGCATCGGACGGATACGGCGCCGAACGGGCACTTCACCCCGTCCGCGAAGCTGGTCGTTACGCCCGCCCTGAGGACATCTGGCCTGCTCCGCGCCCTTCCCGACCGGGAAACCAAATCGCTCCTGCTGATGCTGACGTTCCTCACGCCCAACGGCCGCGTCAGCCCGACCGTCGCGCAGCTCGCCGAGGCGTTAGGGCTGCCGGAAGCCGTCGTCCGCTCGCGCATGGGACGCCTGGCCGCGTTCCGGTGGCAGGGCGAGCGGATCGTGCGGCACGCCTATTTGGAAAGCGGGGCGGGCGCGTACCGGGTGACGGAAGCCATCGTTTCGGAAATCGCGGTTCCGGAACCCGACGCGCCTCCGCCCAAGGCAGGAGTGTACGCGTCGCGCGAGACCGTCATCGAACACAGCCGGCAGGCGTACGGCCGTCCGCGCGCCGAAGTCGAAGGGTCCATCGCCCTCCGAATCGGGAAC
>JAZKEA010000658.1:0-6119 GCA_040387315.1 Armatimonadota bacterium | reverse complement strand
AGGGGTCCGAGACGACGGAAGCGCGCCGCCGCCTCACCGCCCTGGGCGTCTCGGAGGCGCAGGCGAACCGGCTCCTGTCCGACCACCCGGTTGCGGAAATACTGCAGCAGCTGGATTGGCTCGGGGACCGCGGAGCCCGTTCGCCCGCCCGGTTCGTCGTGCGTGCCATCGAAAACCGCTTCGAGGCGCCCGCCCGCGTTCGGTTGGAGCGCGCCATCGCCGCCGAGGAAGCCCGCCCCGGCGTGCGACTCCGTCCGGGAAGCGGCCCGGCAAAGGGTGCCGAATGAGCGGCGAGTCGGCACCCTTCGTGCCGGTGCCCTGCGCGTACATCGATGAAATAATGCCGTGGCTTACGGACACCGAATGGCGGGTCCTCGTCGTCGTGATCCGGCAGACAAGAGGGTGGAAGAAGGAGCGGGACTGGATCGCGCGCTCGCAGCTCGCCTACCGTACGGGCCGGAGCCTGGATGCCGTGAGCCGGGCCGTCGACGGGCTCGCCCGGTCCGGACTCATCCTCATTGAGGACGGATCGGGGAATCTGCTGCGAAGCCCTGCGGAAAGGCGTCGCAGGTCACGGGACAGGCTGCATTACCGCCTTGAACCGGTCACCTCCCACTGTGTGAGGCAACTTATCAGGAACAAAACGTGAGACTCATGGCTATCACGCGGAGCCGGCAGTTGCGACTCGCGAAACACTTCTCGACAACAGAAACCGGTTACAAAAATCTTCCTAAAATCGGACACAGCGGAAAACTAGATAAGGAATACTCCGGTGATTCTGGACACCATGTCGCGCCTAAGAAAGGGAGCGGTGACCGGATGCGGCGGACGGAATTGTTCAGCGTCGATTCGATAGGCCGTCGGACGCGCATAGATACCGACGGCCTTACTGAGCGGACCTATCAGACTTTGCTGGCCGCGTGCCAGGATCCGACAAGGATACATTCCGCTGCCCCGCAGCGCTTGGACGGTTCCGGATGATTTTACCCAGGCATCGCGTCCAATAATACAGCCGAGCGCTCCGTCAAAGGACCGGTACCAAGACGACGGCCAAGATCAGGGCTGCGGCGGCAATTACCCATGGCCGAGCCTGAATCCCTTCCGCCTCGAAACCCTGGCTGAGCGCCTGGCTCATGATTTCCTGGACGGCCTCAAGGGGGCTCTGGTCCGAAATGCATACCTTAAGGCATATCCATTTGTGCTTGCTGTCATACAGCACGTAGCACCTATTGGCGCCATCCCGGTAAAGTCCTACGTGGAAATGGAACCACGCCTCCGAATCAGGCGTGTTCTCGTACCGCTTGATAGTAACGTGCGTGTGGAGCACATCCTGCTCGACGCACGGCGATAGGTAGTGGGAATCTATGCGCCCGGCAAAAACGTAAAAGCCAGGAAACTTCCTCTTGTACGGCTCGGCACGCCCGGGTACCTGACCCGGATTATTCGGAGGAGTCCCATTGCCTGGAGGCTCCGCAGGAGGCTGGGTCGGTGGCGGCAGGCCTGGAGTGACGTCGTCGGGATCGATAAACGCGTCCCGTTCGATCACTTCGAACGCCATCATGCAGCCAAGGTCATCGCCGTTGCCATGGGGAACCCGAGAATCAATCTGAGGGCATGAACCAAGCGATCTTCCGGAAACCAAATCGACATAATCGGACACTCCCTCCTGACGAAGCATCGAGAGAAAGGTCAGGCCGCCCGCCACCCCTTGCACGCCAGTCGCTTCCGCAGAACCGCCTCCCCCGCAGCCGGCGAGCGATCCGGCGCCAGCCTAGACCAGTGCGCCCCCTGCTGCGCCGATGCCTTTCTGTACGAACTCCCGCCGAGAGATCTGATCTCCATCATTCATACCTGCCTCCGTGCAACGAAAGATAGCATCCCATTCCACTCCGGCGGGTCAAATCCCTTTACGGAGCGGCCTGATGCATGTGCCCCTTGTCTGGACGCAGGCGCGATTTGGAGCTACGGTTCAAGGATGAAATAGTGCCAAACGCCTGCCAGGAAATGAGTTCAGACGCCCAGACGGAGATTCGTAGGGAGATCAGGGTACGCATCGACAAGAGGCATCCCTCGGAACCATTGGTCCGTGCATTCATACTGGAGCGCGCGGACCTGATGGCGCTCAGCGTCGTGGAAGGTGCGGATCGTACGCGCGACCGCTTCCTGCGGCGGTTCGCCTCGTCGCTCCTGGAAGAACGTTCCGCACGGCAAAGGTTCCCATACTCGCAGGAGCCTGGCACGGTAGCCGACCGCCTCTATTTCGCGATAACGGAAGACATGCGCCGTGAGATTGATTCGGTGTCGCTGCTCGAGCAGTTTGGTGACGGAAGCTTGGAAGATCCGATGTTTTACTCGATCCGACCAAAGCCTGACGGTTGGCGCGTGCCGGTAGGCAGCGTCATCACACACGAGGGTGCCATCGAACTCTACGTGACGTCAGGAGAGCTAGAATCGCTGCTAGAGAGCCCCTTTTTCGCTCACTACTGAGCCGCAGCATCCGCATCATTTCTGTGGCTAGATTGTATACAGGTAGGCGAGCCACCGGAGGACCATGCCTTGCTTCTCGATCGCGCCTATACGCAGCTCAGGCGCGATCACGTTGGATTTCAGCGTTCCAACCGTATCTGCCGATTGCCTGAGAACGGCACCCTCTGAGGTTATTCTCTGAGGTTATTCTCTGAGGTTATTCTCTGAACCTATACGCACGCGAACTTCCGGACACACCCTTCCGTGCAACGGAGGTTGCCCCTCCTGCCCAGGGCGGCTACGCTCGCCCCGCACCTTGAAAATCTTGTGCGGAAGGACGGAAAGAAATATGCACTTCACGAAGACCCTGGACGACGTGCGCGACCAGGTAGAGACAGACGACCGGGAGAAACGCGACTATCGCGTCCGATGCGAGGATGTCACCTTCGAACAGGGGCGGCTGACCGCTCCGCTGATCGAAACGGATGTAAGTGAAGGGGGCCTATCGCTCACGTCGGTAGCCCTGTCGCAGGTCTGCCGCAAGCTTGGCCTGCCCGCCAGCTACATGGCGAAGTGCCCTCCGAAGCTGCTCGATGCCAACCTCAACCACTGGCTCGAACAATCCAGGATCGGGCATCGGCTCTCGGCGGCGGACAGCGATCCCGATGCCGCCTGGCTCGTGCGCTCCCGGGGCACGAAGGCGCGGGGCGTGCTGTCGGACCGCTACGGTAGGCTCGACAACCGGCAGGTCATGGACGCCCTCCTGCCGCTGGTGAACGGCGGCGCGTACGGCGTCGGACTGGTCCAGCTGACGGACGAGTCGTTCCACCTGCGGCTCGTACAGCCAAACATCTACCGGGACGTGCTGCCGAACGACCGGCTATGCGTCGGCATCCACGTCAGCAACTCGGAAATCGGCTTGAGGGCATGTACCGTGGACGCGCTCGTCTACCGGGTCATCTGCAGCAACGGCCTGATCCGCAAGGTGAACAGCCGGAGCTTGCTGAGGCAGCGGCACTTCTTCGTCTCGCCGGAGCGGTTCGCCGCCTTGCTCGATGAGGCTCTGCGGGAAGCGGTCGTCGTTGCGGCCGGATTCCTGGAGCAGATGGCGCTTGGCGTGCGAACCCCGGTTCCCGATCCGATCCACGCGGTCACTGTCCTGGGTGAGGCGTGGAACTTGACGCAGACAGTTAGAGAGCAGGTGCTTTTCGCCCTGCACGGGGAAGCGGCACCTGACACGGCCTACGGGCTCGTCAACGCGTTCACGGAAGTGGCGCAACGGCTTCCCGGCGAAGGGCGCTTTGAGCTGGAGGCGAGTGCCGCCGTGCTCATCGATACGGCTTCAGGCTCCCCCACGGATGCCGCTCTCCGCCGCCGCGCCCTCGGGATGGCGGCATGACCGGGAAAGACTTCGGAAAGGATTCGTGACATGAACGCTAACGGGAAAGCGGCGACCGGCTTGCCGGGAATGCCTAAGGCGGCCCTCATCCTGAAGGTAGGCAACCTCGGCGACCAGGTGTACTCGTTTGAGGATGAGGATGGGTGGCAGTACCACTGGAACGTGTCGGAAGGGATGCGGCTGGCGAAAGCGCGCGGGGAGCTGCTCACCTTCTCCCCAAGGGAACACGGCATCACGCTCGGCGAGATAGAGCGGCGGTATCCGGAACTGGACGTGGAACACGCGCTCCATGCCGACCTGTCCGAGCCGCTGCTCTTCGTCCCCTTCAATGGGAAGTCGCAACTCGCGGACGGCTGGCACCGGATGTATAAAGCGGTGCTGACGGGAAGGGACGAACTTCTCGTCTACCACCTGACTCAGGAAGAGGCCGATTCCTGCCTGCTGTGCGTGCTGCCGCCGGGAAGGGGCTTGCCGCTCCGGGATAACAAGGGATGACGGCTCGGAGGAAGACGCTCAATACGGTTCTCCGATATCGGGGTTACCACGGCTGCCCGTCGCTCTGCCGGGTCTGCGTTTACGAGGGACCGGACGGGAAGGGCATTGCTCCCGTTCTGGTAGCCACAGAAATGGAATCGAATCCCGGCACGTCGGTTACGAATAGGATCGAGGTCATCGCGACCGAGATCTACCGGCTTCTGGAGCGGCCCCAAGCCGGGCTGACCGTGATCGAGCATTACGGGGCGTGCCGCATCGCCCCGGAGCGGTTTTCCCTGGTGACGCTCCACTGGGATCGGTGCAAGGGGTTCGTCTCGCCCCGGTGGCGGCACCTGACTCAGGGGGAGGTCGAATCGATGGTCGGAGCGAGACCGTAGAATATAGGATCGAGACATTCCAAAAGCCCGGCGCATCACGCGTCGGGCTCTTTTTAAGAAGCGAACCGGAAACCCGGAAACAAGTTCTCTACGATTGCGTAGAAAGGGAGGCGGCGCTTTCGGGCAGTGGGGCATCGGCGGACTTCGGCTTCCGACCAGGCTTACCGGGAGTTCCCGGGCGCTCGAAGTCCTTTACGTCATTTCGGTCGAACAGTGAGCTGTTCCCCTTGACGACGTAGTCCAGCTTCCCGCGCGACATCCACTGGTGCACGGTCACGACGGGCACCTGGAGCAATTGCGCCACCTCATGGGTCGTCAGCAGCCGCTCCTCGATGAACCGTCTCGTTTCTACATCCATACTATATCCATACCATTTCCTTTTGGAGAACTGCGGTCTTCATGCCGCGATCATACACGGGCGAGTGCCCGGTGCCAAGCCGAAGTCCCGTGGCGAACCGGAAGGACGATGCCCATAGCCCCGGCGGTTATGGATTACGGGTACTTGGGCTCGTACCTGAGTCCCTGAAGAAGTGCCTCGCGGTCCAGAAGCGCTTTGTACTCGGCGGCTTTTAGGGGTTCGAGATAATTGCTCGGATCATAATCCTGGGCGTTGCAGTAGTTTTCATAGGCTTCATCAAGGAGGTCGAGCAGATAAGCCTCAACGGCATTCCTGTCAAACGTGTCGATGTCGCGGAGAACAGGTGAATCTAAGGGTTCTAAGGGTTCTAAGGGTTCTAAGGGTTCTAAGGGTTCTAAGGGTTCTAAGGGTTCCATACGGTGGCGTTCAAATTGGTGAAAAATGATAAGGGGCTTACGCGGTTCATCGCCGCCGTGCCCGGTAGGGGCGGCGAACCGGCTTCTGAGGACCTGTCAGTGCTTCCATCAATCCTTCCCACACCCCGACCATCAGCTCCCCGATCAAGGCGCCGACTTCCCGGGCGGCTATATGGACCATTGCCAGGAACTCGGTGCGGAGGTCGTTTTTCAAGTTGCGGAACATCTGCTTGGTGCGAACTTTGTGGATGCGTTTCATCGCGTTTCTGGCTACTTCTTCTCTGGTGTAACCATATCAATATATAAAGATATTGTCAATACCTTTATATATTGATATGGTTCAGATGCGGACTTTCTACAGGTTTCTCGTGAGGCGGCAGACCCTTGAAAAGTAAAATACTGGAACGGTCGCGAGCCACACTGGTACGCAGTGGAAACGAAATTTCCTGCCCTGTCGCGAATTAAGATCCGTGCGATAGATCGGTTCTATACATTGGTGCTGTCACTGCTGCACGCGGTCAGCGAAACCACCCTCTCAATCGCTTGGGTCGAGATAATTAAGGCGCTGCTCAATGAAACGAGATCTATATCGGCGTCGGCTAGATATG
>JAZKEA010000657.1:0-2375 GCA_040387315.1 Armatimonadota bacterium | reverse complement strand
ACGGGAGCAGGGCAGAAACAACATAGGAGTTGTAGCCGAGCGACTGTTCGTCCCAGAGATAGTCGCTGGTGACCCCCTTCGCCATCTGCGCCTTGATGCCGAATGGTCCCTCAACCGCGGACTTCCACAGATCCTCGTTCTTATACAGAACGGCTACACAGCCCACCGCCGACCGATGCCAGCAGGAGATATTGTGGATCGTCAGCATGGTTTTGCTGAGAAGAACCGCTTCGGGCTGAAACAGATTGACGAACCATTTCTGCCGACGCTCGCCCGTGGCGAAGTCGCCGAGGTCACGCGCGGCCTTGGCGAACGACACCAGATTGACGGCCTCATCCAGGCTCTGCCACATGAAATGAGTTCCCGCGCGGTCGGACTGCTTGGGCCATTTGGCATAGTTATCCGAGTAGAAGTCGATCTGACCCGCCGCCCAGTCGGCGTACTTGCGCTCTCCGGTCAGCCGGTACAGCTTCGCCGCGGACTCAATCTGACGGACATGGCGCGTGCGAAAGGCGAAGACCCAGGCGGCATGGAGCTTTGGTGTCAGCTTGACACTCGGGTCGGACGGACTGCTGAGGGTGTTTTCGCCGGGTTCGTCGGGCGTGAACGTCAGGTGGGAGCCGTCCTTGGGGCTGACGAAATCGTGGTACCAGCCGCAGATCCACTCGACGCGGTCCCGGCGCTTCGCCATCCAGTCATCGGTATCCGCCCGCTGTGTGGCGACCCACTTCTTCAGGTCGGGGCTGGCGGCAAGGCGCTTTCGGGCTCCTTCCCAGTCGTCCCTGGGCAGGCGCAGCGGGCTGCCGTTCGGCTGGTAGATCTTGAGCGCGGCGAACTTCTTCGCGGGATCGGGCTTCGGATAAACGTTCTCGCCCTCCTGCGTCGCGGAAGCGAGAGCGGGTGCCGCCCCGGAAGCGAGCAGAACGGATACCAGAGCCATAGAAGCGGGAGCCGTCGACCGCAGTCGGCGGTGATGCGGATGGTGTTGTGTCATACCGCAATTATAACGATTTTCCGGAATCACGTGTGGAAATGTCGGGTAATTTCCTAAACGGGGTTCCGAGCCGCTGTCTCAGTCGAACCACTCGTCGCTGGGGTCGAAGGCGGGCACAGGAATGTTGACGATGCGCATCTCGCCCACGGCTCGGTGACGGCATCCCGGCTTGATCAGGATCGCGCTCAGCGGCTTGACCGGGATCATCTCGCCGTCCAGCTCCAGATGCCCCTCTCCCTCCAGCACCAGATAGATCTCGGTCAGCTTCTTGTGATAGTGGGTTTGGGCATCCGTTTGTATATCCACCATGTGCATGGTCGCGACCGGGTTGTCGGGTTCGGTGAAGGCGCGCCGGGTCCAGCCGCACGGGCAGCGAACTGCAGGGATATCATCCAGCTGCGCGATTTTATAGTTCGTCATGGTTGGTTTCGCGTGACCGCCTGCATCCGGGCACGCAGAAAAGCCACCTCCTCTTTCAAAGACTGCGTCCTCTTTTCGGGTTCGCGCTCATGGTAGAACGGCATAAAAACAAAGGTACCGGCAAAATCAACCCCATCCAGAGCGGTCAGCACGGCTTCCCAGTTCGTGACGCCGTCGGGGAGCGGGCACCAGCGGCGCGTCCATCCTTTGTCGGGCATATGGGTGCGGGCGGGATCGCGGAAGAGCGTGCTGTCCTTGATGCCCACCGCCACGAGATATTCGCCGAGCAGGCGGCAGGAGCGGCCCCACTCCTCGAATCCCTCGTGGGTCTGGTTGCCGGGGTCCAGCTCGACGCCGATCCAGCGGGAGGGAAGACCCTCGACGATCTGCCATGCCGCCGAGGGACCGGGAATCAGCGTCCCGTGGTGCACCTGGTAGACCGCCCGGATACCGGCCCGCTCACAGAGCGGCGCCAGTTTTTCAAGCTCTTCGCGCGCCCTCGCCAGGGATCGGCGCGGATCGCCATCGGACTCCTTGAAATATCCCATGCGGAACTCGGTGATCGCGCTGTCAGCGAGTATCGCGAGAGGCGACGGGTCCGCGGTAAGCTGCGCGGCGGAGTAGCCCGTGGTGGCGAAGCGGACGGTCAGACCTTCCGCCGCCATCGCCGAAACGAACCGGGGCAGGTCGGCGGCAAGCGATGCCTCACTGACCCAGAACCCATCACGGATAACGGCGTTGCAGGTGTCGAGTCCGACGTGCCGCACCAGGGCGGCAAGCTCTCCGACGCTCGCGCCCTGATAGAACTTCGGAAACATGCTGAAGATGATGTTCACGCGCTATTTATAACAATTCCTTTACGTAGTAGTAGCCCGCTTTTAGTCGGGGATTACAATCCTCCGGTGGAAGCCTCCGGCTTGGGTTCCCTGGCGGGAACGACTCCCGTACTAAACCTACGGCT
>JAZKEA010000656.1:0-4893 GCA_040387315.1 Armatimonadota bacterium | reverse complement strand
GAGGACACGGGAGCAACGCTCCCGAGTATTCTGACCAGTCGTAGACCGTTTCGGTGCCGTCGCTGAAGCGCCAGTGTCGCGGGCTGGTCGTGTGCTGCCAGTCGAGCGGCACGGCGGGGTCCTGCACGGTCGCGGCCTGGGCGAACGCTTCCGTCAGGGCATCGCGCTGGTCGCTTCCCAGCGCCTCGGGGTCCGCGGAGACAAAGAGCGGCGTTCCGCTCCGGGCGAGCAGGTCCAGCCACTGCCGGTTCTTCTCCCACGGGACGGCGCGAGTCAGCCCTACGCAGTCGGCATCCACGGCAAAAAACGCGTTATGCTGCGGCATCCGAAAGGCAAGGGTGTTGATCCCCATTTTTCGGGTCCGCTCCCAGTGCTTTCCGCTGGTATCGTCGCCGGTCCGCTGCAGCTCGAACAGCCCCGCGCCAAGGTGACCGACCGTGTTGCACCCGATCAGGAGCGCGGACCCCGCCGCTTCCCGAATCGCCGTGTATAGACTGTATAGAACTTCGGCGGTGGTGCGCGAGCTGTCCGCAAACGCCCAGCCGTCCTTCGCCATCTGACCGTCGGTCATCTCGAAGCCCCACCTCCCGACCACATCAAAGGTCGTAAAGTCGTGCTTGATAAGCTCGTAGCCCCAGCCAGACAGGCGGGCCACATCCTCCCGTACCAGATCGAGAACGCCGCCGACGCTCGGGTCAAGGTAGGTGCCGCCCGGCAGAAACCAGTCAGCAGGGTGGCTTTCCGTCGTCAGGAGGGGACGAATCCAGATACCGGGGCGAACGTCCAGCGCCTTGATTTCGCTTGCGAGTCCCGGCAGATCCGGGAATTTATCATTTCCCGTATGATAGGGTCCGCCGTTGCAGCCCACGGAGGGAAACCACCCGGCATCGATCACCTGAAACGGGGCATTGACGACGGATGGCGATAAGGAACGGGTAATCGCGGCATCCCGAAGAACCGTTTCCGCGGAGTTGTTGCCGTAGATGTAGTACCAGTCGTTCGCGCCATAAACGGGCAGAAACGGCAGGCGGGGCGCGGCGCAGAGTTTTCGGCAGAGCGCCTGAGCGGTGGAAAAGGACTCGTCGCCGGAAACGAAGTGCACCGTCGCCGCGTGGAGCATCCGGTCGCCAAGCAGAACGCCCGATCCGCCGCAGCGCGTGTCGAGCACGAGGGTGATTCCCCCGTCGTCCACGCGCCAGGAGGCCAGCGCACCCGCTGCTTTTCCGGTCTCGACGCCGAACCCCTCGGTTCGCCCTGTGTCCTCATCCGTGACCAGCGCGTACCAGGGCAGGGCGCGTTCGGCGACGATGCCTCGCCACTCCAGATCACCATAGCCTCGCTCCCAGGCATCACCGAGGACTCCAGGACGGGTGGGCAGCGGGCGGTTCCAGCGCAGGGCGACCCGAACCAGCGGCACACCCGGTGCGGTGATGCGCACGGCGAGCCCGCCGGAGGCAGCCCGTGCGAAGCTGACAGAAGCGGCGCTGTCGCTGCGCCCGGTGGTCGTCCAGACCGCGATCCGGTCGGGTTCCTGCGTTAATTCCATGCACCTATGTTACCGCGCAGAAATCCCTGCCCCTTGACGGCTGTTTGTAGTCGCTCAGGACCCGGACACTTCCACAGCGTCCATTGCATCCATCAATTTTTCGGGGGCGATATCACGCGCAAGTTCTCCCAATTCCGGGTCGTGTGATTCCTCAATGCCCATTTTTTGGGCCATCGCGGTGACAAGCGTAATCAGGCGGGTCACCTCGTGCTCAGCAAGGAGACTGACCTGCAGATCAAGGTCACTTCGTTTGTCGGCGGCGGCCTGCATCCGGTTCTGGGAAATCAGAATAAATGTAGAAAGAAAGATGGATTCGACGGATGCCGCCGTTGCCAGAATCACAAAGGTCGGGTCAAAACGCGGAGCCACGGGGACCCAGCCCGTATTTATCCCGACCCAGAGAATAACAACGGTGAGATGCAGATAAACAAACCGCATACTGCCGACGAATGCGGTGACGCGGTCCGCGAGCCGATCCTGAAACGAGCTTCGACGCTCCAGGCGCTGCTGCCGCTCCATCAGCGCCTCGATGTTGCGTTCAACCACCTTCGCGAGCGGCGCGGATGGCTCTGTTGTCAAAAAGGTCTGTTTATCGGAATGCATGTTTCACAGACGAGAACGGCCCTCAACCCACGGAATGGTCACCGGGAGATCGAGGGCCGAAGCTGCCGGCCGTCAGGAGGTCAGGTTGTCGATGGCAGCGGCGGCTTTGGCAGCCATGCCGCCAACGCCAACCATCTGTTCCTTCTGGGCGAATCCCGCCGGGTCAGGCGGTCCGAGCCTCGGTTTTCCGCCCACAGGTTCGGCGGGACGGGCATTGAATTGCCCTTTGCCGTCCAGCGACGTCCCCTCAGTGAAGCGGCCCTGGACCTGTACCTGTCCGCTGATGTGCGTGCCGACAAAGGTGTAATCGAACTCCTGGTTCTCTTTCGCCTGCGGGAAGCTGTTGGGTATCGGAAGACAGCCCTCGTAACCTCCGAGCTCCTCCAGGACAGCAAGCCACTGCTGCTGATGCATGGTATCCCTGGCGATCAGGAAGGACAGCATATCCTTCATACCGGGGTCGTCGGTCATGTGGTAAAGGCGGGTCGCCAGAGCGCGCCCCGTCGCTTCCGCCGTCACATTTGCGTACATGTCAGCCGCGATATTGCCGCTGGCATAGACATGCGAGGCGTCGAAGGGAACTCCCTCCGCATCGGCGGGCAGGGCCGCGAGACCCGCCGAAAGGTACTGACGGGGACTCATGCCTCCCAGAACGGCGGCAATCGTCGGGTTTTCGCGCCATCTGTTCCTGAAGCTCCGCGCCGGCTCCCTCAAGATTTAGCGCGACCGCCGTCGCCAGCATTTCGATGTGCGCGAGCTCCTCCGTGCCGGTCTCCATCAGCATGGTGCGGTATTTCTCCGGGCCGCGATTTCCCCAGGACTGAAACAGATACTGGAGCGCGACCCGTATCTCCCCCTCCACACCACCAATCGCCTGCTGAAGCATTTTGGCGAAGAACGGGCTCGGTTTGTCAACTCGAACCGTGTACTGCAGGTTTCCCCCATCGTGAAAAAACATCGTGTAATCTATCTCCTTGCTCTTCTTGATTCTCTTTAATGGAAAGGGAAAGGCCCGGCTAGGACGCGATCAGCTTACCCAGAGCGGTGTCATGGGTGACACCATACTGCCGAAGTTCCACATAGGCCGCGGAACGCCCCCAGCAGGTTGGACAGATCAAAAAATGACGATTGTCCGCGACCACAAGGTAGTCACCGCCGCTTGAGTGCGCTTCTTCGCACCAGTCGCAGGCGCGGGGAGCGGCTGCCGAAACCCCGCGGTCGCTGTCCGGGGCCGGGTCTGCCAGATCACTGATGTCCAGGCGACCGAAACCGCCGCTGTCAAGCTCAAGATCCCGATTCGGAGTGGTTCGCGCCGTCATTCGTATGCTTTCCTTAACCCTTAATTTCCGTTGCTTTACTGTCCGTTAGATCAGCGGCTCGCCGCCGGTTACCCCGTAGACCTGAGCCGTGATATAGCTTCCCGCCTGAGATGCCAGCAGGACATAAACCGGCGCCAGTTCGGCAGGCTGTCCGGCCCGACCCAGCGGCGTTGTCTTGCCGAAGCTCTTCACCTTTTCCGGTGGCATGGTGGAGGGAATGAGCGGCGTCCAGATCGGTCCCGGAGCGACCGCATTTACCCGAATCCCTCGTTCCGCGACCGATGCCGCCAGCGCTTTCGTAAAGTTCGTTACCGCGCCTTTGGTCGTCGCGTAGGCCAGCAGATTGGCACTGGGCTGATACGACTGAATAGAGGTCGTGTTGATGATCGCACTGCCCGGCTTCATGTGGGGAATCGCGGCCTTGGCAAGATAGAACATCGCGTGGATATTCGTCTTAAAGGTGTATTCCCACTCGTCGCTCGGGATCTCCTCGATACTCTCGTACGTGCGCTGGAAAGCGGCGTTATTGACGAGTATATCGATGCGCCCGAACTGCTCGACCGCCCGGCGGACGATCTCCTGACAGTGCGCCTCCTCGCTGATATCGCCGCCGATTGTCAGGGCGCGACGGCCCGCCTCCGTCACGAGGCGTTCCGTTTCCCTGGCATCCTCCTCCTCGTTCAGGTACGAGATAACGACATCAGCGCCCTCACGGGCATAGGCAAGAGCGACGGCTCGCCCGATCCCGCTGTCCGCGCCGGTTATAAGCGCGACGCGGTCCCGAAGCTGGTCATTTCCGACGTAAGTATCTTCTCCGTGGTCGGCGGTTGGCGTCATTTCCGCTTCCGTGCCCGGAGGAGCGATCTGCTCCTGCGGGTACTCCGGCTTCGGTCCCTGTTCCCTGGGGTCCTGCGGCTCAATCAAGGTGGTCGACATTCGGTAAGGTCCTTTTGTGTTTAGCGGCGAACCGGAGTTTCGCGGTTGTCCTGGTTGTGGACCACGGTCGGCGCGGGTTTTCGCAGACCGGCAAGACCGGCGAGACCCAGAAGCCCGAGCCATCCCCAGTTGCCGCCGCGATCATCATCGTCATCGTCTCTGTTCGATGCCATTTCGCTGCTGCTCGTGGTGGATGTTCCGGTGCTGGAGCCGGTCGCGCTGGTATCACTGCTGCCCATTCCGGCGCCGGGAGTGCTGCTGGAAGAGGTGCCCGGCGCGGTATCATCCCCGGTGATACTGCCGGTCGTCGTTCCGCCGGAGGTTCCCATCGCTCCTGTCGAATCGGAGGAACCCGAAGTGCCGCTGCCCATGGTGCCGGAACCCATGGTGCCCGAACCCATGGTGCCCGAACCCGTTCCGCCTGTCGCGCCGCCCGTGGTGGACCCACTGGTACCGCTCATCCCACTGCCGGTGCCGGTGGAATCGCCG
>JAZKEA010000655.1:7598-16084 GCA_040387315.1 Armatimonadota bacterium | reverse complement strand
CAGGGGATGACCGGGAGGGAGTATGATCACCATGCGTTCGCTCTCGAGCGGCACGATATCGATCTGCGGACGCTCTCGTGGCATTGCCACAATACCGCAATCGATAGCGCCGCCCGTGACCGCATCGTAGATACGGTCCGTCCGAAGGTACTCCAGGTGCAGATTGACCTGGGGATACTGCGCCAGAAAAGCGGTAAGGCGCGGCGTCAGTGCATGAAGACCTATGGAGTAGATGGTCGCGACTCGCAACGTACCCCCTACCGTCCCGCCCATTTCAGCAATCTCGCGCCGCAGCGCATCGGCGCGTCCGATGATCTCCCGTGCTCCTTCCAGAAGACGAAGGCCCGGTTCCGTAAACTGTGCGCCCGGTCGCCCCTTCCCCCGCTCGACCAGAATCTGCCCGAACTCCCCTTCCAGCGACCGTATCCGCTGCGAAACCGCCGACTGCGACAGGAAGTTACGCTCCGCCGTTTTCGAGAACGAGCGGGTGGTGGCAAGGTCGACAAAAATCCGCAGTGATTCAAGGTCCATGAATGTTTGCTCCGTTATGCTTATAAATAGCATATCAGATATTCACTCGACTTCTAATACGTCTGGCGGTTCAGCCCGTTCCTGAAGACCTCGACTACTTGTGGCAGATCGTTGGCAACAAAATTATTCCAGCCGTCACGGACTATTTCTTGAAGAGTTGCCGGAGTGGTTGTACGAAAGTCAGCAGGCGAAATGATATGCCACCTGCGCAATTCCACGTATTTAGTTACGCATGGAAAAGACGCCAAACCTGCAGATTCGGCAATCCGGTAAAACCGTTGCCGGTCTGCCTCAGGACCAGGGCGAATTTGCAGGAGAATATATACTTCTTCTTGTTGATTGCAAACAACAAAGTTACATATTTTTGTTGTCCAGTTATCAGTGCCTGTTGCACTGTCTGGTACGGTTTTGTCCCACTCTAACGGAATGAACAAGCAATACCTCTTAATATATGTTTTTGACTGCCGTTTAATTGGCGGCAGTATAAGAACACCTTGGGTCTCAGACACGAGTTCTTCGATAACCTGTTGCATATCGCTCTGCGTATCAGGGCGATATTTGTTGATGAGGTCAATGGCCTCACGGTGCTCCAGGTAAGTCTTCTTGCAAAGTTCTTCGAGTTCTGAACCGCCCACGATATTTCTCCTTATCAACTGCACGTAATGGCGCAGTAAAACGCGCGCATCGGGATTCATGGCGTCAAAACGCGGTCCCGAAAGCAATTGCTCCAACAACTCGACGACCGTACTGTAGCGAACGGCTTTGTAACGTGTATCCGAGGGTGTTGCACCACCTGGCGTCAGGTAGACCGGGACGATCTTCCACCCCACATGATGAGATTGCGCGACCTGATAGTAACGTGCTAATTGGTCGGAATGCTCGCCGGTCCAGACCTTGTTCTCGATAAGCACTATCACCCGCTCTTTGGGTAGGCGAATGCGAATGTCGATGAAATTCCATTCGCGGTCAACTCGGGCATCACTCAGGTGCCAAGTCTCAGTAGGGTCACTGTCCCCCGGACTATCGGCAAAAATGGAGCGAAGAAAGCTGCTAAGAAAAGTTTCACCCAGACCATGCCCTTCCATCGGGTTCAGCAGGAACGCCAAAAAGGTAGAATGACGGATCTCTTGGCTTACCATCCCGACGGCATTAAAGATGTTGAACTGATCGACAACAGAAAAAATTTGGCTAAGCACTTCCGTCTCAATCAGACGTAATACAGATTGTTGCGGTGTCATTTGTTTCCAGACGAGAGCATTAAGAGGCTTTCCTTATAAACTTTATGCGATAAATCAGCTTTACTTCTGAATGGCACGGCGGTAAACTTTGGAACAATAGCGCTAAGAGTTACCCGCGGATCTACAAGGTCTGTAGGGCGGGGTAACTGGGGAGGGTTTGGGTCTGATATGGCCACTACTGTAATCAAAGAGGGACAACCGGGCAGCCGTGCCCGCTTCCGCGACTCGTTCGTGCTGCACAAGCTGATGTCATTGACCGGGATTTTCCCGATCGGCTTCTTTATGATTCAGCATCTCATTGCAAACTCCTACAGCCTCCGTGGGCGGACCGAGTTTAATACGGTTGTTTCGGTATTCGGCTACCTGCCCTTTGTCGCGATTTTAGAGTGGGCGATTGTCTTTATCCCTATCCTCTTTCATGCGATTTACGGAATGTTTATTGTAGCGGAGATGCAGGGACCGGGCGGCAACACCGCTCACTACGGCTACCGGCGCAACTGGCTCTATGTGCTTCAGCGATGGTCCGGGGTTGTCGCCCTCGTCTATATCGCCCTCCACACAGTCGATACCTGGGGTGTGAAAAAGCTGTTCGAACTGCAGACCTCACACGAAGCGGGTTTTAGAGCAATCTCCTATGACGCTATGATGTGGCGTTTCGGAAGTCCGCTCTATACTCTGTTTTACGTGGTCGGTATAACGGCGGCCGCGTTTCACTTTGGGAATGGACTCTTCAATTTCGGTATTCGCTGGGGTATTACCATTGGAGACACGGCCCAGAAGATCAGCGCGATTTTGTGGTCCGGTGTTGGCTTTGCCCTTGCCGTTATTGGCATCTGGACATCACTGAACTTTTACGCGCTGGCACAGAAGCCGTATGTCGGTCCGGACGGTCGGGACTATGGCAAATCGATTCGGGAAGTCTATAAGGATGTGGACGATCTCGTTAAGAATCTACCATCCGCTCCTGCCGCGCCGGTACCGGGAGCGAAGCCGGTCGAGGGCCCGGGCGGGGTGATCAGTGATTCCCCGGCATCGACGGGTGCGGCAACGACAGCGCCATAACGTTAACGAGACAAGGATAGAAATAAGACTATGGCAGCACCAACTAAAGCAAAGGTAATCGTCGTTGGCGGCGGTCTCGCGGGCCTGATGACGGCGGTTCAGGTCGCTGAGGCGGGCGGAACCGTTGAGATGTTCTCGCTTGTTCCCGTTAAGCGCTCGCACTCCGTCTGTGCGCAGGGAGGCATCAACGGGGCCGTTAACACGAAGGGTGAGGGCGACAGCCCGGCGATCCACCTCGATGACACGGTCTACGGCGGCGACTTCCTCGCCAATCAATCCCTGGTCAAGAGTATGTGTGATGCCGCCCCCGGCGTCATCAACCTTCTCGACCGCATGGGTGTCATGTTCAACCGGACCAGCGAAGGTCTGCTGGACTTCCGCCGCTTTGGCGGGACCCTGATGCACCGCACGGCCTATGCCGGGGCGACCACGGGCCAGCAGCTGCTGTATGCCCTGGATGAACAGGCGCGCCGCTGGGAAGTGGCAGGCAAGATCAAGAAGTACGAGTTCTGGGAGTTCCTGGGTATCGTCCGTGATGAGGGCGGGTCCGGGAAGTGTGTCGGAATCATCGCGCAGGATCTTCGCTCGATGGAGACCCAATCCTTTGCGGGCGATGCCGTGGTGCTGGCGACCGGCGGTCCCGGCATTGTCTTCGGCAAGTCCACGAACTCCAGTATCAACACCGGCACCGCAGCAGGGGCGGTGTATCAGCAGGGCGCGTGGTACGCGAACGGTGAGTTCGTCCAGGTTCACCCCACGGCGGTTCCCGGTGAGGACAAGCTGAGGCTTATCTCGGAGTCCGTGCGTGGAGAAGGTGGGCGTGTCTGGGTCCCGAAAGATCCCGCAGACAAGCGACACGGCGAGAATATTCCCGAAGGCGAGCGCGATTACTTCCTGGAGCAGAAGTACCCGAAGTACGGCAACCTTGTGCCGCGCGACATCGCGACCCGCGAAATCTTCGCGAAGTGTGTCGACGAAAAGCGCGGCGTCTTTGGGCAGAACCAGGTTTATCTCGATGTGACCCATATCGACCGACACCAGCTTGACCTCAAGCTGCGAGGCGTCCTGGAAATCTACGAGAAATTCGTCGGTGATGATCCGCGCGATGTTCCGATGCGTATCTTCCCCGCCGTGCACTATTCCATGGGTGGCTTGTGGGTGAACGACGGCTCCAGCCCGGAGACAGCGCCCTACCACATGACCAATATCCAGGGCCTTTTCGCGGTCGGCGAGTGCGACTATCAGTACCACGGCGCGAACCGACTGGGCGCGAACTCGCTGCTGTCCTGTCTGACGTCCGGTTTGATCACCGGGCCGGCCGTCTGCAAGTACGCGGATGGACTAGAAAAGCATCCGGACGGCACCGATCCTGAGTTTGCCGCACAGCTTAAGGCGCGAACGTCTCAGTACGAGACGATCAAGACCATGAGCGGGAATGAAAACCCGTTCCGTCTGTGGAGTGAACTTGGCGAGACGATGACCGAGAATATGACCGTGGTCCGTGTCAATAAGCGCCTGGAATACCAGATGGGCAAGATCGCGGAGCTTAAACAGCGCTACAACAACATTGGAACCGCGGACGCTCAGGGCTGGACAAACCAGGTGATTCCGTTCACCCGGCAGCTCTGGAATATGCTGCTTCTGGCGGAGATCATGACGAAGGGCGCGCTGCAGCGTGATGAATCGCGTGGGGCGCACTACAAGCCCGACTTCCCGGACCGCGACGATGCCCGGTTCCTCAAAACGACCGTGGCAGAGTACACGCCGGATGGTCCTGCAATCCGCTATGATTCCGTCGATATCTCCCAGGTGACGCCCCGTGCGCGAAAATACACCGATGACGCGCCCAAGGTGAAAGAGCCCGCCGCACTGAATGGCAATGGTCTGAAAAACGGGAACGGAAACGGCTCGGGACGCACCGTACCGTCTGTCGTCCCCGGCGAGGAGACAGTCAACGGCGGCAGCGGCGTCAACGACCCCCTTTCAACGGCACCGGCAGGCGGATATCCGCGTGATGGGGGCGGTGGCACCGCAATGTCACAGACCGCACCAAACATGGCGGATATCGAACCGGGCAAGGGCGGCGCTAACTAGAACGTTTTTAGACGCGGATTGGAAAGTCTGAAATTATGATTGCACTACCGATGCTAACCGGCGCACTCGCCGGAACGAAGAGCAGTGAAAATACCGAGCGCGAGGTCTCTGCGAGCGGTGAGTCGCCGGAGCGTCTTGCCCAAATACAGAGTAACGTTGTCATTGAAGTGACGGTAAAGCGGCAGAAGGACCCATCCTCGACAGCGTACGAGGAGACCTTTCATATCCCCTACCGGCCCCGGATGAATGTCATCTCCGTTCTGATGGAGATCCAGAAGAACCCGGTCAATGCCTCCGGGCAGAATGTCGCCCCGGTGGCGTGGGAACAGGCGTGTCTGGAAGAAGTGTGTGGGTCCTGCACTATTCGGATCAATGGCAGGGTCCGGCAGGCTTGTTCCGCTTTGATCGATAAGGTGGCGCCGCTCACGGGCAATGTCCGCAAACTGCGCCTGGACCCGATGAGCAAGTTCCCGGTTGTCCGCGACCTCTGTGTGGACCGCTCCCGGATGTTTGAGAACTTGAAAAAGATCCAGGGCTGGATCCCCATCGATGGCACCTACGACCTCGGGCCGGGACCACGATTGAGTCAGCGGGAGCAGCAGCTTGCCTATGACTTCTCGCGCTGTATGACCTGTGGCTCCTGCCTGGAAGCCTGCCCGCAGATCAATGAGCACAGTAATTTCATTGGTCCTGCCGCTCTCGGACAGGTGCGCCTGTTTAACTCGCACCCGACCGGTCGTCTGAATGCGGATGAGCGGCTTGAGGCTATCAGTCAGGCCGATGGAATCGCCTCCTGCGGCAACGCGCAGAACTGCGTTCAGGTCTGCCCGACGGAAATCCCACTGACACGCGCAATCGCGGAGCTCCACCGCGATACCACGGTCTACCGGATCAAAAAGTGGCTCGGCAGGTAAGCCGCTCGCCTACAAACTAACAACCGCGGCCCGTACTCTTCTGTACGGGCCGCGGTTGTTTTTGCTTTCTGTGATCACGAAACAAGGGGCAACGCCCGAAAGTTATGGAATGTGAACCTTCGGGGTAGGGGAAGCGCAATCACGACAGGAGCTGGAAGCCGGGCCGGGCGACACCTCACAGGGAGGTGAAGCCGCGGAACTGACGCGTGAAAGCGGAGCGAAATGCGATGTCGTCAGACGGTCGCCGTAGGTCGCTGCCATATACGAAGTAAGCACGGCGACGGCGGCGCTGATTGCGGCAAGCGTAGCCAGCCGGACACTGCCAATAGGCTTTCCATGAAACCGACTGGATAGCGCAGAGGCAGAGACAAAACCGCCCTGCGCTTCCCATTGCGGAAGCGCCCCACCGCGTACTTCGGCGGCGACAATACGCATCGTGCTGAGCAGCAGCCGATGCTGTTCCCGGCACCGGGTACAGCTCCGCAGATGGGACGCGACCCGAAACCGATCCCACGGCGACAGCTCGCCCCCGACGTACAGCATCAGTTCCTGATCGTGTGATGTGCCGTCGCAGGGATTCTGGCTCATTGTCCTGCCTTCCGGATCGTTTTTGGAGATACCATGCAGGTAACGCTTGGCCCGAGGAGGCGTTCGTGGCTAACGGATGGGCCGTGCCCCGCCGCCCTGCGCGAAGCTCCGAAGTTCGTCGAAAAATCATCACTATCCTCCCTCAGCGCTGCAGCGGCTGCCGTATGTGCGGCGTAGAACTGGTACTTCACAGTGTTTACGTTTCGGCCGGTGAGCTGCGAAATCTCGGCGAGTGTGAGTTCTGCATAATAGTACATTTCAATTACTTCCCGCTGTGGTCCGGAAAGGTGAGACAGTGCCTGCCGAACCATACCACGCCGCTCGGCATCCGCCTCCAAATCCTCGCTGGCTGTCACATTTACCTTGCCTTCTAACGATTCCTCGTAACGGTCGCGCCGGACCGCCAGACGCAAATAATCCGCGGTTTTGTTGGCTGCGATCCGGAGAAGCCAGGTGCGAAACCGGACCCGCGGCTCAAAACCCGGCAGGGCTGTCCATGCGCCAAGGAGCGTCTCCTGAACAATGTCTTCGACGGCATCCCGACGCCCGATCCTGCCCGCGAGAAACCGGTGCAGCGTGGGCAGCTGCGTGCGGACCAGCAGATCGAATGCCTCTCGATTGCCCTGCCGCGCGGCATCAATCAAAACGCATTCGTCGCCATCTTCCGGCAGGGGTGCCCTGTCCCCTCCTTCAAACGAAAGGGAGTTGTCGTTTCGCCTTTGGTTGTTAAGCCAGGAGCGTAAATTCACGAATCGGTATAGCCTTCCGGTGGACGGAATTCCCTCATTGGAAGAAGCGTCCCACTATTTTAATCGAAATTGCGGGGGAAAAGGTTGGACATCTGCAATATTATTTATTGAGCAATAATCGGTCCTGGAACACCAGGCAAAAAAAGTAAAGGCTTTCTCACTTCATGCTTCTCTATATAATTCGTCACGCCGATCCCGACTATCCCAACAATACGATTACCGAACACGGTCATCTGGAGGCCCGTGCGCTCTCCACGCGCATGGCAGGGGAGAAGCTGACACGAATCTACACGTCCCCGCTTGGTCGCGCCCAGGATACCGCTCGCTATACCGCCGATGCGACCGGTATCGACCCCGTTGTGCTCGATTGGACCTGTGAGCTAAAGACACCCGCGGTAGATCATGGTCCCTATGGGCGGCTTGCCCCGTTCAATCTGGCAGGCGAAATCATCCGTGCCGACCTGGATGCCTGCAGATCGCACGACGGAATCGCGCGGTTTCCCTATATCCAGGAGAGCCCTATCGCGGGGTGTGCGCAGGAGGTTCGAGAGGCATCCGATGCTTTCCTCATAAGCCTTGGTTACGAGCGCGAGGGTGGCCTCTATCGCTGTATCGCACCGAACCAGGAACGGATTGCCCTCTTCTGTCACGGCGGCTTCGCTGGAGTGCTTCTCTCCCATCTGCTCGAGATACCGCTGCCCTTGATCTGGTCTGGGATCTGGCTCGCGCCCTCTTCGGTCACGACGGTTTTCTTCGAGCAGCGTTCGGAGACCTGGGCGGTCCCCCGCTGCATGGGAATTGGCGATACGGGGCACCTTTACCACGCGGGACTGCCGATTCAGAGCCGCGGGGTGATCGCCCGTAACTGGCTTGGAGCGGATCAGGTTGCCCCTTCCACGTCTGCACCTATGAAGGGAAGTTGAGAAGGATTCGTGAACTGAGGTATTTATGCCCGACGAATTTATATCGGCTCAGCCGACACCCGCGGTTCACGGATTTTTCCAGACCGTTCTGCCGCTGATACTGCCATGGCTGGGAATCGTCAGCGTAGATTACCGTTCGGAGGACCTTGACCTTCTTCGCAGCCTGGCGAATCGACGGGTCCTTCTGACACCGAATCACCCGACCAACACGGAGCCCGCACTGCTTTTCCACCTCTCCTGCGCAGTCCGGCAACCGTTTCATTATCTGGCCTGCCGCGAAACGTTCGATCATCTTGGCGGCTTATGGGGCAAGGTGATCCGCCGGGTTGGCGCGTTTTCGGTGGTGCGCGGAACCGTGGACAGGGCAAGTTTTCGAGCGACGCGCGA
>JAZKEA010000655.1:0-7588 GCA_040387315.1 Armatimonadota bacterium | reverse complement strand
GAGGGGGAAATCTACTCTCAGAACGATTCGCTGCTCCCCTTCCATACCGGCGTGTTCCAGCTCGCCTTTTGGGCACTGGAGGATGTTCGCAAAGTTCATGAGGAGACGGGGGAGGCTCTCGGATCCCCGGATAATTCGCTCTTTATCGTTCCCGTCGCCATCAAGTACCGGTTTGTCAAAGACATGTCAGGGGCGATTCGCGCTTCGCTGCTGCGCCTGGAGAAGTTCACCGGAGTGACGCCAAACGCATCGGGAGCAGAGTACGAACGCCTCCGGCGCATCGGTGAGGCGATGCTGCACTCCCTGGAGAACGAGTACCGCCTGCCCAAAGATAAGGACACAGGTTCGGACCTGACTCCCCGTCTGAATGCCATTAAAGAGGCGATCCTGCAGCGAGTCGCCTCCGCCGCGGGTGTCGCCCTGCCGAAAGGCGACACCCTGCCCGAGCGGATGCGGGCGCTGATCCATGTGATCGAAACCGTGACCCGTGAGGAGCCCCGGCAGGCGACTCCCTACGATACGGAGCTGCGACGGCTTCAGCAGGAGCGCTCCCGCCCCCTTCTTCGAGATCTCGGCAGACTCGCGAACTGGATTGCCGTCTATGATGGCTATGTTGCCTCGAACCCAACGGCGGAACGCATGGTGGATCTCCTGACACGGCTTGAGCGGGAGTGCTTTGGCGAGGCTAAAATCGGCGGACCTCGCAAGTGTATCGTCCGACTCGGTACGCCCATCGACCTGGCCGACTGCTGGGATGCCTATAAAGCAAATCGGCGTACCGAACTGTCAAGGGTGACGCATGAGACAGAAGCGCGTGTTGCCGCTCTGCTTACGGAGATGTAATCAAGACACCGTGATGCCGGTTCAGGATAGAAGTCTCTGATCCTTTAGAATGCGAAGGACGATTTCCCGCGCTTTTCGTCCACTGGGGTTTTTGCCGCCCACGATATTGGCGGCAAAAATATACGGTTTGTTTTTCTTCTCTAGGTAGCCGACGTACCAGCCGAGGGTAGTGATACCGGTGTTCCAGTTACCGTCGGTCCCGGTCTTTCCTCGCAGAACCGTGCCGCCCGTCTTCTGCTGCACCATGATTTGCCGGACGATCCTCTGAGTTCGTGGGGAGAAGGGTACATCGCCGCGCTGGAGCCTGGTGAGAAATGCGATCTGCTCATCGGGCGATATCAGCAGTGGCCCATCCAGCCAGTAGTGCGGCAAGCCGTCGCTGAAATCGGCGGGGACTTTTTCATTACCATAACGCAGCGCCTGAATATAGCGGCGAGTGACTTCCGGGCTGACCTTTGCCGCGAGACGCTTATAAAACCAGACACAGGAATCCGCGTAAGCGCTTTTCAGGGTTTGATCGCGGTTCCATTCGTCTACAGGCCACTTTGTGCCGTCCCATTTCTCCCGCTGATTTTGATCGCGGAGGATTTCCTTCTCCAGAAAGATCAAGGAGTTCGGAATTTTGAACGTCGAGCAGGGAAAGACTTGCTTCGCACATTGTGCCGGATTACAGCGAATGGTCAGATTCCCGGCGACATCATGGAGAACGAATGCCCCCCGGTATCCGTTAAAGTAGCGGGAAAGATCAGTGGTTTCTGTCTTAGGTACCGGTGCGCCGAGAAGCAGTGAAACGAGATCACGCATAGATTTAATTGCCTCCAAAATAAGGGGTGGTTTGTCTCTGTCTTAATTTTAGGAAGCAATCGGCGCTTTGTCTGTGGGACAAACGAGGATTTACGGAATCAGGCCGATGGCGGAGGCGTCTCTACGCCATCGGCGTAGGGATGAGACAGAAATGGCCTCAATATCTGAGCCACACCACTCCTGCCACCAGCCCGCAGTTTCTGAATAATATTACCTACATGTGTTTTCGCTGTCTTCTCAGAGACAAAAAGCTGCTCTGCGATCTGTCGATTTGTCTGACCTGTGGCAAGCAGTGCGGCGACCTCCCGTTCACGAGTCGTTAACTGCAAGAGCGGATTTTCCGGTGCGGCGTGGCGGTAGCGCATCTCCAGCATTTCGGTCTGGCTGCGTTCACACTCCTCGGCGAGCTGTTCTACCGCGTGGACGAGGCTTGGGTCACAGGGCGGCGAGGCTGACAGCATGAGGCCGCGAAGGCTCTCGACCGCTTGTCGAATGCGCTTCAGACGCGTACCGGCATCCGCTTGGATAAGCGACGAATTCGGATCACTGCCAGCGGCTGTCTGCGCTCTACAAGCCAGTCGGGAGCGGCGCTTTCGCCTCTCTTCGTCTTCCCGCTCTCGCTGCAAGGCGGTGGCCAAACTGTCCGCCAGACATTCAATCGCCCAGACAGACTGCTCCGAATACACGTCCGGCGTGTACGAGAGGACGGAGAGGAGCCCGGAAACACGGGTACGTTTTTCTGACTTCTCGAAAATGGGGACAACTATCCCCTCAGCCGAACGGCGCGCGGTATCGCCAAATGCCCGTCCCCGATGCAGCAGTTCACCTTGATCTCTTCGGGACCAATACGAGCGGCGATTGGTGACGATCCATTCGGTTACGCCCCCTGCCAGATACGGATTTATATTGGGATCGTCGTACTCACGTCCGTCGAAGTTATAGGGGTAGACAATCGTTCGCGCGGATTCCTGGCAGAAGCCGATGTAAAAAGAGTCCAGCGGCGCAAGCGCTTCCGCATAGCGATGGACCGTTCGGTACAGCCGATAATGGCTGTCGCCTGAAAGAGCCAGAATGGCGCGGTCCGCTTCCTGAAGCACCTGGCGTTTATCAGGAAGAATAGGAGGTGGCGGGGTACGGGTATTCATTTTGAACGCAGTGCGCCTTTGATGATACCGTACCCCGCTTTGGCAAACTCCGTCAGGCGGCGCGCTCAACGGGATGCAGGTTGACGGGAACGTCAAAGGTTCTTGTTTCTGAAACTGTCACTTCCGGCCGTGGTGTCACGGCGGATTGCGTCACCGTCGTACTGGGCGATGCTGTTACTGTGTTTTCGGAAGAACGGCTTGCTGGACCTCCTACCCCACTTGCTGCGTCATTGTGGTCAGATTTGTACTTCTGGTAGCCCTGTCTCACCTTTGGCGCACCGTAGTAGGCCGCAGCAGCAAGCGTGCTCCCCAGGCATACCCACTGAAAAACCGTACTTGCCTTCTCCAATCCGTTCAGATCGCCCTTAACGCGATCATTGCGAACAGGCTGGAACAGATTGTTCGGTGCAGATTCCGGTTTGGGCTGAGGTGTCTTCTGTCCTTTGAACCCGATGACGCCGATCATCTTGTCCATCAAACGCGGTGAGAGTCGCTGACCGGCAGCCATCGCCTTTCCTGCACCTCCGACGATAACCTCGTTGCCGTCCGCGTTTGTTGCCGCATGGATAATTGCCTCAGCGACCATCTCCGGCGGATAGATCGGGGGAAGGCCCATCGGTTTTACGCCGATCTTAGTTTTGGCATCGCTGAAGAAGGGAGTGTTGATCGATGCGGGCTGAATCTCCGTGATACGGACCGGCATCCGCTCATGCTCAAGCTCCAGTCGAAGGGCCTGTACGAAGCCGTGAACGCCGTGTTTCGCCGCGGCATACGCGCTGTGAAACGGAAGCGGACGCACTGCTTCGACCGACGACACCGGGATAAAGGTCCCCGCTCCGCAGCCGGTAAGATACGGCAGAGCCGCCTTCGCCGCATGCATGACACCGAGCAGGTCAACATCGATGATCTGTTCGTACTCCTCCGGGCTGGTTCGGTCGAACGGAGCGTAAATTCCCACTCCGGCAACCTGAACCCACGTGTCAATACGACCAAAGCGCTCCGCAGCAGCGGCAGCGAGCGCTCGCACCTGGTCAAACTGGCTGGCATCGGCTGGGAACTTGAACGCCTGCCCCCCGCCCGCCGCTATCTCACCCACGAGGCTTGACAGACCCTCTTCACTTCGAGCGCTCACAACAACGTAAGCGCCGCGTTTCGCAAACTGAAGCGCCGTCACTCGTCCGATCCCGCTTGACGCCCCGAAAACGACGACTACCTGATCCCTCAGCGACTTCTGCTTGAAATCCATTGTATAACTCCTTTTCCGCCACATTTCGCTTCTGATATTCCCACTCAGAATGCGCTATACCCGCCAATTTTACCGGTATGCGGCGCGGGTTCAAACGTTCCTGCTTGTACCGGAAATTTTAGGGTATGACTAAAAGGAGCGTACTGTATTTGGCATTTATCCCTCAGGCGAAACGATTGAACACCACCGAAACCGATACCATCACCAACCGCGAATTAGCACCAGCCTCATCGAGCGACACGCCCGAGGAGGATCCCTTAACAGGCGATGAGGCACTGCGGGCCAGAAGCCCGTTCTACGCGCTATCGTTTCGAAACTTTCGGCTTTTCTTCGTGGGCCAATTTATTAGCGTTATCGGCACGTGGATGCAGACCGTGGCGCAGCAGTGGGTGGTCTATGATCTCACGCACTCCGCAGCGTGGCTCGGAATCGTTTCCGGTGCGAGCGCAATTCCGTATGTAGTCTTCGCGATCTGGGGTGGACAGGTCGCGGACAGGTACCCGCGCCGAACAACCCTCCTCGTTACCCAGACTGCCGCCATGATTCTCGCCGCCTGTTTGGCCGTACTAGCGAGCGGTGTCTTGATTCCGATGCGTGCCTGGCACATCGCGCTTCTGGCGGGGCTGCTCGGTATTGTGAATGCCTTTAACATGCCCGCCCAGCAGGCGCTTGTCGCCGATATTGTGGAGGACCGCACCGCGCTCGGAAACGCAATCGCTCTGAACTCACTGCGGTTTAATGTGGCGCGGTTCATCGGGCCGGTGCTGGCGGGGACTGCCTTAGTTAAAGTCGGCGCGACATGGTGTTTCTGGCTGAACGCCCTGAGTTTCGTCGCGGTTATCTGGTCACTTGTGCTGATTCGTCCACGCCCCTTTGTTCCGAGAGATGTTCGGGACCTCCAGATAGGTCAGGGCTTGGCGTACATAGGTAAGGTCCCCAGCATACTCCGCGTGTACCTACTCCTTGGTGCCGCAAGCCTGTTCACCTGGTCGATTTCGACGATATTTCCTCTGCTGTCAACCGAGCTTCAGCGAGGTGCGGGCGGTTACAGCGCAATGATGTCGGCACAGGGGGCCGGTGCTGCGGTCGGCGGACTGGGCATGGCATTCATCGGAAGCCGTTTTCCCCGGCGTCTCCTGGTATATGGCGGCATCGTCCTGCAGAGTCTCGCCCTTATCTTTTTGGCCCTCTCTCGCTCGTACCCGCTCGTTTTACTGTGTCTGACGCTCAACGGCATCGCCCTGATCGCGTTCGCTATATCAGCAAATACGAAAGTACAGGAAGAGGTGCCCGATGCCCTGCGAGGACGGGTCATGGCAGTCTACTCGCTGGTACAAGGGGCACTTACTCCACTCGGCGGCCTGCTGATAGGTTTTGTCTCCGAGCACGTGGGAGTGCATAGCGCAGTGGGTTTATTTGCCGGGGCTTGTTTTGTCGTCGCATCCGCACTCTGGGCCTGGAGTCACGTCGACCGACGTAGTGTTACTGCCCGGCACTGAGGTCCGTAAAGCGCACGCTTTCCATACCCAGCGCCGCCAGACCGGCACGCAGGGAGTCATCGGCGAGAGCTCGGCGCTCGGCATCTCTTTCCTGTGCGACAGCTCCCGGCACCCCGCCTCTCTCATAGAAAGATTCCATGTCCGGTGCGATACGTCCGGGATGGGTCACCACAAGATAGTCTCCGTCCTTGGCATTCCGCAGCGCCGAGAGCCATCGTTCCACAAGGTCCTTGTTATCGGCTGCCGGAAGACGCAACAGGTTCAGCGTGCTGAGCTGTAATAGCCCCTCGCGATGACATAGTTCCGCCAGTGCGGATCGCAATCCGGGAAGACTCCCTACTCCCATATGTTCGTCCAGATAATGAATCTCGAGACCCAGCGAGCGGGCGCGAGCAAGCTGTGCGGTCGCCTCCGCAACCGCCTCCTCCAGGGAAAAACCGCGCTCACCAAGAACTCGTGGAGAGGCGGTGAAGTAGTCGGTTCCCGGCTCAAGCAGGCTCGGGACATGCTTATCGGGAAGAACCGGACCCCATTTCACGGTCTCCCATTCCGCGTTCAGGGTCACGTGCAGTCCAAGATTGATGTGCTTTTGGTCTTTCAATAGGGAAACCGCATGCTCGATAGCCGGACCGCAGGCCATCACGGAGACGTTCTTAACGGTTCCTGCGCCGATGCCTTCGGCAATCGCAAGGTTGGCACTCTCGCAGGAGCCCGCATCATCCGCACGAAAAGCGATCCGCGCCCGGTTTTCATTCATGGTATCCAACACCTCCGAAAAATTTTCTGAACAATTTATAGAGCAGACGTGCAATCGCCTTCTTGTCCGGTATAATTCTAGTGTTCTGAAACACTTACCTCGTTTGGTTCCGTTGGGTGACGCAGTGAAGCGGCAGCTATGGCAAACGTAAACACCATTTCCAAAGGTCGGGTACCTCGCCCGATCCGTCAAACAAAACTGCAGGAAACCTGCGGCCAGATCGAGGAGCTCGCGGAGACTCTTGGCCCGGATGCGAAGCTTCCCACGGTCATCCAGCTTCGCGACCGGTTCGGCGTCAGTGTCGCGACCTTGAATTCCGCCTTATCGGAGCTTGAGGCACAGCGTATCATTCGACGAAAACACGGTGTCGGAATTTACGTTTCTCCACGAATTAGGCACCGCAGAGTTTGCTTGATCTGCGATCCGTCCTTCTTCCGAGTCTCCGGAGGGTCACCCTTCTGGAACATTCTCGTCGATCAGGTACGCCGACGCGCTGAGGCCGAGCGAGAAGCATTTTCCTTCCACTTTACCGCCGATGATCCCACAGCCGCCTCTCAGGAAGAGATGAATTTTCCTCTGGAGAGTGGCCTTGCCAACGATCTTACGAATCGCAGAGTCGATGGCATCCTCTGTGTCGGGGTCCGCACGCCAACAATGGATTGGCTGGAAAAGCAGCAGATTCCAATCGTGGCATTTGCCGGTCCAGGGCCGTACATCATAGGCATTGAATCTAACGAGATCATTCGCCAAGGTGTTACGGGTCTGGCAAGCCGGGGGTGCAAACGAATCGCGTACTGGAGTCCTGTCGCACCCTATCGTACAGGGGCTCCCGGTGTTCCCCTAGATCGTCGGCCGGTAGCGAGATTCGCCGAATCCCTGGCAGCCGTAAACCTTCCCTTTCGTGAAGCGCTGGTGGAAAGGAATGAGAACCTGGCTGCGCAGCAGCCGTATCATACCGTCAGCCATCAGGAGCAGGGTTACTTAATGGCGTCGAGAATTTTTGGGCCGGAGAGTGATCCCCACCAGAGACCGGATGGAATCGTGTCCTCCGATGACATGCTGACACAGGGGGCTCTCGCCGCTCTGCAACGCCTCGGTATAAAAATCGGAGAGGTTGTCCAGATTGCGACGCACGCTAATGTCGGTTCGCCCGCGCTGATCGGCTGGGAAAATGATCTGATTATGGTCGAAGTGGAGCCTGCGGAAATTGTCCGCCAGATGTTCGATACGATGGAAAATTTGATGGACGGGAAAGCCCCGGCAAAACGCGTTTACGAGGTGATGCCCCGTCTTC
>JAZKEA010000654.1:0-22772 GCA_040387315.1 Armatimonadota bacterium | reverse complement strand
TGATGGCGAAGAGTTCCTGTTCAGCGAGAAGTTCGCCTGCACCGTCTGCGGCATCTCTCTCGGGGATGTGGAACCGCGCACCTTTTCGTTCAACTCTCCTTTTGGAGCCTGCCCCACCTGTCATGGCCTGGGAACACAGGCTGAGTTCGACCCGGATCGTATCGCTCCTGACCGCAACCTGAGTCTTGAAGAGGGTGCCCTGCTCCCGTTTCAAAGCAAATCCAGCGAGTATTATCCGTCCATCCTCGCCGCTGTTGCGGTCAAGCTTGGCTTTACCGCCCAGACGAAACTCGCCGACTTGACCAAAGAGCAGATCGACGGCCTGATGAACGGCGTTAAAGGGACCGTGACCGTTCAGTTCAAGAACCGCTTCGGCAAGCGGCGCAACTTCGAAACGCATTGGGAAGGCGCAATTGCGGTGCTGGACCGGCGCTACAAAGAGACGGCATCCTCCACGATCAAAGACGATATCGAGCAGTACATGTCGTCCAAGCCGTGCCCCGAATGCCAGGGCAAGCGCCTCAAGCCGGAAGCGCTCGCGGTCACCTATGGCGGCATTAATATCGCCGATCTGACAAGCAAGAGTATCGAGGGTGCGTCTGTCTTTTTCGAGGACACGCAGGAAACGCTCTCGGAGCGCGATATCGTCATCTCGCGGCAGATCATCAAAGAGATTCAGACTCGGCTGGGCTTTCTCCTCGATGTCGGACTGAACTACCTGACGCTGGACCGCGCCGCTGCCACGCTCGCGGGCGGTGAGGCGCAGCGTATTCGGCTGGCGACTCAGATCGGTTCGGGCCTTCAGGGCGTCTTGTATATTCTCGACGAGCCGTCGATAGGGCTTCACCAGCGGGACAACACCCGGCTTATCGACACGCTGCTCCACCTCCGTGATTTGGGCAATACGATTCTTGTGGTCGAGCACGACGAAGAAACAATGGCCGCCGCCGACTGGATCATCGACATCGGGCCCGGTGCGGGCATCCACGGCGGGAACGTCGTCTCTCAGGGGCCGATAAAAAAGATCCTGTCCGATAAAAACTCGGTCACCGGGGCCTATCTATCGGGGCGTAAACGAATCCCGGTGCCCGCCAAACGTCGAGCGGGTAACGGAGATCTGCTGCGGATCAAAGGGGCGACCGGGCACAACCTCAAGAACGTCACGGTCGATATCCCACTCGGAACTCTGACCTGTGTGACGGGCGTCTCCGGTTCGGGTAAGTCCACGCTGATCCAGGAAACCCTGTATCCCCGCCTCATGAACGCGGTTTACAACTCGCGAACGGTTTGGGAGCCGCACGAGGGTATTGATGGCCTGAAAAGTGTTGAAAAGCTGATTGATATCGATCAGTCGCCAATTGGACGCACGCCCCGGTCAAATCCGGCGACCTACACCGGTGTCTTTGACCTGATTCGTGACATCTTTTCCCAGACCCCGGAGGCGCGAATGCGCGGCTATGGTCCGGGCCGGTTCTCCTTCAACGTAAAGGGGGGACGGTGCGAAGCCTGTAAGGGAGACGGAATCCTCAAGATCGAAATGGTCTTTCTGCCCGATGTTTACGTGCCGTGCGAGGTCTGTAAAGGGAAGCGCTACAACCGGGAAACACTGGAAGTAAAATACAAAGGCAAATCCGTCAGCGATGTGCTGGAGATGACGGTTGGCGAAGCGAACGAATTCTTCGCAGCCATTCCTCCGATCACGCGCAAGCTCTCCACTATCGCCGAGGTCGGCCTGGATTACATCCGCATGGGGCAGCCGGCGACAACGCTCTCCGGCGGTGAAGCGCAGCGGGTCAAGCTGGCGACCGAACTTTCCAAACGCACCAACGGCAAGACGCTCTATATCCTGGACGAGCCGACGACGGGCCTGCATTTCGCGGACATCGAGAAGCTGCTCAACTTGATGCAGCGCCTCGTTGACTCCGGCAACACGGTCCTGGTGATCGAGCACAACCTGGATGTTATCAAGAGCGCGGACTGGATCATTGATATGGGACCCGAGGGCGGCGACAAAGGAGGAAACGTCGTTGCTATCGGCCCTCCGGAGCAGATAGCCGAGGTAAAGGAGAGTCACACGGGACGGTATCTCCAGAAGATGCTGTCCGGTCAGGGTCTTCTCGCCAGAAAGTAGAAGCGGGAGCCCTACGTTGAGAGGTTACGCCTCAGGCGTAACCGGGCGCAGCAAGCGGCGCCCCTACAGGACAGCGCCGGTTTTGCAGCATGTTATACGCAGCGAAAAGGCTCTGTTGAACCTTCACAAGCCGTAATGTAGGGGCGCCGCTTGCTGCGCCCTATTCGTCCAAAGGACGCCCCCCAGGCCGCGTGCTAATTCGGGTCCCCCCGTTTACGGGGGTTAGGGGGCCAGCCTTTTCTCTCACTCGGATGCGGCGGCCTTATTCTCTAACTGCCCCACAAGTTCCACTACCTGCCTGCCGTCCTGATCTACCCAAACACCGCAAGGGCCGCCGCCGGGACTATCCGTGATGTCGAACGTTGTTCCGTCCATGCGGTAGAGCGGGTTCAGGAAACGCGTCGCCTGCTCCGCTTCGCCCGCGACATAATGCGCGATCAGTGACCGGCGGAACTGGTCTGTCGTTGTGTTCGGGTAGCTGCCGTGGACCAGGCTCCCGTTGAAGAACAGGACATCCCCCGCCTCCATCGTCACCGAAACAGGCTGTACATCATCCGGAATCGGAACGGTAACGTCGGTAAAACTCTTTGTGACATCGGCTTTTTTCGTGCACAGCAGCGGCCAGCGGTGGCTGCCGGGAATCACCTGCATGCAGCCGTTCGCCTCGGTGCACGGGTCCAGTGCCATCCACGCCGCCACGCACGTACCGGGGGCCACCTTCAGATACCAGTTGTCCTGGTGCAGCGCCTGACCGCGCGCCCCGGCAGGCTTGAAGTAGATCATCGTCTGCCCCAGGAAAGGGGCCTGACCGAGCAACGCCGTCAGAGAATCGCGAAGGCGCGAATCCAAAGCCCAGTCTAAACTGGTGTCGTCCCAGCGGTGCATGTGAATCATCCGGGGAAAGCGCTTGAGCGGGTCGTCGCTGGTTGGTTCCACACCCACCATGTCGCCGGGATAGGCACCGTTCGCCCGAAGCGTCATATAGTGCTCGCGGAGCGCGATAACTTCTTCCCTATCGAAAAGCCCCCGCACGACGGCATAGCCATTCTCCTCGAAGAACTCCCTCGACTCCTGCAGTGTTCCAGGGCTGGGCACGGACTGCTCGCGTTCAATAACACTCATATTTTCTCCTTGCACTTCCGCAAAATCGAGTCTGTAAACCTTACCAACAGTGTACTGCAAACAGGCAGATTGCCCTGCATTTGCTGCATGACTTTTCCCTGAGCCGGGTATGTCCCTGATATGGCACAACGCCACCGAAAGGCTAACATTATGAACGAGCAGAACGAGGCATTTATTATGCGGCCCGGTGACACCTTTGTCGCGGACGAGTGTGGCTGCAGTTTCACAGTCGAGTCCGGTCCCGGCGACGCATCTATGGCAAAACAACCGCCGACCTGCTGCTGTGGTCATCAGATGCACAAGGAAGGTTACGGCGGCGTCAACCAGGTCGTTGGTGACAGCAGGCACAGTGCGCATGCTGAATCGGATGCCGCGCCAATGGCGGGAGGCATGCAATGAGCGAGATGACAATGCCGGATGCTGAAGCGGAGGCAGACGAAACCGACACATCAAACGATGGAAGCGGAGAAACGTCCGTTCCCGACTCCGGCACGGACGCCGAGGCGAATCCGGCGACAGAAAAAGCGCCAAACCCGGACGGAAATCCCGATGACGACCGAATGGGCGCACCTGCTATGATGCCCGATTGAGTCGTTGGGGCTGAGGTAAGGGGGGTCACGCTGTCGAATAGTGATGCATGACCAGCAGAAAAACGCGATCCCTTCGACGACGAACCGTGATCCTTCTCGCCCTGCCCTGCCTCGGAGCGATGATCTCCGGTAAGACCTTTGCCGAGCCCCCCCCGGTCGGCAGTGTGGTGCAGATTGACTGGAAGCGGTTCCGGCGTCCCTCCCCGAAGACCGAGCACTACCAGCAGTCGGCTCAGATTCTCAACAACAACGCGCAGTTCAATCTGGCCTGGATTGCGGAAAAGTTTGCGGAGGACACCGCCGCGCGCCAGTACACGGTTCCCGGTATCGGGGAGCATAATATCCGGCCCGGAGCGAGTGCGGCCTACGGAATCGCGGTCCTGTTGAAGACAAACAGTTTTGACGAGAAGACAACCGGCGTCACGAGCGCCGAAGCGACGGCCCGAGCCACGAAGCTGATCAAGGGGTTGGCGGCGACGCACAGGGCGAACGGGGGGCCAAAGGGTTGGGGCGACCACTGGCAGTCGGCGCTCTGGACAGCCATTCTGGGGCATGCGGGATGGCTGCTCTGGGACAGCCTCGATACCGATGCGCAGCGAATGCTGCAGGCGGCGGTCGAGCATGAGGCGAACCGCTTTATCGCGCCCGGCTACAAGGTGCCGTACTGGCGTGGCTTGGACGGTAAAGAGAACTTCCCCGGCGACACGAAGGCCGAGGAGAATGCCTGGAATGCAATGGTGCTTCAGGTGGTGGCGGCGATGATGCCCCGGCATCCCAATGTCACTGCCTGGAAGCGGGTGGGAAGCGAACTGATGGTGTCCGCGTTCGCGCTGCAGAAGGACACCGAGTCAAACAGCACGACGCTCGACGGCAGACCGGTGAAGGCGTGGCTGAACGGCTACAATCTGCGCGAGGACGGCGCGGTCATCAATCACCGGATTCTACACCCGGACTACATGGCGACACCGACGCTCAACCTGCGCGCCTATCTTCTCCAGCCCCTCGCGAATCAGGCGGTTCCGCAGACGGCGGCTTTCAACGCGGATTTCATCTACCGGACGTTCGTGACGCACGCGTGGTCGGTGCCGCCGTACAAAGCCCCCGGCGGGACGATTTACCTTCCCGGAAAGGCGGAGGTCTACTATCCGATGGGGACCGACTGGAGTCCGTTCCGCTTCGATATCTACTATCTCTACGATGCCTTCGCGCACGTCCGGGGCTGGGACAAGGGACTCCCCCACAAGGCGCAGGACTGGATGCGGGTCCGGGCCGAGAAGATGCTGGCGATGCAGGCGCGGTTCACGACAGGGAGCATGTACGCCAAAGAAGAGCATCCTGCCCCCTACCCCAATGACCAGATGGTCGCGTGGCAGATGGGGGATGCCGTTCTTCTGCTCTGGCTGCAGGGGCAGAACGCCCTGAATCCGAAAGGCCAGTGGCTGATGCCGCGAGAGGCGAATCCCGCAGGCGTCGCGGGGCGCTGAGGGGATAGGTTACCGTGCGGGGGGCGGGGCGGGAAGCGTCGCGCCGTCCCAGTGCTCGTCGGCCTTACCGTCCTTGATGCGCCACATATCGAACCACGTGGTGGTGTAGGTCTTGCCCGCCTGCGTCGGGTGCGGCAGTTCGCGGACGGTCGCGACCATGACCAGATCGCCCTCGGCGAGCACGGAGACGACGCGGGTCTTCCACTCGCCGCGCTTCGGGATCGGCTGCGGGGTGCGGCTCCCGAAGAATTTCATCACCGGCTCCAGACCGGAGGCGACCATGGGGTTGTGCTGCAGGTAGCGCTTTGAGATATATTTTGGCGCATCGCTCCAGTGGTTCGCCTCCAGCAGATCGCGGACGATATGCAGAATGACCTGTTTGTTGGCGTTCAGTTTTTTGTCGGGGCTGGTAAACAGCGCCTCGGGGTCCTTCGCCCCCGTCACGGGTTCCTGGGCGAAGGAGGGAGATATGGCGAAAAGTGTCGCGGCAATCAGCGCGGTGGCAACGTAGTTTCTGCGATTCATGAATCTTGTTTCTTCCTGTTACGGCAGATGCTGAAGGTCATTCAGGTCTTTTAGTCTGCCGCTTGCCGCCTTATTGACTTTCAGGTCTTCCAGGCTGATGACGTTAACGGAGATGCTACCCAGTTCGGCAACGGCAACGATGCGGGACGCATTCGGCTGTCCGTGGGCAATAAAAATGTCCATGTCGCCCGTGGTGCGCGGATAGCCGTAGTAACCGACGGCGTAACCGCCGATCAGCAGATACTTGGCGTCATGGTCGTTTAATAACTGTAAGAACTCTTTGAAGTCGGGCGGAAGAAGGATTGTAGCCATACATGATTTGCCGGAGTTGCTCTAAAGCCTGAAGACGCTGCTCGGGGGTCTGCCGCTGCCAGAATGCTTTTTCCTCCGCCTCCTGTGATGCTTCAGCGAGCGAAACGACGGAGAATGCGGTTTTATCCATCTTTTCCATGCTTCCATCTTACCGTTTATCGCCGCCGACTACGGGTTTCTGAGTCCGCACCAGAACCTACCTAAGACCGTTAGGGGTCACTGACCCCGAAAGCGGCTGAGTCTGAACCACAGCCACGCGGTTTGAACAGCAAGAGCGGCGGTGACAATGACGGGAGCATAGATCATCATCGGGTCCGTTGTGCGAGGCGTCACTTGATCGCGATGGGAGATCCAGAACACGGATTGTACCCCACATAAAAGCGTTACTGCGGTATTGAACCAGGCGTAGAAGCGCAGCGTGCGCCGTATGACCGGTTTTCGCTTGTGACCGAAGGGGGTCAGGTTTGATAGAAAAGACATCGTGTTCGGGGAGTGCAGGTAGCTCGCCGCCGCGATACGGTCGCGGCGGCCATATAGTTCTTACGGTTCATGAATCAGGTTTCGGCCTCTGCGGAGCCGAACAACCCGTAGTGGATGAAGTGCGCTGGTCATGCTTTAGGATTCACTACACTCACCAGAAATTAGTTCAACAAAACGAATCAACTCTGCGGGCTTCACAGGATAGTTTACATGCACGTCACACCTGCCCGGTACACCGTTGGCTCCAGGTAAAGATCCCGGATGACTCGCCCAGAAAACTACCTTTTGACCCTTCTCCAGAGAGATGTAGGGTATTGCGCCATTTTCAATGTAGTGCTGCGTGACGTCTTTTCGCCAGATTAAAATTGCCCCTGTACCATTACCTATTGCGGCCCGTAGTTGCGAAACAGCCTCCCAGAACGAAACCCGCGAAAAGATCACGTCAGCCACAACGATACAGAAGGGTGAGAACTCGCTGGCCCAGTGCAAAGAGTTTTTAATACTGGCGGTGCAATAAGACATGTAACCGTAGCACTTCAGAGTACGCTGCAGCGAAACCGCGATGTCATCGTTACCCAAAATCAAAACAGAGGATCGATTCATGCCATATTTTCGCCGAACCTCGGCAGCAAGTATTTCCAATCCATGACTGTAGTCATGCTACAATTATACTCATGCCAACAGATATTGAGATTGCGCAGAGCGTCACGCCGCGCCCCATCGCCGATGTCGCCCGCGACGCGGGCCTGCTCGAAGGTGAAGTCGAGCTTTACGGGAAGTACAAGGCCAAGATCGATCTTTCGGCCCTGGAACGCCTGAAAGACGCGCCAACCGGCAAGCTGGTCCTGATGACCGCGATCACCCCGACACCCGCCGGGGAGGGCAAGACGACGGTCAGTATCGGCTTAGCGCAGGCCCTGAACCGCATCGGTCAGAAGTGTGTCGCCGCGCTCCGGGAGCCGTCGCTGGGTCCGGTCTTTGGCCTGAAAGGCGGCGCGACCGGCGGCGGCTGGTCGCAGGTGCTGCCGATGGAGGACATCAATCTCCACTTTACGGGCGACCTTCACGCCATCACGGCGGCGAACAATCTGCTCGCGGCGGCAATCGACAACCACCTCCACTTCGGCAACCATCTGCATATCGACCCGCGCACGGTGACGTGGAAACGCTGCCTGGACATGAACGACCGCGCCCTTCGCGATATCATCACCGGGCTCGGCGGCAAGAGCGAAGGCGTTCCGCGTGAGACCGGTTTTGAGATCACCGCCGCCTCCGAGATCATGGCCCTGCTCTGCCTCTCCGAATCCATGGACGACCTGAAGGCGCGCCTCGACCGCATCGTCATCGGGTCCGACCGCGCCAACGAACCCGTGAAAGCGGGTCAGCTCGGCATCACCGGTGCGCTCGTCGCCCTGCTGAAAGACGCCCTGAAACCGAACCTCGTCCAGACCATCGAGGGCACGCCCGCCGTGCTCCACGGGGGTCCGTTCGCGAACATCGCCCACGGCTGCAACTCGGTTCTGGCCACCCGCATGGCCCTGAAGCTCGGCGATATCTGTGTCACCGAGGCCGGATTCGGCGCGGACCTCGGCGCGGAGAAGTTCCTGGACATCAAGATGCGTCAGGCGAACCTCAAGCCCGACCTCGTCGTACTCGTCGCCACCCTCCGCGCCCTCAAGATGCACGGCGGTGTTGACCTCGCCGACCTGAAGACCGAGAACGTCGCCGCGGTCACGCACGGCTTCGCTAACCTGGAGCGTCACGCCCAGAACCTGCGCAAGTTCGGCCTTCCGGTCGTGGTCGCCATCAACCGCTTCGCCACAGACACCGAGGCCGAGATCGCCACCCTCAAAGATCTGTGTGAGCAGGACCATCTCCCCGTCGCCGTCGCCGATGTCTGGGGCAAAGGCGGCGCGGGGACCGAAGACCTCGCGCACCTCGTCACCGACACCCTCGCTAAAGAGTCCGCGGATTTCCACCCGCTCTACCCGGACAGCGCCAATCTCAAAGGCAAGATCGAGGCAATTGGGGTCGGTATCTATCGCGCGGGCAGCGTCGAGTTCTCCCCCGCCGCCCGCACGCGCCTCGCCTACCTCACCAAGCGCGGCTACGGCAAGCTGCCGGTCTGTATCGCCAAGACCCAGTACTCCTTCTCCGACGACGCCACGCAGCGCGGCACGCCCACCGGTCACACGCTCACCATCCGCGATGTCAAGCTCTCCGCCGGGGCGGGCTTTGTCGTCGCCTACGCCGGGACCCTGCTTACCATGCCGGGTCTCCCGCGACACCCCTCCGCCGAAGAGATGTCCGTCGACGCCGACGGCAAAATCTCCGGCCTGAGCTAAACAAAAAAGACCGCACGGCGCACTGCCGGGCGGTCTTCTCAACTCTTAACGAGCGACGAACGTCTACAGCGTAGAGCTGGAACCTGTTCCGCTTCCACTGCTCGTGGTGAAGCCGGAGCCCGTCGTACCGGTCGAGCCGGTCGTACCGGTACCAAGCGTACTCATAGGCTGTGTGTCGTCTGAATCCACCCGGTCCACCACCACAACATCGATGATCTCAATGGTCTCGTCGACATCAAGGTCCGCCTCGGTAGGCGTCCGGAACGAACTGGAACTGGCGGATGAGGCAAAGCTTGCGCTCTGCTCGCTGGGGAGCGCCATTTCCCGGTCGTAGGCGTAGTCCGAGGGATAGGCGCTTCCGCCATCCTGCTTGTGCCGCAGCGCCCAGACCGTCAGCGCCGTGCCGCTCAGCAGCACCGCGGGCAGAACCCAGCCACCCAGCTTCGACGACTTCTCGCCGCTGTAATTCGTCGGCTGCGACATCTGCTGAAAGGCCGGAACGACGGCGAGGCGCGAGATCAGCGGCTGCAGTCGCTCCCCCGCCCGGCGCTCCTCTTCGATCAGGGTGTCCGCCAGCTGAGCCGTCTCGGTATCCCCGATTGCTCGTGCATAGGCCGCCATCGACGTGTATGCGCCTATCTCCAGGTAGCTTGCGGTATATACCTTTATGACATCCTGGGTCTCTTTGTCTGCCTGATCATGGAAAGCATTCGTGATCCGGTGGCCCTTCGCGAGAGCGCTGTTGAACACGCCCTTCTGCGCCGCCACCGACCCGCCATGCGCACGAATCCGCTGTGACAATCGCTCGACCTGGGTCTGTGCGATGATGATCAAACTATTCATTGTCTGCTTGACTTCGAAATCATTTGCGCGGTTCGCCACATCGTGCATCGAGGCAATGGCGCCCGTCTCCATCGCATGCGCATCATTCAGATAGCGCACCATTCTTTTTTGTGTATCTTCCTGCATTCGAACTTCCTTTCGAGCTTCTCGGAGCATAACTTCTCAGGGCTCTGCAAACGTTCCCGCCGCTGCGTTTGGTGATTCATTTGAACCACAGTCAAACGCATCCTTACCCAGGAATCGAGACGAGGAACCGCCTCCTGCCACAAATTCTGCCACCGGTTGCGCCCTTTCCCGTTTCCCCGCTATAATGACGCTACAAATTTAGGCGCGGCGCAGACGCGACGGGGCGAAACGCGCAAACACTGAACGCCGCCGACCGGGCACTCCGCCTGGCCGGCGGCGTTTGGACGCCACAGGAGCCGCTACTCGTTGAAAGTTTCCGACTGTTTTATTCCGACCCTGCGTGAAGTTCCCGCCGAAGCAGAGATTCCGTCGCATCAGCTGCTGCTTCGTGCCGGGTTTATCCGAAAACTGGGAGCCGGGATCTACACGTATCTTCCGCTCGCATGGCGCGTCATCAACAAGATCGAGGCCATCCTTCGTAACGAGATGGAAACGATCGGATGCGGCGAGCTTCGTATGCCGACGCTCCACCCACAGGAGCTGCTGGAAGAAACGGGACGATGGGATGTCGATGTCGTCTACAAGCTCAAGGACCGCCGCGAGGCGGACTTCGCTCTCGGCTTCACCCACGAGGAAGTCATCACCGATATCGTGCGGCGCGATATCCGCTCCTACCGCGAACTGCCCCGACTGCTCTATCAGGTGCAGACAAAATTCCGCGACGAGCCCCGTCCCCGTGGCGGCCTGATCCGGACGCGCGAGTTCATCATGTACGATGCCTACTCCTTCGACCGCGATGAAGAAGGAATGGATGTCTCCTTCCGCAGCTTCAAGACCGCCTACAGCAATGTCTTCAACCGAATGGGTCTCCCCTTTGTGATCGCGGAGGCTGATGGGGGCGCTATCGGCGACCTGGACAACAATGAGTTTGTCGTGCTCTCGCCAAACGGAGAGGACACCATTCTTCTTTGTCGTGAGACCGGTTATGCGGCCAACGTGGAACGTTGTCCCGTTCTGCCGCCGGACCCTGCCACGGTGCCCGCAGCTAGTAATGGTAACGGCAACGGGAATGGTGACAAGCCTCTTGAGATCGTTTCCACCCCAGGCGCACGGACCATCGATGAGGTAGCCGGCATGCTAGGGACCGCCCCCATGCACCTGGTCAAGACGCTTATCTACCTCGCGGACGGAGAGCCGGTCGCCGCCCTCGTTCGTGGCGATCATGGGGTAAACGAGGTCAAACTGCGGCGTCTTCTCAACGCCTCTGAGCTGTTTCTCGCCGACGACGCGACGGTCGAGCGTATCACGGGAGCGCCAACGGGTTTTGCCGGTCCGGTTGGCCTGATTGGGCCGCGCATCATTGCCGATCATGCGCTGACGACGCTGCGAAACTTTATCGCTGGGGCGAATCAAGCGGATGCCCATTATGTGCATGTAAATATCGGTCGCGACTTCACGCCCACGGAGTTCGCCGACATCCGAAACGCCCTGCCGGGCGATCCAAGCCCCGACGATCCACGGTATTTGCTGGAGGAGGCGCGCGGTATCGAGGTCGGTCATATTTTCAAGCTCGGAACCAAGTACTCCGGCGCGATGAACGCCACCTACACCGATGTCAACAGCCAGATTCAGACTATCCAGATGGGTTCTTACGGCATCGGGCTAGGCCGAACGATGGCGGCGCTCATCGAAGTCTCGCACGACGAGAACGGAATCATCTGGCCGCCCGCTATTGCTCCCTTTCAGGTGGTGATTGTTGTGGCGAACGTCAAGGACGAAGCCGCACTGCAGGCAGCTCAGAGTCTGCACGACGCACTGAAGGCAGAGCACATCGACGCCATCCTCGATGACCGGGATGAACGCGCCGGGGTGAAGTTCAAGGACGCAGACCTTGTGGGTTATCCCGTCCGCGTCGTTATCGGTAAGGGATTGGCGAACGGCGTAATTGAGCTTCGCGCACGACGAGATGCCGCCTCAAGTCAGGAAGTTCCCGTCGACGGCGCCGTGACTGCGATTGCAGAACTGCTGGCGGAACTGAGCATCGGCTAAGAGTCTGAGAATATGCCATCCTTTATGCAATCCCCGGAAGCGACAGACCTTTTCAGGGATGCCGGGCGGCTGCTTCTAGCCTGGCTGCTCGGGGGTTGTATCGGATGGCAGCGCGAGTCCCATGGTCACGCAGCCGGACTGCGGACACACGCCCTGGTTTGCGTCGCGTCGTGCCTCCTGTCCCTCCTTTCATTTAGCGGCGATGGCGGGGATAGAGGGCGAGTAGCGGCTCAGATTGTGACCGGCATCGGGTTTCTTGGCGCGGGCGTCATCCTGCGTCGCGGTTCCGACGTTCGCGGCCTGACAACGGCCGCTACTGTCTGGCTTGTCGCGGGAATAGGGATAGCCGCCGGGGCAAACGCCCATTTCGCCTTGCTCGCTATTGTCACTACCCTTCTGGCCCTCCTGACACTCGTCATAGGGGAATTAAAACCTTTCCTCAAGCCGCGATCAAACGAGACGGCAGTAGTCACGCGGGTTCGCAAGCGAGAAAAAGCCCCATAAACCGTCGTCAAATGCCATAATAGAACGTACCGTCTTTTTGGATCAAAGGTTCTGAGTCATGGTAAACGGCAAACGCATTATGGTAGTCATGCCCGCGTACAAAGCGGCATTGACGATAGAGCGAACCCTTCAGGAAGTCTCTCCGGACGTCGTGGACGACTTCCTCCTCGTGGATGACGCCTCGCCGGACGATACGGCGGAGGTGGCTAAAAACCTGGGCCTCCCGGTGATCGTCCATCCCCAGAATCGTGGCTACGGCGGCAATCAGAAGACCTGTTACAATGAGGCGCTGCGTCGCGGCGCGGATGTCGTGATTATGCTGCATCCCGACTACCAATACAGCCCCAAACTAATTGGAGCTATGGCCCATCTTGTCGCCTCTGACGAATTCGATGTTGTCCTGGGTTCGCGGATTTTGGGGACGACCGGGGCAATGGCGGGTGGAATGCCGGCCTGGAAATATGCCGCAAACCGCTTCCTGACTGCTATCGAGAATGTACTTCTGGCGGTCAAGCTTTCCGAGTACCACACCGGCTACCGAGCATTTTCCCGAAAAGTCCTTGAAACGCTGCCTCTCGAAGAAAATGATGACGACTTTGTCTTCGACAACGAGATGCTGGCACAGACCGTCTGGTTTGGGTTCCGTATCGGCGAGATAAGCTGCCCCACCAAGTATTTCCCGGAAGCTTCCAGCATCAACTTCAAACGTTCCGTCAAATACGGATTTGGAGTCCTGCACACCGCGGTCAAGTTTCGCCTGGCTCGATGGGGCATAGCGAGATACCCCATCTTCTCGGAGCGCGGAAAACGTCTTAGCGGCAAGTAAGCGTCAGATATCTAGACCGCCCATATCGCCACCAAAATCACCGCCATCCAGCATGTCAAAACCGGACGAATCGTCGACACTTACTTCCGTGCTGCCAGTGTCATTCGAGTCCGCAACGGTGTTGGCGTCACTCGATGAATCCCTGCCGTTTCCGTTGTTTCCGTCCTGATCACCATAATAGTTATTAACAACGTCCGGACCGTCCCCATGTCCACCAAACCCCATTCCCATCGGCCCGGCAAAGAAGGAGTGAGCGATGGAACTGCCGATGAAGCTGCCCGCGATGCTGGTAAGCAGGCTCCCACCGATCAAGCCACCCATGCTCATTCCGCCGCCCATCATCGGAGCGCCGCCCATACCCATTCCTCCGAATGTCCGTTCCATGTAACCAGGCTGACGCATTTCAGCACGGGTAGCGGCACGGGCAAGCGCCTGAGGGTCATCGTTCATCGGTCGCTCCGCCTGAGGAATATCCTGGCTCATCTCGCTGAGTACCTGCTGACGCTGTTCCGGGGTCAATTTTGCGAATGCTTCAGTATGTGCCTGTTCCAGCATTTCCGGTGGCGCTGTCTTCAGCATATAGCGATAGCGCTCGATTGCCTGAGAATCCGGGTCCTGCGGAAGGTTTGCCTGACCTGCGGGTGTACCCTGACGTACCGGCTGCTGCAATACAGAAGAAGGAGTGCCTGGCTCTGTCTCGACGTCCTCATCACGCCCAAAAATCCGCTTCAAGATACCCATTATTGTTTTCCGCCTCCGACTACTTATACGCCAGGTGCGGGACAATTAAACACGAGGCTATAGCAGCCGTACTAGGGCAATGGATCTCGATCCGGCTCGACGAAATCGGCCCTTGCCTCCTGGGATATGAGCGTTGCCTTATCGTAGTAGCGGAACAAAATGGACAGCCCCTCCGCGAGATCAGGGTTCAGTCGACAAAATGCATCGAAGGAAACTACGACTTCCTGAGGACACTGAAGTCGCTGGTGAATCAGGCGCAGGAACGCAACGGTAATAGTCTCGTGGTAACCATTGTAGTTTCGGTGCGCTGCGTTGAACCGGCGAATCCGCTCACGGACTACGGGCAATACCGTTTCCCAGGAGTCACCGCCGCAAAGATACAGATAGGCCATACGCAGATGCGCCACGTGGTCCCACTCCTGGCGCGGCAGAGAGGCGTTTTCGAAGCGGACCAGAAACTCATCATCCGTTAGGCTATCTTGGGCCAATTTATAGCTCAAAAAGGTTCATCTGATGCTTTTCAGCCTCCTTTGCCTTCCGTTTCGCACCTGTCAGGGGCTTCGGGAAAAGCGTCTCGAAGTCGTCGCCGACGGCGGCTTCACGGCGCTGGGCAAATTTGTAGAGTTTCATCTGGTAGTAGGCAACGTCTTCGTCACTCGCATAATCTGCGGCGAGAGCCAGAGATTTGTCCTCCCTTTGATAGAGGATTGCATAATCCCCCACGGAAAGACCGGCCATTGCCGTCGCGCTCCGTCTACGGGCTTCGGAGGAAAAAGTTTTCTCCGTAACGCGCTCACGCCGCGCAATCTCCTCAATCCCCAGTTCCCGCCCCTCGATTTTCGCCTGCAGGTCTGCGTACAGAGCAGCAAGTTCCTCCCGCTTCTCGGCGAGCAGGAGATCCACGGCGGTTCCCAGAAATCGGCGACCAAAGCGCTCATCCGCCCGCGATCGAAGCGACGATCCCTTGAAGGTTTTCTTGCCCTCGTACGTTACAAGCACATAGTTTTTTGCCTTCAGCGAAAGCATGACCTCATAGCGACCATCAAAGGCAAGGCGTATGCCCTCCGGAAGCGCTTTGCCGATTTTCGCAACGAAGCCCTCCTCCGCCTCTTCACCTTCAATACCGGCGGGAGGCTGAAAGTAGACACCATCCGTGTCGATCTCAATAACTGTCGCACCCGCTTTTTCCAGTTCGGCAGCGATTGACTTGACGATCTCCTGACCGATCTCCGTTACTTTCGCGGCGGCAGTATAGTCATTGAAGTAAAACGGCGCGCCAAGATAGCCATAGAACGAGTTGATGAGAAGCTTGTAGGAGCCCTGCATGCCGTCCCAGTAGGATGCCTGACGACCATCCGGCGCTGCTTTGGCCTTGCGCTTGGCGATCAGACGACGACGGGTCAGTTCTTTGAGCAGGGGCAGAAATAGGTGGAGGGTGTCCGAGCTCGATGTAATGCCCCGGCTGAGCATGATGCTGGGATACAGAGACTCGACGTCCGCCTTCACAATTTGACGTACGACCCCGGACACCCGCATCTCCGTGTACCCGCCCCCGTACGGCTGCGATGCCTGCTGGCGGGCAATACCCTGCCCGCGCTGCATGTAGGCGCGGACGATGATGCTGTTGATCTTCTCACCGCTTCCGGTAACGGCGACACTTTGGTAGACGTCCGGAACCATTTGCGCCTGGTAAAACTCCGTGGGAGCGACGACCTCCGCGAGACGCCGCGTTTCTCGGACATCGCCGAGGGCGTAGGCGCGAACCATTTCCGGGTCCTTCTGGTACAGGTTGAGGATATCCGAGCGATCAAGATAAACGCGATCCGGCTCGGCAATATGATACGAGATCGCGCACTCCTTCAAACCATAAGAAGATATCTCGCCCCGTGAGAGATCAAACCGCTGCGTCTGGAAAAGCGTATCGATGATATGCCGTCCCCAAACATAGTGCGGGGTAAAAGGACGGGTGTTTGCCCCGATGGCGCAGTTGCGTTCCTGACCGACCTGAATATTCGAGCCATCACGGCCCCAGCTAAGAGCAACCCCGTGCGCTTCAGCCCGCGCCCGAATCCACGGCAGGTCAAAGGCGTACAGGTTATGCCCCTCGATGACATCCGGGTCCCACTCCTGTACCAGGTGATTCAGCGCTTCAATGATTTCACGCTCGTCGCCGACCAGCACCTCTTCATGGCCCCGGTTATCCGAGGCGACAATAAGAAAGATACAGGCACCCTCCGCCGCCCAGGATAAATCCGTCGTCTCGATATCGACCTGCATACGGCGAATGTCCGGAAACGCCATTCCCTTGAAAAGAGTGATCCCGCTGGAGATCAAAAACTGCTTGGAGGCCGATCCGTAGGAAAGAAACTCGCGGCGCTCTTCGTTAAGGATACGCCGAGCCTCCTGATACGCTCGCCATGAGGTAAAGGAGACCAGGTGGATATAGCTTGGCTTCTCCGGAACGCCGCCAAGTTCCGTATACTCGGCAACATCCGGAAGCTGACGAAGGTCCTTCATCACGATCCACGGCGCGAACGGGACGGTCCGGGTCTCCGTCCCCTCCCCCTTCTTGTCCCGAATAAGGATCGTCGCCGTTCCTGCTCGGGTGTCGGTCTCCACCGCGACAATGCGCTGGGCGCGGTCCGAACCGAACAGAGCGTCTTCAAGCTGCTGCTCAGTGTTCGCGGAAGGGGCATCGAAAGTCTCGGGTTGGGCCATAGTGGCAGTGTTAGAAGTCACGCCCCATTTTACCGTGACACGCCCTGGTTACCATTCCGGTGAATTATCAAGGAAATTTCGTCTGCGTTCCGCGTATCAAACAAGTGGTACCATTGGTATCACGGTGACTATCGTATGAAAATCCTTCTGATTGAAGATGAGACTCCGATCGCGGCAGTAGTACGTAAAGGCCTGGAACGCGCGCACTACTCCGTAGATGTCGCCTCGGATGGTGAGGAGGGCCTCCGTCTGGCGACGGAAAATCGCTACGGCCTGATCCTGCTGGACGTCATGCTGCCGAAGCGCGACGGATGGAGCGTCTGCCAGACGCTGCGCGCCCGGCGCGACCCGACCCCAATCGTCATGCTGACAGCCCGCGATGCCGTTCCCGACCGGGTCAAAGGGCTGGAACTCGGGGCCGATGATTATCTGCCGAAACCTTTTGATTTTCAGGAACTGCTTGCCCGCGTCCGGGCTCAGTTCCGCCGGGATCGCGTCTACCGAGCCGGAGTCCAGCAGGTCGGAGACCTGGAGATAGACACGACGGCACGACGGGTGACGCTCCGCGGGGATGAGGTCTCACTGACGCCACGGGAGTATGATCTTCTCGAAGCGCTGGTCGCCCAGGAAGGCCGCGTTTTGACGCGTGAATACATTCTGGAGCGCGTCTGGGAGGGCGAGAGCGGTGGCGTGGGTCCAAAGAATGTGGATGTTTATATTAATCTTCTCCGACGAAAGGTCGACAGCGGGGATGCCCCACGGCTGATCCATACGGTTCACGGGGTCGGCTATGTCCTTCGACGTCCCAGTTCGGACGATGACCTGGCAGAAGCTGCTGCAGGAGAACACGAAGAATGAGCCAGTGGCGGTCGCTTTTATCCTCCGTTCGGGTCCGTCTCACCCTTTGGAATGTCGGAGTGCTCGCCCTTGTACTGGGCACGCTTGGTTTTTTGCTGCACCACCAGGTCGAAGCAAATCTGACCCATGTCGTCGATGAGGAACTTTCACGCCGCGCTCACTTCTTTGAAGAACGAATGCATCGTTCTATGCGACGTCGGGCTGAAGAGGCCGCGGCATCCAGGCGAACCCGCAACACGTCAGAATTGGAAACGCGGGAAGTAAATCGTCCTCCCCGATGGCTTCCGATCAGCGAAACGGACGATCCACGCCGGCCCCGTTTCCTGGATACGGACGGACGCGGTTATTTCACCAAGGAGCCAATCGTCCCGCTGGACACAACGGCTTACCGCCAGGTGCTTCAGGGTGGTTCCGCCGTCTTTACCATTGTGCCTGCTCCTCCCTCGGTCAGCGCCGCGGGATCGGCAGCCGTCTCGACTTCGGAAGGTTCACTTCTTCGAGTTCGCACGACACCCGTACGCGACCCAATCGACCCGAAGGGTCCAGTTGAGGCCGTTGTTCAGGTGGCGGAACCACTGGATCTGACATTTCGCGAACTGGAGGGACTGACTCGCACCCTGCTCGCCCTTGTGCCACTGGCGCTGCTGGTGGCCGGGATAAGCGGCGCCTTTCTGACCCAGCGGGCACTCCTTCCGGTTCGGGCCGTGGCTCGGGCGGCCGCCGAGATTCAGGCCGAGGACCTGTCCGCTCGCCTGGAGGTAAAAGGGGCAGACGAGTTCACGGAGCTTTCTAAAACGTTCAACGCCATGCTGGCCCGATTGGACGGTGCCTTCCGTCGCCTGGAGCGCGCTTACGAACAGCAGCGTCGCTTTGTCGCGGACGCGTCTCATGAGCTTAAGACACCCCTCACGGTCATAAAGGCGAATACCAGCCTAGCCCTTGGAGGCGGCGAACTGCCGCCTGCGGAATACCGGGAAACGCTTGAGGCCGTAGATCGTGCGGTCGACCGTACCAACCGAATTGTGCATGACCTTTTTTTGCTGGCCCGATCCGATGGCGGTCAGCTTCCCCTTGAACGGAAACAGCTGAACGTCCTGACGGTTCTGGATGCGGTGGCGCGCGAGGCAAGGCTTCTGCTGCCCCAGGGGGCGCGGGTTTCGCTGCATGACATTCCCGACACACTTACGATATGCGCGGACCCCCATCTGCTGCATCAGATGTTGATTAATCTAACGGAGAATGCACTCCGACACACGCCGCCGGAGGGGAGTGTCACACTGTCGGCCAGCCAGAATGAAACGACCGTTTTTATCCGGGTCACCGATACGGGCGAGGGAATTGCCCCGGAGCATCTGCCTCTGGTGACGGAGCGGTTTTACCGCGTCGATGACGCACGCGAACGAACGACGGTTCATGGCGGAGGTACCGGATTGGGTCTTGCTATCTGCCGCGCTATCGCCGAGGCCCATCAGGGAACACTGACCCTGCAAAGCGAGGTCGGGCAGGGAACGACGGCAGAGGTTTCGCTCCCCAGGTAATTTTTTCGGGTACCAAGAGCGCCCCTGGGATTTTTTTACCGTTTCTTTACTTTCACGCCTTATCCTGAGGATTATAGGCGCACCTATCACAGTTGTGCGCGAACCTCAGGAGGCATCCGATGCGACAACCCATTTCTCTGGCTCTTGCTAGTGCATTCTCGCTCTCAGTTGCGGCGACGGCAGCGATTTCTGTTGCACATGCCGATGTTAAAGTAGTTTCCAAAGTAACCACGACCGGCGCTAATGGCATCGGCGGCGGTGGTTTTGGCGGCTTTCGCCGAGGTGGTGATAATGGCGGGGAACAGCCCGCCCCGCCCGCCGTTTCCCAATCTCCGGGTCAGACGTATACGACATATTTCAAAGGCCGTAAAGCCCGACGCGAAGCCGCTGATGGCAGCAGCGTGGTGATCTATGATCGCGATGCGGATAAGATTCACACTCTCGATCTAAAAGCAAAAACCTACTACTCCGTAGATTATAGGACAGTCATGGCGGAAGACGTGGTTCCGGCCAACAGCCCGATCCGACAGGAAGTTAAAATCAGCCTGAAAGAACCTACCACGAGTTCGGCAGCCACCACGGTTGGGGGAGTTACGGGACGTGACTTTACCGTAGACGGCTCGCAAACCATGAGCATCAATGCAGGTGCATTCGCAAACCGAAGAGGCGGAGGCGCCAATGGCACCCCCCAGCGGGGCGGCACGGCAGGTGGCAATACGCAGGGCGGAAATGATCAGAACAGCGGACGGCGCGGCGGTTTTGGAGGCTTCAGCGGAATGAGCACCACGATCAGCGGCAGCATTTCTCTGGCAAATGCCGCTGCGGTTCTCCCCGCAGAGTTCTCAGGGGCTGCTTATGATCGAACGCTTGTCCTGCCTTTGCTGGAGCAGCTGCAGCCGGTCGGGAACCAGATTTTCAAGCCTTTGCTGACCAGCATTGCCCGACAGCAGTCAGTGCCTCTGGCGGCGAAGATCACCCTGCAGCGAAACATCCAGATGGCAGCGCCTGCAAATAATGCGGGCGGCGATACCCCGGCACCTCCGACGATCCCACCCACAACAGTCACTATGGAAGTACAATCTATAGACAAAACTGCGACGCTGGACAGCGCTCTGTTTACCGTACCGTCCGATTTCAAGCTGGTCGAAGCGCCTCAGCCGAGAGGATTCCGCATGCGAGGCGGACAGGGCGGGCCAGGCGGACAAAATGGTCAGGGCTGGCAGAACCGACAGGGTGGACAGGACGGGCAGGATGGTCGAAGGGGCGGCGGACGGCAGGGACGACAGCGAAACGGTAACGGTGCACCCGCTAATCAGAATCCAGCCGCTTTGTGAGATTTTTTCAATATATGCAAGAGTATTCGAAGTCATCGGAAATGCGCGGGGCGTTGGAGTCTGTTCGAGTCGGCAGGAGAATGACAGCAATCGGAATTGCGGCAACGGGGCAGGTCCTTCTGGGACTTGTCCCTGTTTCCCTGGCTTGTGCACAGGATAATCCTCCCCCTGCCACAGCGCCGCCCGTAACCCCGCCCCCTTCTACGTCAACAGCAGTCGCGCAGCCTTTGACACTGAGCGAATTGATCGCTCTCGCACTCCGATCCCAGCCGAGCCTTGCACAGGCCCAGGCTTTACGGGATGCTGCGGCGCAGCGCGTTTTTCAGAACCGCAGCACGTACTACCCAACGATCGCACCCAGTTATACCTATACGAACAACTATTCTTTTGCTCCGACCAACCAGTTCGTTCCCACTTTCGACCCGGTAACCGGAGTTCAGAACGGCGGGAGCTTCGTGACCGTGTCCCGAGGACGTGTCTTTGACGCAAAACAGGCGGACATTTCGGCGTCCGTGCGGCTGTTCGATAATTCCCGTGAGTTCACCAACCGTCAAGCCCGGCAGAACCTGCGAGCAACGACGTACGGCACTCTGGATACCAGGCAGTCCGTAATCGCCGATGTGGCTAATGGTTACTTTCAGGCGCTTCAGAATGAGGCGCTTGTTCGAGTTGCTGAATCGCAGGTCGAACGCGCTCGCAACACGCTGGCAGTCGTGACGGCACAGGTCGAGGTCGGCGTCGCGGCACGCAAGGACACACTGCAGGCACAGGCGGACTACCAGAATGCGCAGGTGAGTCTTTTGCAGGCGCAAAACAACACCCAGATAGCTCAGGCGCAGTTACGTAATTCGATAGGTATCATCGGTAATAGTGTCGGGAATCTCACCGGAACCGGTTCAGGCATAGGCACGGGAACTCGATTGCCCCTGGCGGAAGTACCTGCCCCTACTGCCGACACACCACTTACTGCAGATATTACGGCCGTCGCCCCTGCCGCCGCGGCTTCTGTCGCAGCGCCTTCCCAAGGTGGAAGCGCAATTGTTCAGGAGCGCCCTTCCCTTTCCTTGACCGGGGATGGCGGGGCAGCGATTGGGCAGCTTCTCACGGTCGCCTATCAGACGCGTCCCGATGTGCTTCAGGCACAGCAGAGCCTCGAGGCCACCAAGACAAGCGTCCGTCTTCGTCAGGTAAATGCGGGTGTCCAGTTAAGCGCGGACGTGGGGGGGGGATACCAGATCGTTCCCACCGCCGGTAACAACCGTCAGGTCAATATTTCCGCCAGCTATCCGCTTTTCGACGGGGGGCTTGTTCGGTCCCAGGTTCGAGAAGCCCAGGCGGGCGTTCGCTCCTCGGAAGCACAGCTTGAATCACTCAAGCAGCAGGTCGCCGTAGAAATCGAGCAGTCGTTTCGCAGTCTGGCGCTTGCCCGCGCCTCGCTTCCCGCAGCTTTCGCAGCGCAACAGGCGGCTCAGATCAACTACGAGGCCGCTCTGGAATCACGCCGCGAAGGTATCGGCAGCATCGTCGATGTGATAACCGCCCAGACGTCACTGGTTCAGGCGCAAACGAACTACGTACAGGCGATCTATACCTTCTACGGGGCGGATGCAGCACTGGCGCGCGCCATCGGTCAGGCGGAGCGCATCGGAGTTAACACACCGACCACGACGACCGCGCCGGAAGTCACAACGCCGCTATCGACCACTTTGCCGGCTTTACCGGGAGCAGCAGCGCCCGTACCCGCAGTACCGACGGCACCAGGAGCGCCGACGCCGACCACGCCTGTTCTACCACCGATACAGGAAGGGAAGAGTAGCACACCATGAGCATGCAGACAGGACCAAACGCCGGAAGCCTTGCTGCCGGTACCGTCCCTGCCCCACCAAAGAGTTCGCCAGCGCGCGAAACGGACGATGATCTGTTTGACGAGATGGCTGACGAGGAGGACTACTCCGCGAAACGACCGGGGCGGCGCTTCTCCTGGCGCATCCCGATTATCCTCGCGGTTCTGGCCCTGATCGGCTTCGGCATCTACAAAGGTTTGGGGGCGGCCCGTAAAGGTGCTGCCCTGCAGACACAGTATAAAATCGCGACAGTCAGCCGGGGCCAGGTAAAAAAGACGGTAACCGCAAGCGGCACCCTCAAACCCTGGAGCACGGTTGACATCAAATCAAAGGCGGGTGGACGCGTCGACCAGCTCCTCGTAAACGAGGGTGACACGGTGACTGCAGGGCAGATTATTGCCC
>JAZKEA010000653.1:562-8339 GCA_040387315.1 Armatimonadota bacterium | reverse complement strand
CATAAATATATCACATCAATAATTGGAAAAAGGAGTCGGAAAGAAAAGGACAAAGTGATGCCTCGCCAAGATAGGTGCCAAGGAGAAGACCCGGATCATTTGAGGGTATCGGGGTATATGTTTCAAAACCATGCGTTATTTGAATGCTTCCGCTTCGTCCTCTTTAATCTTATTACTGCGATTCAGTCTAACGCCGCTCTTTTTTGCAGGCGGCTTTCTGGCAGGCTGTCTCAAGCCCCAGCAGCCGCAACAGGTCGTGGATAACTGCTTTCCCAGCGACGCCGTGATCGACGGCACGCTGAGCGGTGACTTCTTCGTCGGCTTCACCCACAAACAAGACCCTGCAACCCATAAAAACCCGTCCAGTCCCACAATCCACTTCAAAGGTGATGTTTCCTCCGGAACTAATGCGCTGAAGCCGGAGCAGGACACAACAGGTGGCATTGAGGTGTACAACAAGAGCGTGTTCCTGATGGAAGGGGGCAACATCAGCGGCTACCTGACCGCAAAAGACCACAGCCGGGTCACGATGACCGGCGGCGAGATCACGGGCCAACTGGGAGCGGAGGATGCAAGCATCGTCACGGTTCGCGGCGGCACTGTGGCTTTCAATATGGTCATCACCCAAAAAGCGACGGTCACGATAGAGGGTGGCGAGGTGTCAAGCCCCGCCATCTATGACAGCAGTGTCGTGAACCTCGTGGGCGGCAAAACCAATGGCACCCTGACCGTCGGAGATACTGCCACCGTTCATCTGCGAGGCGGTGTGCCTCCGGAGTATCTTTCGGTGTACGGCAGCGCCACGCTCAACGTGTATGGCACGAACTTAAAGAAGACGCTGGTGGATGCGCACGACCAGAACGGCGACCACTCGCGATACAAGCTCTCAGGTAAACTCAGTGATGGGACCGACTTAGGCAACGTCTCTTTAGAGATCAAGAACGAACGCAAGCTAGGCGACGAGAAGACAACAGTTCACTTAATCTCCCTTCAGAAATAGCGAATATCTCAAAGCGCGTGAGGAAGTTTTCTGCCGTCGATGCAGGCTCAGGCTGCGGTCTCGCCAAAAACGCCGCTGATGGCCTGATCGCCGAGTTCGGCCGTCCTTCCATGCCTCGCTCCCAAAGAGAAAAATCGTACGGTAAGACATTTTTTGCTTTGGCTAAACTGGTCAAGATGAGTACACCGCATTTAGCCACTCTCAGAGGGGTAGCCAGAAAGAGACAGCTCCGATGTAAGTTGGCTTCAGGCTGTTTGGCTATCTCAATTGGCTACTTTGACCTGTCCCTGAAGGAGATAAGGGTTTCAGGGTGTCCTTATCGATGCTATTACCTTTGCGCTGACGGTGGATCTGTTGACGTGACGAGCCTACGAATAGCACATTCGCTGTGGCTAGGTCTCAGGAGCAGGAGATTGAATGCAGGCTGACTGTTTCCGCGTTCTCCTGGTGCTGGTTCAGCGGGTCCTGGTTCAGCGGGTCCTGGTCCAGCGGGTCCTGGTCCAGCGGGTCCTGGTCCAGCGGGTCCTGGTCCAGCACCCGCTGGAAAAACCGCTCCAGTTGATGTATTTGATAAATTTCCAGGGCTTCATAAATATGAACACCATTGAAGTGTTCCCCAAAGCGTTCGTCAGAGCCAGGCTGCCTGCACTCGCAATCCAGCATAATGTGGCCCTGCAGATCTAGTCGAGAGAACTTGAGCGTGAAATAAGCTTCCGTTCCTCAGCCCGCAGAAAACTCCGGATCCGGTGTCAAGGAACTGTAAAACGCGGCTAGCTGCTGCGCAAAATGCGCGATGTGGCTCCCCGTCGTATAGAAGGAGGTTTCCCCGGTGAGCTCTCCCGATCTTACTCGGGCGTAGAAAGAGAAGTACCGTTCCCTCCAGTCAGGCGTGTACTCACTGCCGCGGTAACTAATCCATAAAACAGTGTTCTCTTCGCTGCTCATTATCCAGTGTGCTCCTTACCTATTCCGACCAGGAATCATGCGATTATAGGTTGTGACAATGGCTTAACGTACGATTTTTTCGTTTCGTGAGCAGGGGCCGGGATGGCCAGATTCGTCTCGAACAGGCTGAAGAGCTTTTCCCTGCGGCAGATGCAGCGTGTCCTTTTTGAAACCCTCGGGTGGAACGGGGTGAACGGCCATGCCTTACTCGGGAGCCTGAGGCGCGGTCGGAGCCAATCCGCTGCGACCACGGCCGGCCGGCGGCTGGGCAGCGGCGGGCTTGGCGGGCGCAGGACCCGTCGAAGCGTCGAATAGCCGATAGACCCGCTCGTAGAACGGCGCGAGCACGTTTCCCGAGTCCTGCGTGTTTTGATAATACAGCACGATCATCTTGCGCTCCGGATCGACCATGTATTGGGTGCCCAGCATTCCTCCCCACGCATACGCCGTGTCAGACACCGCGGGCGTCGGCTTCTTCGTTTTGTGGATTTCGAATCCGAGGCCGAACCGGAAGTCTTTATCCGCGCCACTGTTTTCCGGCAGTCGATTGATCGTGGTCATCAGCTCGACCGTTTCGGGACGCAGGATACGGTGACCGTTGTATTCGCCCTTATTCAGCAGCATCTGGCAGAACTTCGCGTAGTCAACGATCGGTCCGTTCAAACCGAGCGCACCATCGCAGTAGGTTTGATCGCCGATGACCGCGCGTTCGCCCCACTGGATCGCGGCGGGCTCGAGTTTTCCGTCCGCCACGCGGTAGTTTTTGACGAAGCGCGGGAGCGCCTCCGGCCCATAATACCAGTCGGTGTCGTTCATCCCGAGCGGCTTCAGGACGGTCTCCTTGACGTATTCGCGCAGGGATTTTCCGGAGATACGTTCGATCATATAGGCAAGCATGCTGGAGCTGATGTGGTAGTTATATCGGGTACCCGGATCGAAGCCGAGCGGATACTTCGCCAGAGCGAGCATGGAATCGCGCAAATACCTCGGTCTGCCGGCGCCACCGCCAGTTCGCGGAGCCGTCCCCGGTGCCCCGCCTGTTCCGGCAGGAGGACCGCCGGAGCCACGTCCGCCGCGAAGCTGGGCGACCAGTCCCGCATTCAGACCCGAGGTGTGGCTCATCAGGTGAACGAAGGTCATCGGCGATTTTACCGGTCGCGTCTCATAGGTGCCATCCGGGTTCACCTTTGTCACCACTTTGCTGGAGATCTCGGGAAAGTATTTCGAAACGGGATCGTCGATGGCGACCTTTCCCTGTTCGACCAGGGTCATGAACGCGACGGTAACGATGGCTTTGGTCTGCGACATGAGCACGTAGTAGTCGTCCACGGTGGCGGGAGTCCGCTTCTCGACATCCTTCCAGCCGAAGGCGCGATTGTAAACGACGTTGCCGTCTTTGGCGACGAAGCCCACCACGCTGGCGACTTTCTTATCATCGACATAGGATTGCAGCAGCGCGTTGATCTGCGCGATCTGCTCCGGGTTCGCCCCGACTTTTTGGGGGTCGGCGGCGAAGTTCAGTTGCTGCGGGGCAGCGGCACCCTGCGGGGCAGCGGCACCGGCGGCAGCCGACTCGGATTTTGAAAGCAGCTTATTGGCTGCGATCCATTCCCCGAGCCGGTCCAGGTAGTTATCGGCGCCGCCGCCTTTATTCGGGAAGCCATGTCCGCCTATCTGGAAGGCGTGGAGCTCGGCGGGGCCATTGCCCGCGCGATAGGCGTTAAACAGTTCCACCGTCCGGGCCACCGCCAGCCGGTCGTCCGTCGCGACGGCCAGGAACAACGGCGGCGCGGGGCTGGGCATCTGCTTGATTTGCCCGACGCCGTAGATGATCGCCGCAAAGTCCGGTCGGGTCGCCACCGGGCCGAAGAGCGCCTCCGACGCGACGACGCCCCCGGCCGAGAACCCGATCATGCCGATCCGATCCGGTCGCACCCCGAACTCTGCGGCCCGCTCACGCACCAGTCGAATGGCCTGTTGTCCGTCCGCTGCCGCCATCGCGATCAGGTCCTGCCCCTCCTGCGCCTTGTATTTTCCCGTCACCGTCATCGTGCGGGGTGCGGGCTGCCCGCCGCTCGGAGGCACTCTCGGAGGCGCCGGCGGACCGGCGGGAAGCGCACCCGGTCCGGAGTAGAGGAGCCGGTACTTGAGCACGAAGGCGTCGATGCCCATCGCGTTGAGCTTGCGGGCGACGTCCACCCCTTCATAGCTCATCATCAGGGTGCGAAAGGCACCGCCTGGCGCCACGATCATGGCGGTGCCGACCGCCTTGTTCCGATCCGCCGGGTAGTGCAGGAGCACGGGCTTTACCACGTCCTGCGCCATCGGATTCCCATTCGCGGTGGTGACGACCCGCTCCGACCAGTCCCATCGTTCTGAGCCCGGAGCTACGCCCGGCCAGAGCGGGATCTCTTTTGCCGGTTGTTGCGCACGAGCCGGCGTACAGAGACCGAGTGCCGCCAGAACCGCGGAGAGCATGATGAAATAAGTAAAGTGTACTATGCGATGCAAAATCGTTCCTCCAAAATCCGGGCGTTACCTGGAGCGTTCCGGGGCGAATTCAATGAGATAGTCGCGCCAGTTCGACCAGGTATGCCCCCCTTCACTCTCATGGCTAACCACGTCAACGCTATGCTTTTTGAAGAGCACGACGCTGGCATTGCTCTTTTCGTAGCCCGGTGGTGTGTAGACATGCATCCGGCGTGTCCTTGACAGAGCGCTGGAGTAGCACCCTTCACTCAAAACTCAACCTCTCTGAGTTGATTGTTCTCATCGAACTAGAGAAAGCTCATAATCCGGGGTAGTTCGTCGCGGGTGAGAACGCGCTCATGGTTGTAGGCGGCGCGCAGGGCGACCGGGTCGTGATTGTTCAGATGGCTGGTATGCCACAGCATCCACCACAGCCAGGTCACGTTCTTGTCGAAGCATTCCTGCGGGTCGGGAACCGTGCCGCACTCGTGGTAGATCACGGGCACTTCCTTGCCGTGAATGTCCTGGACGCGGCGGAACAGCCCCTCCTGAATGCCGCGACCATAGGTGTCTCCGCCCGCCAGATCATAATACTGCTTGCCGGGATTCCATTCGGCTTTCGGCGACCCGGTATGGCACAGCACCCAAATAAGGTTGTTGAGCTTTCGTTCTCTCGCGAAGTGGTCATACATCGCGCGCCAGAGCCGGACAAAGCGATCGCCGCCGCCCTTGCCGTACCAGAACCAGTTGCCGTCGCACTCGTGCATGGGACGCCACAAAACCGGCACTTTGGCATCCCGCAGTACAGTCAGGTGGTCCGCGATCCGGTTGAGGTCCTTCCACATCGCCAAATTTTCCGGACTTCCCTTCACAAAGCATTGGTCGATGTCGATGGTCATCTTGCTCTGCTCGTAGCCTTCGCCCTTGGTCGGGGCGCCCCAGTGCCACATGATGGTCGGGATACCACCCGCTTTCCACCATTCGGTAGCAAGGGCGTTTTCGCGCTTGTTTGCCGCTTCATGGATATAATCCTGCCCCCGAAGAGCAGGATACTTGCCCGTTATCTCCTTGACGATCTTGATTTCGTCATTGCCCCACGGCGCCCACATCTGCCCCGACAAGGTTTTCGTGCCGTAGATGGAATGGAGGTAGTTAAACAGAGCGCGCGCTTCGGGCGACGCGTTAGGCGTGATGGGAGTCACTTTCTTGATGGCAGGTTTCGCCGGAACGGACTGCACTGTCGTTTGGTTCTTCATAATCTATAATCTATTTGGTGTCTCTTTCCGGAACGGCGGGATTCAGCAGGTTGTTGTCCCCCATCCAGTCCGCCAGTCGCTGCGGCCAGTTTTTGATTGTCGTCAGTTTTGAGCGCGTGCCCATGTTAAAGGCGTGCGCGCCTTTGGTGAACACATGGACCTCGACCGGGACCTTGGCCTCGCGGTACAGACGAAAGATTCGAAGAACCGAATCGGTGTGGTTGTCGTCGTTTGCGACAAGAAGGAACGCAGGCGGGGCATCGGGCGGGAGCGTCTGCGGGATTCCCGCGCCGCCGGGATAAATCTCGACAATAAAGTCCGGGCGGGCGCTGAGCTTATCGACCGGGTCGGCGGCGGTCGTATCACCGGCGGTATCCCCGAATGCGGTCATCGAAACAACCTCGCCGCCCGCCGAGAAACCGACCATGCCGATCCGCTTCGGGTCCAGCCCCCACTCCACGGCCCGGCTGCGCACCAGACGCACGGCCCGCAGACCGTCCTGACGCGGGTGGGTCATGTTGTAGACCGAACCCTCCTCGCGCGGGAGCCGGTACTTGAGCGCAAACGCGGCGACACCGATGCTGTTGAAATACCGGGCGGCCGCGATGCCCTCGGGCACAAACCCGAGTTCCCGAAAACCCCCGCCCGGACACAGGATCACCGCCGCGCCGGTCGCTTTTTCCTTCGGCGGCAGAAATACGGTGATTGTCGGATTATTGACGCTCTTCACCCAGTAGCTTGCGGCCTGTTCGGGAATGTCTTTACGCTGCTCGAAACCGGGCGCCCCTCCGGTCCACAGCGGCACCACTGCCGACGCGCCGGAGGGAAGAGCGGGCGCCGCTCCGGGCGCAGTGACCGGCGCAGGTGCCGGTGCTGGTGTCCCCTGTGCATTGCCCGCGACGGGAAATGCAAGGAGAGCCAGACCGATAAGAAACGTTACACGCATGAGTTTTGTCGCCTTAACCAGTTCGTTCTGTGTTAAATGGTAATCCGCCCCGTGGAATCGCCGAAGCGGGAAAGATTCTTGACCCCCATCTGGTCCGCAAGGCTCAGCAGCAGGTTGCAGGCGGGAAGGGAGTTGTGCTGGACATAGGAGGCCGGCGACAGAGCGCCGCCGCCACCGCCCGCGAGCACGATGGGAAGATTGTTATGTGTGTGCTGGTTGCCGTCGGAGTTCCCGCTGCCGTACACGATCATCGAGTTATGCAGCAGCGAGTTGCCGTCCACATCCCGGATGCCCTCCAGCTTGACAAGGAATTTGGTGAACTGCTGGGCATACCACAGGTCAATCTTCGCCACTTTTTCGATACGGTCCGCTTCGTTCTGGTGATGGGACAGGTCATGGTGTCCCTCGGGAATCCCAATATGGCTGAACGAGCGATTGTCGCCGTCATGCGCCAGACAGAACGTCGCGATACGTGTCGAGTCCGTTTGGAACGCCAGGGCCATCAAGTCATACATGACGGCAACATATTCCGCCTGATCGGACGGGATGCCCTCCGGGGTTTCCGTGGCCGGGTCCTGCGACAGCCCGAACTTTTCGGCTTTCTGGATGCGCGTTTCGATCTCGCGGACCCCGGTCAGGTACTGATCGAGCTTGTCTTTGTCGTTTGCGGCCAGCCGGTTCTGCATTCGGCGGGTATCTTCCATCACAAAATCGAGGACGGATTGCTGGGTCAGCAGGCGGCGGCGGCTGTTCTGGGCGCGCTCGCCGGGGATACCGGACCCGAAGAGCCGCTCGAAAGCCAAGCGCGGATTCGCTTCCGCCGTCACCGGCGTGGTCGGTGAACTCCACGAGATATTGTACTGATAGGCGCAGGCGTAGTCCGAGTCGCAGGCCGACGCCTTCCGGGTATCGTCACAGGTCAGCTCAAGCGACGGCATCCGGGTCAGATGCCCAACCTCGCGCGCCATCAGCTGGTCGATGGATGTCCCCAGGTGGATGTCGGAGGCGCTCTTTTTGGGCCGGACACCGGACAGAAAGACGCAGTTGGCACGGGCATGGTCGCCGCCGCCATCCACGCCGCCGACCGCGCAGGCGTGATCCAGGCCGCCGATCAGCCGAACATACTTCCGCACCTGCTCCAGCGACCCGAGCGTCGTGCTC
>JAZKEA010000653.1:0-552 GCA_040387315.1 Armatimonadota bacterium | reverse complement strand
CTCGTCGGCGACGACCTGGGCCACCAGTTCGTCTGGATCGCGCCGTTTGGAAAATAAATAAAAGCAGTCCGCAGAGGGGCGCCCGTGGCCGTGGTCGCCGCGCCGCGCGTTCTCGCCGCCGCCTGGGCTGCCGCGGCGAACGCCTGCGTGGGCAGGAGCGATTCGAGCGCGGGGAGCGCAAGGCACACGCCCGCCCCTCGCAAAAAATGGCGCCGACCGATACTGGCTCGCTGCTGGGCGGCGAGGTCTGCTTCAAGAGTTTTTGGGTCTGTCACGGCTTTAATTTCTCCCCTCAATGGCAAAATGGCTTGCGCGGGCGACTTTCGCGGCGCGTATCGGCTGAGATGGCTTTGGCTTAGGCGCTGGTTTGCCGCCCGCGTAAGCGGGATTCCGGCAGCTTTGAAAGGGCGCGGAGTTAATGACGCCCATAAGAAGCGTCGAGAACCGCCCCTTGTCCCGCTGCAGACCCGCGACGATTCTGTCTACGTGTTCCACATCCTGCTCCTCCAGACCGCGTCCGAGCGAGTAGGTAAGCAGCTTTTCGGTCAGGCA
>JAZKEA010000652.1:9815-14303 GCA_040387315.1 Armatimonadota bacterium | reverse complement strand
ACACGAGAAGCATTCTTCGTGATCAAAGGAGACGGAAGAGCGAATGAACGAACCAGTTCGTATCGGACTGATTGGCGCGGGGCAGATCGGCACCAATCACCTCAAGACATACCAGCAGATCCCCGAGGCCAAAGTGGTCGCCGTCGCGGATTTGTTTCCGGAAAAGGTGGACGCGGCGAAGGCGAATTTCGACATTGCGGACGGCTATGCCGACTACCATGACCTGCTGGCGCGGGACGATATCGACGCCGTCGATGTCTGTGTCCACAACAACAAGCATGCGCCGATCTCGATCGATGCCCTGAAGGCGGGAAAGCACACCTATTGCGAGAAGCCGATGGCGGGAACGTACCGCGATGCGGAATCCATGCGCGATGCCGCCAAGCAGTACGGGCGTATGCTGCATATCCAGATGGCCACGATATACGCGGCTGAGACCCGCGCGGCGAAGCGCCTGATCGATGACGGTCACCTGGGCAAGATCTATTACGCGCGATCCTTCGGGCATCGGCGTCGCGGGCGACCGTTTGTGGATGGCTACGGGACCGCGAACTTCGTGGACAAGAGCATCTCGGCGGGCGGTGCGCTGTTCGACATGGGAATCTACCATATTGCGCAGATCCTCCACTTGATCGGCAACCCCGCCGTGCGCACCGTGACCGGCGCGGCCCATCAGGAGACCGACATGTACGAGGAGCGGCGCGCCTTCAGCGGCTACAGCGTCGAGGAGATGGGCCTGGGCTGGGTGCGTCTCGAAGGAGGCGTCTCGTTTGATATCGAGGAGACCTGGGCGGGTCATCAGAGCAATGCCGAATCGAGCAAGATTCTGGGACAAAAAGGCGGACTCCGGCTCGATCCCCTCTCCTACTTCACCAGTCTCAGCGACATGCCGCTCAATGCCACGTTCGAGGTCAAAAGCGCCGATACCCGCTGGCACTCCTGCTATCCCGAAACGGCCTGGTACGACTCCTCCCAGAAGCACTGGGTCGGGGCGCTCCTGGGGCACGTTCCCCTGCTGCCGACCGCCGAGTACGGTCTGAACGCCTCGCTGATCAGCGAAGGTATCTACCTCTCCAGCAAGGCAGGGCGCGAGTTCTCCGCGGACGAGATTCGCGAGCAGTCCCAGAGCACGGCGATTGATCCGTTCACCGCCGAGAAAGTATGGAAATGACGATGACGAACATCCCGATTGGTTTGCAGCTTTATTCCGTCCGCGCCGAGTGCGTCCGGGACCTTCCCGGCGCGTTGAAGGCGACCGCCCACGCGGGTTATCAGGGCGCGGAGCCCTGGGGGTACAGCGGGCAGTCGCTCGACTGGCAGGGCCATTCGGCGACGGATATCCGCAAGCTGTACGACGACAACGGTCTTATCTGCTGCGGCATCCACCTCAGCTCCGGCGCGCTCGACGGCGACAACCTCAAGCGGACGGTCGAGTTCAACCAGATTCTGGGCAACCGCTTCCTGATCCTGGCGGGCGAGAGCAAGCGAATGTCGTCCGTGGAAGGCGTCGCGGAGTTCGCCGAGACGCTGAACGGTCTTGCGGAAACGCTGGCGGCCGACGGCATGTTCCCCGGCTACCATGCCCACGGCTTCGACTTCAAGACCCTGGACGGTGAAGTCGCGTGGGACCGTCTCTTTGGCAGCACCCGACCCGAGGTGATCATGCAGATGGACATCGGAAACTGCGCGAACGGCGGCGGCGATCCTATCGGGACGCTCAGGAAGTTCCCGAACCGCGCCCGATCCGTCCATCTCAAGGATTTCGGCGGCCCGTCCCCCGACTCCGTGATCGGCGAGGGTAAGGCCGACTGGCCCGAGGTCTTCCGCATCTGCGAGACGACTCAGAACACGGAGTGGTATGTGGTCGAGGAGGGCACGGCGGACGGCACCGGATTCGACATCCCCCGCCGCAGCCTCCAGGCCTTGCGGGCCATGGGGAAATAAATCTAGATGGATGATGCCGTGGATTAAAATCCCGGCTGCGGAAAACACGAAGTCGGCCTTCGCCGACTGGGAAAGAGCCCTGGAAAACAGACCCAGAGCTTCTTTTTCGGCATTTAGCCCACGGAGGTGGGCTTCGTGTTTTCCGCAGCCGGGGTTTCAACCCACGGCTTTAACGGTGCCGATGGAATGGCTCAGCCGCCGATTCCACAGGTGAACCGCATCTTCCCCTCGGCGATCTTCCTGCCCTTTAGGGACTTTCTGACAACTCCCTCAATGACCGGGGTGTCTTTGCCGAAGTACGGACGGAAATCACCGCGGCGGAGAAAACGCCCGTTGAACGACAGAACAACCCCTTTCGCGGTTGTCGTGGTGAAGGACAGGCGCGGGCCGTTCAGACGAATCGCTTTTATCTCGGTGGTGGAACCATCCGGGTCGCCCCGGTCGGTCATCACCCAGCCGGTATAGGAAGGACTGCCGCTCCGAGCCACCTTTCGTGAAAGACCGAAGGCCTGGAACTCTGTCAGTCCTTTCGGGTATTTGTTCCCCTGCACAAAATACATCACCTCTTTGTTGGTTTGCTGAGCCACCGCCGGGAGCGGAAGCGGCAGCAGAAGCGCAAGAGCGATAAAAAGCCCGATTGGTGCCTGGGGAACCTTGATTCGTGCCATGATTACCCTTTCCTTTTGTCGATATTAGAGCGCGGAGACTGTTTTGGGCTGGCGGAGATCAAAGAGGAGCAGAATATCGTCCGTTTTCGTGGGACGCCAGTTGGTGCGTACAAAACGAAGCGTTTTCCCGGTGACGGTCGGCGTGGACGGACCTTCGTAATAGAGGTTTCGGGTGTCGAAACCCTGGATCCCTTCGGGAAAGCCCCGGCTGTCGATTTTAGGCATACGCTTCGCCGTGATCGGCGATTGGAGGCTCTTTCGCTGAAAGACGACCTCGATCTCGGAGCGTCCTATGTTTCCCCGCCACGACGCGCCCGTGTGGAGAACATAGCGGGCGAGGCGGGCGGAAACGGGGGAAAAGGCGACACTGCTGCCGACCTCGACGGTATAACGGTCGCGCACCTCAAGCGTCCCGTGCGCCGGAAAATTCACCCGTTTTTCGTGCCAGACGCTTCCCGGTTCCGACGCTTTGATCACCGAGGTCTTGATCGGTTTGCCGTTCACCCAGGATTGGAACGTCGCGAAGGTCCCCTTTACCGTCTGCGGTGTGGCATCTGGGTTCTCGCCGGGATCGCCGCCTTCGTCCGGGAAACCCATGCGGACCTGGCGCGAAGGTCCCCGGTTCTCGAAGGTGAACCGACAGTCCACTGTCACCCACTTTTCCCCGATCACCATTTTGACGTATTCGCGCCTCATGGCGACACTGGTATTACCATTCAGCGCCTTCGGGGTTCCCCCATTGGTCAGTTCGGTATCATTGGCGGCGGCAGGGGACAAAAATAATCCCAGGCAGACCGCGACAAGGACAACAGGAACCGGATTTCGAATCATTTTACGCTCCTTATCACGTCGACTTCGTTTCGGTGTGATCCGCGTTATCCTGACCTTCCGCAAGTGCTGCACTGCACCCGACCGCTTCCCGTGCAGTAGGAACAGTTCACCCAGTACGAGGTCCCGCTTTCTGTTTGAGGGCTGACCATGTGTCCGCGTGCCCCTAGGCAGGAAGGACAGACCGCCCCCTGGTTGCCACAGCTGCGGCAGGGCGTCTCCAGGGCCGGAGTCTCCCATTCCGTCGGTGTGTATTGCGTCGGCGCCGGTGCTGTCGGCGCTGTGGATGCTGCCTGTTGCGCCCGGTATCGCTTCTCATCGTCCGGACCCCAGATTCCGAAAACAGGCTCGTAGTGTTTCCGGGGCCGCCGGGGCTGTGTTTCTTCCGTCGTTTTAATTCGAGGAATCCACCAGCCAAGCGCGAGCGGCCAGAGGAGTAACCAGCCGATTGTGGTCCATCCAAAGAGAAGGTTCAGGGCGAAGAGCCACCAGAGAGGAACGGTATCCTCTCGTCCCGACCGTATTCGCAGCCACCCAACGAGTGTCGGGGCGAAATAGAGGAGCAGATGCGGGAGCAGTTCAAACACTCGGCCAGAGGGCATCATAGCCAGTCTCCTTCCAACGTGTCCCCTTACAGGGGGTCGGGATGCAGACCTGCACGGCAAAACAAAACCGGCAAAGCAACTTTAAGCTCAGCCGGATTCGCCATTTGCTCCGCCCCACGTTTCAGCGACCAGGAAGTACTACGCCGGGTATCATCGCATCTGAGTGTTGGTAATTACTTTACCACAAAACGGATATATTGATAGCTATGATCTATCAGACTGTGATACCGCCTCCGGCGGCGAGAATCGCCCTTGTTTCCGATACGCATACGAATTTCGGGACGGAGGGAGATCAGCCGCTTTACCGGGAGCGGCTCGCGAAAGTGATCGCGGCGGTGAATGGGGCCGGGGTGGATGTCGTCGTCGTCGCCGGGGACCTCAGCGAGAACGGGACGCCGGAAGAGTTCGCGCTTTACCTGAAATCGGAAATTGACAAGTGGACG
>JAZKEA010000652.1:0-9805 GCA_040387315.1 Armatimonadota bacterium | reverse complement strand
TCATCTCCAGGCCAGCCCGGCCGACCTCGTCGTCAACACCGGCGACGTCTCGCTCAACGGCGCCGACCTCGAAGCCGACCTCGAGGCGGCGCGCCGCATGCACGAGGAGATGGGGCTCCCCTTCCTCGCCGTGCCCGGCAACCATGATGTCGGCGGTAAGCTTTTGCCCGGCGCACCCGGCCCGATGACGCCGGACCGCGTCCAGCGGTATGAAGATGCGTTTGGGGCGTCGTTCTGGCGGCGGGACATCGGTAATGCCCGTATCCTCGGGCTAAACTCCCTGCTGATGGGAACGGGTTTCGCGCGGGAGAACGACCAGTGGATGTTCCTGGAACAGGAGCTTGCCCGACCCGCCACGATGCCGACCATTGTGGTTTCGCATCAGCCGCTGTTTCTGGAGAACGCGGACGAGCCAGGGGGTGACTACTGGAATGTCGAACCCGCACCCCGCGCCCGGCTGCTGGACTTGCTGGCACGGGGCGGCGTCCGCGCGGTACTTTCCGGTCACATCCACCGACCGCTCCGGCATACGGTGGGAGACATTCTCTTTGTGACCACACCCCCGGTCTCTTTCGGGCTCCCCTTCGGTGAGCAGCCCGAGGGCTGGGCTCTGGTCACCGTGCCACACGGCGACGCCGCGACAGAGGCGACGGTGTTCGCTCTGGGAGAAAAGGTATACTAAGGGTAAGCAAGGAACGGACGCCGCATGCAGAAGATTCGAGACACCTTCCATCACCCCCTATCGCTGTCCGGATTCGTTGTCGGTTCCGGTGTGATTCTTTTCCTGATGGGCGTTTGTCAGGCCCAGGTGGCAGCTACGCCATCTGATATCGATGCGGCTCGTCTGAACCTGATCCGGGCCGGATGGGTCCTGACCCTCGGCTGGGTTCTGAAGCGTATCGAGAACCGGCAGTGGCCCTTTCCGGTGGGTTTGGTCGGGCGCGGCGCACCGGTAAAAACAACGTGTGCACGTCTTCTGGTAGTCGGGACGGTGATCCTGAGTGCGTTTATCTGGCGATTCTACGGGCCGGAGAAAGAGGACTATGTACCGGCACCGGCTGCCGTAAAACCGTCTTCCCTTGTTCTGCCCGGAGCCGCATTACCGCGCAGTACGCAGATTTTGCCCATCTCGGGTGCGCCGCTTTCCCTTATGGCAGCCCCGCGGAACCAGAGCATGATGCTGTCAGGCTCCTCCCTCTCTGTTCTGAGGGGAAGGCCGGTGCAGCTGGGGATCCCCCGGAACACGCCGCACTCTTCTGCCCAGACCTTCGATTCAGCGTATCAGGAGCCCCAGCGGTCTTCGTCCCAGCGGACGGTCAATCCCTGACGGCCTGACAGTTCCGCTCCCCAAAGTCTCCGTGCTGATTTACTGGATGGTGCCCGCCCAAAGGCTCACCATTCCCAGAACCAACAGAACGATAAAAAAGAGACCGCCGAGAAGTATTTCGAGGATGCCGTCGACGGGGAGACGTCCCGCTGACCGGACACGAAGAAGCGCGGTCTGAACGAATTTCGCCACCGGCGTCCGCCACCGGAAAACGTGCCCCAAAAGCCACCCGGCAGTTGCGAACCATCCCGCGAACTTGAAGAGCGACAGCGCCGGATCGGGTGTCAGCGTCTCGGCGTGCCGGAGGGTTATCATTCCCTCCCCGAAGAGGACAAAGCCGATAAAGGTCAGGACGAGAGCAAAATGGTTTCTTTGCTCCGTCTGCTGCCTGCTTTTTTCCGCTGCTTCCATAGTTTGGTTCCCGTGCCTATTCGCGGACACACATTTCAGAAGACCCGCATCAGGAATGCAAATAGCGTAACTCCCGACACGACCCCCAGGCAGATCCGTCGTGCCGGTGTTGCGGTCACTGCGGTGACCGGCGCTAAGAACGATTCCAGATGGTCCATCCACCGAAACAGCCGAAAAAGATTCCACCGTCCCCCGCTCCAGAAGCCACGGGAGAGACGGATCAGCCAGCCAAGGGTAATACACCACCCCGCCGATGCCAATAAGGACCGCGTGACATTCAGGGCGTCCCTGTCTTCCCACTTAGTGGATATCACCAAGGCTATGCCGAAGAGACACCAGCCAAAACCAACGAGTCCGTTACCGATTCTATGTCGGTCAGACGTATTTTCCATCGGTCTCTTTCTTATCTACCACCCGACGGGTAAACCTGAATCACGTCGTAGGGCTTTGGGTCCATGGAGGGCGGCGGGGCCTGGGAGTTTCGCAGGTGCGCCTGGAGCTGATCGGAAGCGGACTGGGCGCGGAGACCATCGGCAAAGGCTTCCGCTTCCCGCAGGTCCTGCTTCTCTTTTGCCTCAAGCTTCCGCTGCAGTCGGGCCGCCTCGGCGGAATCTGGCTTGACAACGGAGATCGGCGCGACAACGGGATGCGTCGGTTTCTGCGGCGCGTTGACCCATCGCCCGATCCAGACCAGGCCGAAGAAAAGCAGTGCCACAACGGCAAAGACGCCGGGGCCGAGAGTGGGCAGGGGCCGCGCGGGCAGTTCTCGTTCTGTTGGAACGCCCGGTGCCGGACCGGATCTTCGGGAGCGCGATCCTGGGGGGGTGGAGATCGACGGCGTTCGCGTCGGGGTGGTTACCAGCATCACGCGCCGGTTTGCGTCCGTGGTCTCCGCGGCGATCTCCTCGGGTGTCATTTTGTCGCGAGCGCGCCCGCACGCGGTACAGAAGTGCGCCTGCCGCGGATAGGGGGTCTGACAATTCGGGCACTGTGGAAGAGTACGAGACGCCAACGGAATCTCCTTGCCAAGGGGAACGTCCCCGGTGAAAGGGAACGGGCCCTGCTCGCATTATCGGTCCTAACCGCGCCGACGTCAAGCGTAAGAGGGATTCGTCAGGGCACGGCAGCGGTCGCCGGGAGGAGACCGTCGGCGGTTTGCGGGCGGGCGAGCCAGGAAAGCAGCAGGTCACGATATTCGGGGTCTATCGCAGGGCTGGTGCGCTCGGCACGAGCCAGGTACTCGGACACGTCCACGATGGGCTCCGTATAGGCGGGCTTCCCCTCGCTCTTATGATCGCGAATGATGACCCATGCCTGCAGACCAAAGTCCAGCACGGTCGCGGCGAAGCGGGTGCTGTGGTCATTGATGTGCGATGCGAGCGCGCATGCGGTGTCGATGTTCATAAGCGGAAGCCGTGGTGAGAAGCCGTGGTGAGCGGTAATTCACCATGTTTCAGGATATGGCGACGCTTTCTGCATGGCTACCCGGTAAACACCGTGTTCTGTTGCCCGGAATTTCCGGGCAAGGGACATGCCCCAGCGTTTGGTGCCCTCACCCCCGGCCCCTCTCCCTAGTATGGGCGAGGGGAGTCTGAGAACGGTCACGGCTGCCGCTTCGCTCCGGCTCCGATGCTAAGCCAGCCTCCGTGCTATGCAGATGCCTTTCCCATTACCAGACTCCCCCTCGCCCGTCTGCGGGAGAGGGGGTGGCGAACTTGTGAGCCGGGGGTGAGGGTCTAACAGACTTAACTTGTTGGCGGCGGATTGCGGTCAAAGCCCTGCTGGTGCCAGTAGGGATAGGCGCGTGTGACCGCGCTGGCGGCGTCCAGGCGGGCTACCTGCTCGGCGGTCAGGTTCCAGCCGACCGCACCGAGATTCTGCCGAAGCTGTTCCTCGTTCCGTGCGCCGATAACGATGGTGGCGACGGTCGGACGCTGCAGAAGCCAGTTCAGCGCGATCTGGGGAACAGTTTTACCGGTTTCCGCCGCGACCGCATCCAGCGCGTCCACGACGGTATACAGGTATTCGTCGGAGACCGGGGGACCACTGTCTACCACCATCTGGGACTTCAGACGGCTGGTTTCCGGAAGCGGCTGGCCGCGACGAATCTTGCCGGTGAGCCGTCCCCAGCCGAGCGGACTCCAGACGACCGCGCCAACCTTCTGATCCAGTCCCAGCGGCATCAGCTCCCACTCGTAGTCGCGACCGATCAGCGAGTAGTACGCCTGATGCGCGACATAGCGGGTCAGGCCGTGTTTTTCCGAGACCGCGAGCGACTTCATCAGGTGCCAGCCCGAAAAGTTGGAGACACCGATATACCGAATCTTGCCCGCCGTTACCAGGGTATCGAGCGTGGCGAGCGTCTCCTCAACCGGGGTCATGGCATCGAAGCCGTGAAGCTGGTAGAGATCGATGTAATCCGTTCCGAGCCGCTTCAGGCTCGCCTCGATGGTGCGAATCAGGTGGAACCGCGACGACCCGGTCTCGTTGGGGCCAGGACCGGTTCGGAAGGTCCCTTTTGTTGAGATAAGGACATCGTCGCGCCGTCCTTTGATCGCCTGTCCCAGGATCTCCTCGGCAGCGCCGTTCGAGTAGACATCGGCGGTGTCAAAGAGGTTGAGGCCGGCCTCAAGACAGATATCTACCAGACGTGTCGCCTCCGCGACATCACTGGAGCCCCACGCCTTGAAAAATTCGTTGTTCGCCCCGCCGAAGGTGCCGGTTCCGAAACTGAGTACGGGTACTTTTAGCCCCGATCCACCAAGCAGTCTGTATTCCATGGCAACGGTATGCCGGGAGCGGGGGCGGAGTTCCGACATTTTCACCACGCTTCAAATCGTTACTCACGGTTCAGCAGGCCCATGATCCCCCGGTGCGTCCGTTCCAGAAGCGCGAACAGGTCGTCACTGCCCTCCCAGTGCTCCTGAATGACGTCACGCGAGACCGCCTTCGCTGCCCCGTTCACCATAAAATTGACCAGAAGAATATCATCCACAAAACCCAGAACGGGGATGAAGTCAGGAATAAGGTCGATGGGCATGATCAGGTAGCCATAGGTGAACCGCAGGGACCAGCGCCGGAGAAGCGGCAGGCGGCGGTCGCTTCCCAATCCGCGCGTGAGGTGCAGCAGATCCTGCCGGTGGCGTCCGATCTCCAGCAGCCGCGCTTTTCCGTTTCGGTAACGGTCCCGGACCTCGTCCGCGGAGACATTTCGTCCCCTGCGGTGGAAGGCGCGCGGAATCGCAAGGCATCCCCAGAGCCAGGGAATCGCAACCGCGAATCCCGCCGCGACATCGGAGGGGAAATGCTCTCCGACAAAGATGCGGGAAAAACCGACCAGGAGAATTATCCCGGTCGCCACGCCCCAGATAACCCGGCGCTGGTGCGGCGTGGCATCCCGCGCCAGGATATAAGCGAGCAGACCGTAGACAACGACCGCGAAAAACGAGTGGCCGGACGGAAACGAGTAGCCGAGATGGGAAAAGACCTCTTCCGGGCGCGGGCGATGGAACAGCCGCTTCAGCCAGATAATAACGCCAAGCCCGCCAAGATCCGCGAGCAGCAGGGTTCCCGCTTCCAGCCAGTGCTTGCGGAGGACGAAGAACCCGATGGTCAGGACCACGAGCACGGTCTGACACTTGCCGCCCGCCAGCCAGGAGACGGTGGTCATAAAGTCAAAGAGGAAGGTGTCACGGTACGGAACAAACAGGTTGAGAGCCGCGACATCGAACTGGCGCGTCTCGTTTTCAGCGACCTCATGCGCGAGCTTGACGAACAACGTCATGGCAAGCAAGGCGAGAAGGAGCGCGACCGTCAGCTGCCCGATAACCGGAGAGAGCGCGAGCCAGAGCGCTTCTATATGGTCTTTCTTTTCTCTCTGGGTTTGATCCGGCATAGTGTATTTAGACTATATGCCCAATTTTCGGGCAGGCTAACAAGGAGGCGGCAAAGCACTTAGTTCAATCATCGAGGTGAAGGATGTCGCTTGCATCAGCCGCCCTCAAAGATGCCAGGAGTTCCGCTAACTCTTTGGGGCGCACATCGTCCTGGTTCAGCCTTGCGAGGTTCCACCAGACGGGACGATAACTGCCCTCGTCGGAATCGACGTGGGATGCCATCTCAGGACCGTTTCCGCTGCCGAACTTCCCCCCGGTTACAGTTGCCAGGAAATAATACTGCAGTGTCCCGGCATGGGTGACTTCGGCGACCAGGCGACCGATCTCGACATCGAGACCCACCTCTTCGCGGGCTTCCCGAATCGCCGCCTGCTCCAGGGTCTCCCCCGCTTCCACTCCCCCACCGGGAAACAGGTAGTACGTTTTACCGTAACGGACCCGCTCGATTAAAAGCAGATCGTCTTCCAACAGGATAATGACGCCGCTTCGCTGCTTCATCGGGGCTCTCCTAACCGGTAATGATTGTGACCGGTCGTTTTGTTCCGGGCGTTTTGTCCGGGCGTTAATGCCCGGTCTGGACGGCCTTCGGCCAGGCGCCCCTCCGGGGCGCGGGATTCTGGCCCCCCGTCCCCCATAAATGGGGGTGTCAACGCAAAATGCCAGCGTTCCGAAGGCTGATTTCGTCGAACCTGACGGCCCCAGTCCCCCATCATATCGCGCCCCGGAGGGGTGCTTGGCGCTTCGCCGACCAGACCGGACAAAACGACCGGAACAAAACGCATTCGTATCTACCACTGGTTCTACCCCTCGAAACAGGAAAATCCCGGCAGGTGTCGCGGTTTCCCCGGTAGGTGGCTGTGGGAACTGTCCGTATAATTTTCGAATGCGTCCAACTCTTTCGATACTTCCCCTGGTGAGCCTGACGTTCGCAAGAGCGGCGTCGGCCTGTACGCTCTGCGAAAGCGACACGGCGCAGCAGGTCCGCGCGGGTTTGTTTGACGGTAACTTTCTCTCGAACGTCGCGCTGACGCTGCTGCCGTTCCCCCTGCTACTCGCGATTGTCGCCGGGACGTATTACGGATTCCCGACGCTGCCGGGGCGGCGTGATAGAAAGGCCGGAGAATGAGTACGGTTCCCGTAGATAGTCATGGCGGAGCGGATGACGAACCCACGCCAAATTTCCGCCCGCTGACCGCGGCGGGGACCGCGCTCGGCATTGGAATGGGCGGGTTCGTGGACGGTATCGTCCTGCATCAGGTGCTGCAGCTTCACAATATGCTGTCCGCGCGGCTTCCCGTAACGTCGCTGGTGAACGCCAAAATCAACATGGTCTGGGATGGTCTTTTCCATGGCTTCACCTGGATCATGACGGCTCTGGGGATATTTCTTCTCTGGCGTGCCGGGCAGAGGCGCGATGTCCCCTGGTCGGGGCGGACGCTGATGGGCGGGATGATTCAGGGCTGGGGATGGTTCAATCTGGTCGAGGGGATTATCGATCATCATGCGCTGGGCCTGCATCATGTCGTCGAACGGGCCGGTCTGTCCGTGGCGGACTACCTTTTCCTTTTCTCGGGCGTCGTCCTGATTCTGATCGGTCATGCGCTCATTCGTGCGGGGCGGTCCGATTCCCTTTCTCGTCGCTGACGCCGCGAAAAAGCCGATTCGACAGGGAATTGGGGTACAGTCTTCCTATCAAATCCACGACGGGATAGGAAGAGAGCATGACGATGAGCAGTGCGCCGACGGCGGCGCAGGGTACGCAGGACGGACAGGATTTCGAGGACATCGAGATAATCGCCCACCGCGGTGAATCCGCGGACGCCCCGGAGAACACGTTAGCCGCGTTTAACCTGGCCTGGGAGCGAAACCTGCCGGGAATCGAGCTGGATGTCCATATGACAGGCGACGGCCAGGTGATCGTCTGTCATGATGCGAATACGAAGCGAACGACGGGTGTGTCGCAGGAGATCAAAGAGGCGACGCTCGCCGACCTGCAGACACTGGACGCCGGAAGCTGGAAGGACGCGCGGTGGACAGGGGAAAAGCTCCCGACGCTGAGCGACTCGCTGGCGACGATCCCCACGAGAACACGCTGCTTTCTGGAGATTAAGACCGGTCCTGAGGCGGTGCCCGCTGTGGCGGCGGCGGTGACGGCGGCGAATCTCGCGCCCGACCAGATCGCGATTATCTCCTTCTACCCCGAGACCCTGGCGGAGGCGAAGCGGCAGCTTCCGCAGAACAAGGCCTATTTCCTATCCAGCTTCAAGCAGGACACGGCGACCGGTGAATGGACACCGACTGCAGGCGATCTTATTGCGAAGGCGAGGTCGCTGGGAGCGGATGGGCTTGATCTGAACTACAAGGGACCGATCGATGCCGATTTCGTGAAACAGGTCAAGGCGGCGGGATTGGAACTGTACGTCTGGACAATCGATGAGACCGAGCCCGCGCAGCGCATGGTCGAGGCCGGTGTCGATGGAATCACCAGCAACCGGGCAGACTGGCTCAGAGGCGAGCTTCGGCGTGTCCGTGGGGCGGGGAAATAGTGGTCGCCATGTCTTTCGCGCACGAGTTTCCGTTCGATCCCACCTACGGTCATGACCTGGAGGCACTGCTTCGTGTTCCCGCCCCGCCCGATCCGCCGGACTTTGCCGCCTTCTGGCAGGGGCGTTACCGGGAGGCGCGCTCGGTTTCACCGCAGGCAGTTCTGCGGCCTGCCGGGGGAACGGACACGGTCGAGGTTTTCGATGTGGAGTTTACGTCGTGGGGCGGTATCCGGATCGGGGGCTGGCTCACGCGGCCCCGAAACGGCAAAGTCGAGCGCGGCGTCGTTGTCGGGCATGGCTATGGCGGTCGCGATCAGCCGGACGTTGCGCTTCCGATTCCCCATGCGGCGGTGATCTTTCCCTGCCTGCGCGGGCAGTCTCGGAGCAGGCAGACCGGCATCCCCGAAGACTCCATGCGTCATGTCCTCCACGGAATTGAGTCCAGGGAGACGTATGTTCATGGTGGCTGCGCCGCGGACATCTGGTGCGCGGCGTCCGCGCTGGTCGAACTGGTCCCGGAAGCAGGGCAGCGTCTGGATTATCTGGGGGGAAGTTTCGGCGGCGGCATCGGAGCCCTCGCGCTTCCGTGGGACGACCGCTTTACCGCCGCCCAGCTTTCTGTGCCGAGCTTCGGGAATCATCCCCTCCGGGTGACACTGCCCTGTGTCGGGAGCGGGGAAGCGGTCCGTCGCTTGTGGGCCACCCATCCGGAAGTCCTTGATGTCCTCGCCTACTTCGATGCCGCGACAGCGGCCCGCCACATCGAAATCCCGGTGCTGGTGGCCGCGGCCCTCTTTGATCCCGCCGTTCCCCCACCGGGTCAGTTTGCGGTTTATAACGCGATTCCTGATCCGAAGGAGCTTTTCGTACTTGCCGCGGGTCATTTTCCTTATGCGAACGAGACGGAGGAGAATGCGCGGCTGAACCGGCATCTGGCCCGCTTTTTCGCCGCCTGAAAGTCATCTCGCTGAACAATGCTCACGTTCGGCCCATTTCCTCGCGGAATCTGCGGGCCGGGTCGTTTTATAGTCAGGAATCCCGCAGCGAGCGCTGCAATTCCCCCGCCAGGGAAGGACTCAGGACCAGTGAAACCAGACCCAATCTCCTACAAACGTTTTATGCTGGGGGCAGTGCTGCCCTTTACCATTCTTGTGAGTGTGCTGCCCATCGCACCGTCGATTCTTCCTCCCGCGCTGCAGAGCCTTCGCACGGCAATGATCACCAGTTCGAGCACGGCTCCTTTTCAAAGTCCGCTCTGTGTTCGCACACCGCTGGCGGAAGGCTGTCGTGAAGCCGACACGGCGAAAGGCGGTACGACGGCGGACGAGCGACGCGCGGCTTTGACGGTTGTCAATCGCTGGGAATCCGAGTTTCGACAGCGCGGGGGAGAGGCACAGGTTTCCGCCGGTGATCTGGAGCGTTTACGCCGCGCCCTGCTTTGAAAGCAGGAGCTGGCCTGCCCTCACCCCCGGCCCCTCTCCCAATTATGGGCGAGGGGAGTCTGATGGCGTTGGCGGCTGCGGCTGCGCTCTGAGCTTTGTGCGAACCCAGCCTCAGAACTAATCTAGCCTTTGCGCTTTGCAGATGCCTTTCCCGTTACCAGACTCCCCTCTCCCAGCGAGGAA
>JAZKEA010000651.1:3356-3884 GCA_040387315.1 Armatimonadota bacterium | reverse complement strand
CGAAGCGCCAATGGCAAACGGTGGGTCAAGGGTCGCTGCGCCCCTGCCGAATTCCGGGATGATAAAGAATGTGTAGCCGTCTTCCTCGCCGAGGTGGCCTATCCCCCGCCTGTCGACCGTGCACGAGTCGCCGAGCGGGAAGCGCTCAATATCCTGAACCACATGGATGATGCCTTTATGGCGGTCGACGCCTACGGCTATGTGATTTTTTCCAACCCGGTGGCGGATCAGCTTGCCAACGCTGTGGAAGAGACGCTTTTCGGGCAGAACATCTGGGAAAAGTGGCCGACGCTCAAGGCAACGTTCATCGGGCAGGAGTTTGAGCGGGTTCTGAATGTACAGGAACCTGCCGCTTTCGAGTACTGCTTCCCGCAGTCAGGACGCTGGGTCGATCTCCGCTTATTTCCCGCACCGAACCGGGAAATCTACGCGGTGTTTCGGGAGATAACAGGGCGCAAAGCCTCCGAGGCCGCTCAGCAGCAGCAGCTCACTGAGCAGCGGCCCTTGGAGTACTTGCTGGTCAACGAG
>JAZKEA010000651.1:2403-3346 GCA_040387315.1 Armatimonadota bacterium | reverse complement strand
GCGGTACAGCGAGCTGACCACGATCCCCTGACGGGATTGCTGAACCACCGCGCCTTCTACGAGCGGCTTGATGCGGAGATCATTCGCACCCGGCAAAAGGGGGGCAGCTTGGCCCTCGCCCTGCTCGATGTCGATCATTTCAAGTTTTTCAATGAGGCCTTCGGACACCTTGCGGGCGACGATGTTCTGAAGCAGATCGCCGTTACCCTGCGGTCGTGCTGCCGCGAGGCGGACACTCTGGGAAGGCTCGGCGGCGACGAGTTCGCGATTCTTATCACCGGGTCCGCGGATGGCGATGCCCGGCGGGTTGTGGACCGGGTGCATGCCGCTATCAAAAAGCAGATATTTATCCCGCCGGGCAATGCCGCTGCTATCCCGCTCGGCTGCTCCCTTGGTGTTGCCTCGTTTCCCGACGAAGCGCCCGGTGTCCGTGAGATCGTCGCCCTGGCGGATCAGCGGCTTTCGTGGATGAAGCGAAACGCCGACCGGGGGGACACGGATCGCTTCTCCGAAGGGCTGCGCGAGAACAAAGAGGGATTCTCGCTTCTGGACGCGCTGGTGACGGCGGTAGACAACAAGGACCGCTACACGCGTAAGCATTCCAGCGACGTTTTCGCGCAGGTCCAGGGTATCGCGGACCGGCTGGAGATGAGCGAGGAGGACCGCGAGATGCTGCGGATCGCCGCACTGCTTCACGATGTGGGCAAGATCGGAATACCGGACGGTATTTTGCGCCGTCCCTCCCCGCTCTCACCGACAGACTACGAGACGATCAAACAGCACTCAACGATGGGCGCGGCGATCATCGGCGCCGTTCCGGGTATGGAGCACACTCTGCCTGCCGTACGGCACCACCACGAAGCCTGGGATGGAACCGGTTATCCCGACGGACTGACCGGCGAAACCATTCCCCTCCCGGCACGAATCCTCGCGGTTGCGGATG
>JAZKEA010000651.1:0-2393 GCA_040387315.1 Armatimonadota bacterium | reverse complement strand
GCCCTACCGCAAAGGCATGTCCCCCTCCGATGCTTGTGAGATCCTCCGCGCGGGGGCAGGCAGACAGTGGGACCCTCGGATCGTCGAAATCTTCCTATCTCTGTCAACCGCAGGCTGACAGAGACAACGTTTGGCAGGAAAACCGCACCTGAAATAGGAACATCTTAACGCAGTGCGCGTGACGCTGCGGAAGGAGACGGATCCGAAATGCCGGCAACGAGGCTAGCTCTATCGATACCGAACCTGCTGACCCTCGCGGAGGACGGCCTGCCCGACCGGGGTGGGCAGCGTAAAAAAATCGTCGTGATTGGGGCCGGAATGGCGGGCCTTGTCGCAGCCGACGCGCTGATTCGGGCAGGGCATGAGGTCCTGCTGCTCGAAGCCCAGGCGCGTGTCGGCGGTCGTGTCCAGACGCTGCGCGACCCCTTCACCGACGGGCTCTACGCGGAAGCGGGTGCGATGCGGATTCCACGGACCCATCTGCTGACGCTCTCCTACCTTCGCCGGTTCGCCCTCAGTGTTGCGCCGTTTACATCGTCAAATCCCCAGGCGTACTACTACCTTCACGGGCAAAAGCGCCGAATCGCGGATGTGGAGTGCAATCCCGACCTTTTATGCGATGCTCTTGGCGACCACGAACGGGGCCGGTCGTTCACCCAGTGGTGGGAGACCGCGCTCTCCCCCTTTTCACAGCGCCTCCAGACCCACGGCGAAGCCGCCTGGGAGAGCATTGTCGCGGAGTACGATAACTACTCGACCCGAGAATTTCTCGAACAGAACAAATGGTCCGAGGGGGCCATCGAGATATTCGGCCTGCTGGCGAATCAGGAGGCGCTGATGAATGCGTCCTTTCTGGAGCTTCTGCGGGAGGAGCTCGGTTGCTTTTATACGGACATGGTAGAGGTCGAGGGCGGGATGGATCGCCTTCCGCGCGCCTTTTTGCCGGACGTCGGCCCGCATATCCGCTACGGAGCCCAGGTGACCGCGCTGGATCAAACGGACACAGGCGTCACGGTTGCCTACCGGACCGCGGCGAGGAGTGCGACGGTGAGCGCGGACTACGGCATCGTCACTCTTCCCTTTCCGATTCTGCGGCATGTCGAGACCCCAAAACCCTTCTCGCGCGATAAACAGCGCGCTATCCGCCAGCTTTACTATGACGCCTCCGCCAAGATCCTGATTCAGTCCCGCCGCCGGTTCTGGGAGGACGACGAGGGGATATCCGGCGGCGGAACCATCACGGACCTGCCGATACGCAATCTGTACTATCCGGACCACGGGCGGGAGACCGGACGCGGCGTTCTTCTGGCGAGCTATACCTGGTCGGAGGACGCGCAGCGCTGGGGTTCCCTTCAGCCGCACGACCGTATCATGGAGGCGCTGGGGAATGTCGCCGAAATACACCCGCAGATTCGGAGCGAGTTCGAGGCGGGCGCGTCCAAGGTCTGGCATCACGACCCATTCGCGGGTGGGGCCTTCGCCCTCTTCACCCCCGGTCAGCAAACACTGCTTCACAATGCGATTGTGGCCCCCGAGGGCCGATACCATTTCGCGGGAGAGCATACCTCGCTGACCCATGCCTGGATTCAGGGGGCCATCGAATCGGGACTTCGCGCCGCCGCCGAAATACACAACGTCTGATATTTCTAGGCTTGCCCTCACCCCCGTCCAGCTCGCACCGAAACAGAGAGCTTTACCAGGTTTTCCCCGGCAGAAATAGGAAAAATACCCCTAGCATCCAACCGCTATCCTGTGTAGAATCCATCTAATCGATTTGTCCTGCCTTCTTCCGCTCTGTATAAAGGATGAAACACCACGAGATGAACGTAACGGAACGCACTGGAGATTTGGAGCACATGGTATCGTCTTTCCTGCCCACACCCTGGATTGACATCAAAGCGCGGGACGGGGCGCATTATCCCCCGCACAGTCACTACGTCGCCACCATAATGGGGCTTCAGGCGCTGAAATGCTCGGGCGTTTCCGGTTACGGAAAAACGGAGCAGGAGGCGGTCCAGAATCTGCGGCGCAAGGTGCTGCAGTATCTGGAGCTGAACAGTTCCCGCGAACCCGGAGACTGAAACAGGGCGGGATACCGCGGGCGTGCGCAGGGGCTGTCGGGCTTCTACGGGCTCGTGGCGAGTGCGCGGGCGAACGTCTGAAAGGCAGCGCGCAGAATCGGGGCGATCTCCGTATGGGACGCGATGCCCGCCGCATCCAGCGTTTTTGGCAGGATGCGAACCACGACGGATGCCTCATCCAGGAACCGTGAGTCCATCGTCCGTAGTGTCTCTCGCAGCTGGGCGTTTGCGTGCGTCGCCCATGGCGCTCCGCTGAGAAGAGCGGTCGGTTTTCCGCTCAGCTCACCGCTGCCCACCACCCAGTCGAGGGCA
>JAZKEA010000650.1:0-3450 GCA_040387315.1 Armatimonadota bacterium | reverse complement strand
TGGTCGCCAGTCATTATTCGCTGGAAGCCGTTGCCAGTCGGTTACGGGCCATTTTCAGTGAGTCGATTGGGCTTGTTTCTGCATATTGAAACATAGCAACCTCTTTTGAATCATTGGTCGTAACAAGTGTCATAGGATTATCATTGCAGGCAAAAATCAACAATCATTACCCAGCCAAGTCTGTCGAATTTGAAGATAATAAACTCACTCCCCGGCAGACACTGTTTCTTTGGACAGGGCTAATAACCGGATTCCTGATGCTGCTGTGGTTCCCTCTTGCAAAGTCAATCTGGACGGATGAAGCAATCAGTATTGCCTGGGGGAAGAGCCCCTTCCTGGACATCCTTTTGGGAAGAGCAACTTCTGCAGATGCCCTTCCGCTACACCCTCTCTTAATTCACATCACGCATTTGCTATTCGGAGATAGCCTGGCGGCTTTTCGTGTTGCTTCCGCGCTGCCATCCGCCATTAGCTTATATTTTGTCTATCTTATCGGTCGGCGATTCTCTAATAAGGTCGGTTTGCTGGCGCTGTGGCTGTGCGCACTCTCGCCGGGGCTGATCTTGTATGATCGGATGTCGCGCTATCACGGTCTGACCGCTCTCCTCTGTACGATGAGTGTATGGGCGGCTTTGAAGCTGGCAGACACTGGGAGACTTAAGGATGCCGTCCTCTACAGCGTGATAACCTGGCTGATGCTGATGAGCTATTTTCTCAGCGTTTTCGCACTTGCCGCCCAGGTCGGGTGCCTGTTACTTTTCGTTAATCGCGAACCTGTAAAGAGAGTGCGCTGGCTGTTTGTCGGCGCGTTGTGCGCTGCAGGGCTGGCGTTTGTGCCTTATCTGCTTGCCGGATTAGCCAAAGCATCTTCCTCCGGCATGGCAGATATCCATGTCGAAGATGCCAGCATGAGTCTTGGGCTTGCCGGATTCATCCGACGGCTCGCGCTTCCAGTTTACGTTTTCTGCGTTGGTGAGACACTCTATCCCTGGACATGGTTCGCCTCAATACCGGGAGTGATTGCGGCACTCACGGCCTATTTTGTAGGTTTCGGACATGTCATCCGCTCACGACGCGTTGAGGTAATGATTCCTGCCGTTTGTCTGGCAGTTCTGCTTCTTTCTGCAATTGCCACAAGCGGTAAGCTAGGTGGAGGGCAAACGGTAGGTAGTATGGCGAAGCGTGTCTCTTTTGCCATACCCTTGTTCTGCGTAACGCTTAGTGTGGGCGTTTACTCACTCCTGGGCAGCTTCTCACTCTGGCGTCGACGGGCCGGTGCGGTCCTGGGTGCCGTTCTGGTGTTAGTCTCCTGTTACTCTGTTTTTAATTACTGGACAGGGCAGCAGTTCTTGAATCCGAATTATACGGCTCCTTGGAACGAAGCAATCGGTGCTATGCAAAAGGTTCAGCCTCTCAGTAATGAAGTTGCTGTTTTCAGTCGTGGTGAGTATGCTTTGGCTTATTACCTTGCAAGCCAGGGACTGGATCAAAAGGGAGCTTATATCGACACCAATACGACCGATGAGAAGACCATGATCAAGGGACTTACGTCACACCCTTCCCGCTATGTTTGGATTGTTGGACGAGATCGTGGTGACCGTATCTCTGTGGATGCCTTCATGAGAATGAGTGACTATTTAAAGAGTCATTATTCACAGGTGGGGACTTATGGGGTGATGCCCCGCTCCGCTACGGAAAGCAAGTATCTGGAGAAGTTCCTGAAAAGGCCCGCTGCCCCGCATTATATCTGGATGGAGCTGTATGATACCGAGCAGGCGCCCAAGACCGCATCCGTACAGGGGAAACTTCCGTGAGAAAAGCGGTCCTTATCCCTAACATTGACGGCTTCCCCTCAGAGAGTATGCGCCGTTATGGTATAGAAGTGGAACGAGCACTCCGAGTAGTGGCGCCGGAACAGCCACAGTCTCCGTGGGAGTTCGAGGCGCTCGATTGTAAGCCTTCCGATAAAGTTGCCGCACAATTCGGAGGTGGTAACCGTGGTAAGGCGATGGCAAGTCGTCATGCACGTTTTCTACAGTACCCTCGCACCATCAAGGCAGCACAGGGCGCTGATGTCTACCATGTCCTTGACCACAGCCATGCAAATCTCGCCTTGGTGCCCCCTGCGGCGAAAACCGTGATGTCCTGCCACGATATTATCCCAATGCTCGCCGCCAAAGGGCTTATTCCCATGGCTCCTGGCGGCTTCTCGCACTATGCATTTCCTCTTCACGTTCGCTGCATGAAACGCTGTCGCGCGGTCATTACCATCTCAGAGAGCAGTAAGAAAAACCTGATTGAGGTTGCCGGACTGCCTGAGGAGCAGGTCACTGTCGTCTACCTGGGAATCAATCGTGCTTTTACCCCCTTACCGGATAAAGACAGCAGTCTGCCTGCGGAAGAGCGGCGCGAGCTTTTTCATAAACATAACCTACCTTCCGATGCGCTCGTCCTGCTCCATGTTGGGAGCGCGACTCGCTATAAAAACACCCCAGCCATTCTGCATGCGCTTAAAGCCCTGAAGGAAGATCCTATCATTGGCAAGCGCATCTATTTTCTCCGGATTAGCTCAGACTTCTTCGATGATGAAAAAGCGCTGATAGAGACGCTTGGGATTGGGGATCGCGTTCGCTACGTCGGCAAGGTGGCGGATGATGTCGGACTTGCCGCCTATTACCGCGCCGCGGACGTTTTTGTTTTCCCGTCCATCTGGGAAGGGTTTGGCTGGCCCCCGCTTGAGGCAATGGCGTGTGGAACACCTGTTGTTACTTCTAACGTCGCCTCACTTCCTGAAGTTGTCGGCGATGCGGGTATTACAGTCTCTCCACTGGATCATGGCGCTCTAATAGATGCGGTACGATCTATACTAACGAATGACGAGCTGCGCCATGCACTGCGGGAAAAAGCGCTCATTCGGGCGCGGCGATTTACCTGGGAGGAGTGTGCCCGCGGCACTCTGGCTGTTTATGAAAAGGTAGCTGGGCGATAACACAATGAGACAAAAACCCGGTCTGACGAGCCGGTTACAGTGATTGAGGGGCTGACGGCTAACCGATGAAAATGATTATCACCGGAGCTGCTGGTTTTATCGGAGGGCATGCGGCGATACATTTCCTTTCGCAAGGACACACCGTAATCGGTGTGGACAACCTGTCGCGTCGTGGCAATAGCGAGAACCTTCAATGGCTCCGGAAGCAAGGACAAGAGACCTCCGGTACTTTTGAATTCGTGGCTGCTGATATTCGCAGCCAGATAGACATGGACCGGCTGTTCGAAGCGCATGCGGATACCGCGGTGGTGCTGCATCTTGCCGGTCAGGTAGCGGTGACAACATCGGTAACCAACCCCCGGCTGGACTTCGAGGCCAATGCACTGGGTACACTCAACGTGCTCGAAGGGGTGCGTCTTTACTGTCCCAAGGCCGCGTTTCTGTACTCGTCGACCAACAAG
>JAZKEA010000649.1:0-2166 GCA_040387315.1 Armatimonadota bacterium | reverse complement strand
CTTACGGTGCGGCTCCGTGCTGTCATCCGGAAAGGCGATATCCGCAGCGAGGGAAATATCCCCCGAAACGACCGTCCAGGCAAAATGAAACGCGTCCTGATACCGCCACAGATTCTCGCCGCCCCCGGCGACGGAGTAATTGCCCGAAGCCGCATCGAATTCAACCGAACCGGCATGGCGCACATCGCCCACATCCGCGTCGCTGTCAAACAGACCTAATGACATAAAGAGAAGGTATCCATTCTATTGCGCGCCGACATCGGCGCGACCCTACGATTAGCCTGAGTAGCCGAAGCTGTTACCGCTTCGGTGGACCCGGCTGCGCCGGATGACCGTTCCGTGGCTGTCCCGGTATGTTAGCAGCGCAACCCCGTTCGTCTTCAGGGTCGGGTTCGGGGTTATTGTCCGTGGGATGCTGAGTCCGGACGTCGCCTTCGGCCCGCCTCCCGGCCCCACAGAATTCACGGTCTTCAGTATATCGACGGGCCGCGTCGCGAGAAGATTCCCGCTGGTATCCTCGATGGTCACGGTCCCTTTTTCCGCCGCGAAGCTGATTTGCGAAACCCGATCCGATCCGCCGGCGACCCGATTCTCCCCGATAAAGCTGTAGCGGTCGCCCTGACGAACCAGAATCGTGGGCCGGGTCGGCAGCGATCCCGCCCAGATAAGACGCTTCGCCTCATCCGTGATCCGGAAAACGCCTTTGTCCCCGGTGATATGGATTCCGCCACAGTCGATTTCGTAATGGCCGTTCGTTTGTCGGCTGCTGGTTCGGCCATTTTGTGAGGGAGCGATATATCCCGACCAGAGCAGCGCGCCCTGCTTATCGAGAAGCCGCGACTGTCCCGTTGTCTCGCTCACGAGCTGGAGATCCGGCGAGCCTGTCATCCTCACACTTGACCAGACCTCCGCGCCGCTGCAATCCCGGATCATCTCAACGCCTGCTCTGGCCTCAAGGACAAACTGCGCCTCAGAAACCGGTCCAACCCAGAGAGGCCGGTTCTTTAAGGCGGGGCGCGTAATGATTCCGTTTACCATGCGAGCCGGCAGGTAATCTTTGTTCTCTTCCACGGTAAGTCTGCCGTCGGCGTACCGTACGCCGACGAAGGGCGCTCCGAAAAGGAATCGATCCCCCAGTTCAGCAAACTGGACATCTTTACTGGTGACTTTGCCTTCCGGGGAAGGCCCACCCGTGGGAAACTGCGGCACGCGAGGAGCCGAAGGCATCCCCGGCGTCGGTGGAGCAGGCGTTTCCTGTTTGTTTCGGCTGATGATGCCGCACCAGAGCCAGACCGACGAAGCGTACAGGGTAAACAGGGCAACATGTTTTCGTGTGACGGCCATTTCCGATTCCTCCTCAACGCGCTAACGGTGCGGACCACCTCCAGCGGCGGCGCGGCAAAACGTGTGTGTCACTACAGTATGACACACACGTCGCGGAATCCGGCACATTGCCGCTATTCCTCAAAGAATTAGTCGGTCGCGGGAGACTATCAAGGCACGAAGCGGACCGTGACCACGGAGCGCGGCAGGAGCGTGACCACACCATCGGCGGGGAGCTTTCCCAGATCGCGCCATCGCTCGCCGGATTCGCCCTCACTCGATCGGTGCAGGTCCGTGCTGGCGTTCCGGTACCGGGCACCCTCGGTACCGGTACCAGGGGAGAGGGTGGTTCGCTGCGCCTGATTCGTCGGATTGATCAGCACGACCACCAGCTCGCGCTTCTGGGGGCCGACGTACGCGGACAATTTCAGCGCGGGGTTGTCGCAGGTCGCCTCGACCCGGTTCCAGCCCTCTCCGACGTACTCGGAGAACGCCTTTACCGCGTAAAAGCGGTCGCGCCGCTCGATGCTGCCGTCCGTAGGATTGAAGTAAACCAGACCGTAGCCGGGCCCGACGACGCTTCGGGCGGAGATCCAGACCAGGTACGCGCTGACATCCCCTTTTGTGAACATATCATTGATGATGCCCGCGACATCCGTGATGGACTCCCCCTCCAGGTATTCGGTCTGAAAGAGAGGCTTATTGACGCCGTTCGTGCGGTAGGCGTCCCGCACCTCGTTCAGTGCGGACACCTTGACGAGCTTCTCGAGCCGCGCCCGGGCGTCCCCGTCCGGGCGCCCGACCTTCCACAGCTTGCCGCCGTGGGGGATCTCGGGCAGCGCC
>JAZKEA010000648.1:2462-3257 GCA_040387315.1 Armatimonadota bacterium | reverse complement strand
CTCGTTCCTGACGACAGTGGCGGAGGAGATGGCGCTCGGTGCCGGGAACGAGGACATCCGCAGCCTGCCCTCGATTCCCCTGTCTTCGCTTGCTGAGGCGGACGTCCCGCCGGTGCTGTCCTACCCTACCCTGTGCGCCTTGACCGACACGCTGGTGACGAAACGCGGGATCGCCCAAGCCTTGTGTGCCCACCTCCGCGCCGCCGAATCGGCCGAGGCGCGCGGGAAAGCAGCTGCGGAAGCGGGGGCGCTGCGCGCCTACCGGAATCTCCTTGCGGCCCAGGCCGGTAAAAGCCTGACGCCCGCCGATTCTACGACTCTAGCCCAGCTCTCACGGACGTTATAAAGACCGGCATCCCGTGGAATCCCGTGGCCATCCCATGATGCCGAAAGCCGTGTCGCTGTTAAACCTCTCAATGAGGAAAGAAGCTAAGTATGGCTAAGCTGGTGTTCGGAATGAATCAGTCTCTGGACGGCTATGTTGATCATGAGGCGTTTGGGCCAAGTCCCACGCTCTTCCACCACTTCATCAAGGAAGCCGAGGGGCAGGCGGGCAGTGTGTACGGTCGCCAGATGTACGAGATCATGCGCTACTGGGACGACGATCATGAGGAATGGGATGCCGACAGGCAGGCCTTCGCGGCGGCGTGGCGGAAGCAGCCGAAATGGGTTGTCTCACGTTCGCTCACGTCAGCCGGACCAAACGCCACGCTTGTTGGAGATGATCTTGAGGGCACGATGCGTAAGCTGAAAGCCGAATACGACGGGGAGATCGAAGTTGCTGGCCCGGGCCTA
>JAZKEA010000648.1:0-2452 GCA_040387315.1 Armatimonadota bacterium | reverse complement strand
CGCAGAGCCTTACGGAACTTGGCCTGATCGATGAGTACCGTATTTACCTGCACCCTGTCGTACTTGGTCACGGCAAGCCCTATTTCGCCGGACCCAGGCCGCCGCTCCGCCTGGTGACTCATGATCGGATTGGCGAGGATGTTATCCGGTTGATCTACGTTCCGGTTTAATCGTCTTTAATCGTCCGGACTCAAAGTCGAAGGAGACGTCACCATGTGTAAACTAATTCTCTTCATCCACAGCTCGTTTAACGGCGTTGTCACGGGCGATCCCAAAAAGGACAAGACGAACTTCATGGTCTGGGTAACAGACGCCAGCATCGAGACCGGCGTTGAGTGGCTCTTACGCACCATGGAAACGGTCGATACTATTCTGCTGGGCCGTGCGACCTATGAAGACCTGTCGAGAAAATGGCCCTTCATGAATGACTCACCGCTCGGCAAAAAAATCAACAATGCCTATAAGCTGGTTGTCAGCCATAAAGAGCCGCAGAGCAAACTAGCGTGGGGTGATTTTGAAGCCCCGGAGGCATTGACCGGAAGTGATATAGAGGAGCAGATTGAAAAGCTGAAAAAGGGCGATGGTGGCGACATCATTATCTTCGGCAGCCCGACACTTGTGCGGTCGCTGACCGAGGCCAATCTGATTGACGAGTACCAGCTACAAGTCCACCCAGTAGTGGTAAATGTCGGCGAGTACTTGTTCGATAATCTGAAGCAGAGGAAAGATTTTCATCTGGCGGGCGTCAAACCGCTTAAAGACGGTTCGATGTTAGTCACCTACAAGCCCGTTAAGACTTCTCGTACCGCGCCTTGAATGCTTCCCGCTGAGCCAGGTACTCGGAGTTGCTGCGCGCCTCCTGCCACCGGGCATAGAAGATCCGCGCCGACTCCGCTTTCTCCGGGTTTTCGGCACTGCAGGGAAGTTCATCTCGGCCATGCGCTCCGCTCTGCCCCTTCTTGTCCTCAGGTACCGGACCATCGTATTTCTTGCCGCCTTTGTGGTTGGCATAGCGCCGCGAGCGGGTGAAACCCATCTGCAGAAACTTCCGCGCCATGTCCGCACCCACGAAGTCGCCCTCGATCAGGTAGTTTTGAAAGAGCTCAAAGATCTTCTCCGAGGATTCCCGGGCCGCCTCCGGCGTGGCGAACCGCCAGTGTGGCAGGATCTCGCTCTTATACGGCTCGACGAGCAGAACCCCCTGCTCGCCTTTGCCCACACGATACAGTTCCGGATGGGCGCGGAAATCAGTGTTCTGGAAGTCTAACCCGTACGGAAAGGAACTGGAAGAACCGGATGTATTAGCAGTGCTGCTCATACCTCGACTGTACCCATGCACCAGGATTCGCGCGAGAGCACTCGTTTATTTAACCTGGCTTAGATAATCGTGCAGCGAGGTTGGGCCGTGCTCCACCGCTCCTTCGGGTGGAAACTTCCCCTGGAGCCTTCTAAAATACACTCTGCCAAGGGCTGGAGGGAGAGGCACCAAGAAAACCACTGGCTGCATTTCGATTTGTTCTTAAGCCGTCACACCGATACACCGATGCTACAACTGCTAAACGCATCGGCGCCGCGTCTCCTAATCGGCGGTTGGCAGATAATCGCGCACCATTTCATTACCACGGGCATGCGTCACCGTCAGCGTCATGCCGGACACTTTCCACTCCCCTTCCCCCGTGCGCTCGAGCGTGTGACGATAGATGCCCCACACCTCCCACAGAGCATCTCCGTTCTTACGCTCCAGGCGGTTGAAGGCATAGCCTTTGCTGATGCAGACGGCATTATTCTCCGTGATCTCGATCTCGTGATTGGTCCGCATGTGCTGCGTATGCTTGTCCTGATACAAATTCTGCTGCCAGCTGCCGACTAATTGTGCGGCGGGAATCCGGGCAGGCTCGCCCCCGGCAAGCGAGACGAAATCAACCTCTATCTCCGGCGTGAAGTACGTCAGGCAGCGGTCCCAGTCTTTGGCATCCACACTGCTGTCGATGCCGTCTACGACCCGCCGAATCTCGGCCTCATCCAGCAGCCGTTGCAACATCTTATCCATCTTATCTTTGCCCTCACATTCATCCCGGATTGACTGTTGGACAATCCAGAGACTCTTAACACTCCTGCACGAACCACGCGACCTCCTCGCGCACCAGACCGTTCGATTCATAGAAGCGTACCGCACTGGATTCACCCTTTGCCGCAGCCACATAGAAGCAGCTAATGCCGCGCCACGCAAATAGCCCTCGCACGTAGTTGATCAACGCCGTGCCAATGCCTCCACTGACTGGACTGACTGGACTGACTGAACAGCGAGTCGCGCCGCCCAGACGTGGCTTTCATGAAAGAAAGCCTTTTCTTCTTCCGCTAGATGCAACCAACATAACTCGTGCTCTCCTTGTGCCTGGAGTCGCGGCTTGTCCGCCATATCTACCAACCCTGTCAACCCTGTCAACTCTGC
>JAZKEA010000647.1:0-5296 GCA_040387315.1 Armatimonadota bacterium | reverse complement strand
CGCACCCCCGCTCTCCTTTTCGATCAGGGTCGGCCAGACCTGTCCCTTCTCCTCCGGAAGTAAGGCGGAGCCGGCGGTGATCGAGTCACCGAAGAATAGGATGCGTTTCATCGGCTGCATCCGGTTGGGTTTGTCGTGAATGTGCATATCAATCCGCTCTCAAGCATTGAGTTCGCAGATATCAGCAGAACCGAGGTGTCGCCAGGACGAAAGGGTTAGTTCACTACGATTCACCCTCTTCCCATATATTCCCGGCGACAGCGCCACGATAGGCGCGGCCTGCTGGTCACCGTACTGCTTGGGCTCTTCCTCATCTTCTGTGGCAGCTATATGTTGCACAAAAGCCGCCTCTGTGTCGTTGATAGAGGCGGCTTTTGATCGGAAGAGCGACAGGGCGGTTTACAATTTACGGTTCACTTTTTGCGTCGCCGCAGTATTATCCCCACGACTCCCAGGACGGGCAACAGAAGTGTCAGACTGCCCGGTTCCGGGGCGGCGGAAACAGCCTGACGGGCGAACAGGAATTCCGACGGCGCCAGGGCCCGGTCGGAGATACGCACCTCATCCAGACTGCCGTTGAGGAAGTCTGCCGGGTTGTTAAACCATCCTCGTCCGAGCGTGAAGTTGGTCGCACCGGTATTGGACAGGGCGGTGTTTATCGCCAGACTTCCCTGAAGTTCGTAGACACCGGTGCCATTGTTCTGCACAAATAGGCTGAGCTGCGTGCCGGTGCTTTGCGCGACGACGTTGTACCAGACGTTGGCGGAGACCGTCGAAAAGGTGTCGCCCGCGCCGGTTCCGGTACTGAACAGGTCAAAGGTAGTATTATTGTCCGCGACAACCGTGACATTGAGGGTGTTCAGATTGGCATCGTTACCACCCCATTTGCGCAGGTAAAAGCCACCGAGCGTTTGTCCTGGGCGGTCGCGTCCGACGAATGTCTGAAATCCCCCTAGATCGTTGAAGCGTACCGATGCCTCGATCGTAAATGCAGAAAAATTGTGGTCGTTGAGCGTTCCGCCATTTGGGCCACCACCGACCGCATTAAGCGAGTAGATGTCCTGATTAGGAGTGAAACCAAGGCTTCTCAGGTTCGCGGCTCCCGTCCGGGGAACCGTGGCGGCGGGAACCGAAGAACCATACACCGGCGCGGTAAAAGTGGCAAAGGTCTTGAAATTGTTGCCGTTGCCGGAGGAGTCGAGCACCGGGCTCTGGGCGGGCGCTCCGGCATCGGGTGTTACTGGGACCGCACTTCCCACGGTTCCTTCCTCAAAACGGTAATACCCAATAGTCTGGGCATGAGATGCCACAGGCGTGGCAGCGATCATACCTGCCGTCCCCGCCGTGACAGCCGCGGCAATGGCGAACCTGCGTGCGGCCCGAGACGCTCCGGTTGTCAGCCAGACGGATAACGCCGTCTCCGGGTCCTGAAAACTCTGTCGATTCATTGCACTCATTGGCTCTGGCCTCTCTGCCCTGCGTATCTGCTATCAGCTGCTGTCAAACGATGACTGTGCGAGTGGTTGGAGTTTAACATACCGAGTTTTTCTCGTCAATAGCAAGGGAAGCACCGTCAGGGCGATTGCATTTATCGGTTGAGCGCGTGAGTTGCGAGCAGTAGGTAGGTAGAATCAGTGCGCTGTTTGTCGCGGGCTTTGAGCCAGCCCCGTTCGTGTGCCAGGGCAAGTAGGGTATTGAGCACGAGTGCGAAATTCGGAAAGAACCGAATAGTCGAATCCCCTCTTCGAGCAATGAATGTCTAGCCGTGGATAGGGGCTAGGCTATCTGCGTTACGAGCTGCGAAGACGAGGTGCGACTTCCGTGCCGAGAAGTTCAATCGAGCGCTGCATGGCGACCGGCTCCAGCATCGCGGTACTCATCTGGAAGGTCAGACGCGATATTCCGCCAAGCACCGCACTTACGGCTTGAATTTTACGGGCCACGGTGTCAGGAGCGCCAATCAAGTAAGCGCCCTCCGGCCCGCAAGTCGCTTCGAACTGTGCTCTCGTTGGCGGAGGCCATCCTCGTTCTCGTCCTATCTCTCGCGTGGTTTGTTCCCAGCCGGGAAAGAAGGAATCTTTGGCCGATTGGTCGGTGCTGCCTACGAAGCCGAACGCGTGGACGCCGACCTTTAAGACTTCTGGCTTGTGGCCCGCTCGTATGCCCGTTTCTCGGTAAAGGTCGACAAGCGGGCGAAATCGAGCGAAAGTTCCGCCAATGATGGCGACCATAAGAGGGAGACCAAGTTCGCCCGCACGAACGAACGACTCCGCGGTGCCACCGACACCGAGCCAAACCGGAATCTGGGGCTGGTGCGGACGCGGAAAGACACCCTGGCCGGTGAGTGCCGGACGAAACCGCCCGCGCCAGGACATATGTGTCTGGTCCCTGAGCTGAAGCAAAAGGTCAAGTTTCTCGGCGAAGAGAGCGTCGTAATCTCGGCCGTCCAGTCCGAAGAGGGGGAAAGCCTCACCAAACGAGCCGCGCCCTACGACGATCTCGGCTCTCCCTTGCGAGATGAGGTCTACGGTAGCGAACTCCTGAAAGACGCGCACCGGGTCGGCGGCGGAAAGAACCGTCACCGCACTTGTTAACCGAATTCGCTTTGTGCGGGCGGCCGCGGCCGCCAAAATGACTGCCGGAGCCGAGTCCAGGAACTCCTGTCTATGGTGCTCACCCACACCGAAGATATCCAGACCGACCCGGTCAGCCGTCTCGATTTCGCCCAGCAGATTGGCGATCCGTTCCGCAGGCGAGAGAGTGACGCCGGTCACAGGGTCCGGGATATTGGCGGCAAAGCTGTCGATTCCGATTTCCATAGTATTTGCTCTAGTTAGTCTAATTTGGAAGGTGACGCGGGTCCGCGTCACCTTGCACCTTGCATAGAGTTCAGCTTGCGGCGTTCGGGACCGGAGTGTTGAGTAGCTGCTGCTCCCAGAGATACGCGACGCCGGTGCCGCCGGCATGCTCGACGAGCACGTCGCTGAGACCGACTGCTGTCTCCACACGCGCCCAGTCCCGCTGCCATTCCGATGCTACCGCGAGCCAGGTGATCGGCGTCGCTCCGGCGGCGACTAAACGGCGCACTGCCATATCGTGGGACTCAACCGACGCTCCGCCCGACGCGTCGGTGACGACGAATACATCATACCCCTCGCCCAGCGCCTGGATCGCGGGCATCGCCAGGCAGACTTCCGTCCAGAGTGCGGCAAGTATCAGCTGCTTGCGGCCGCTCTTCTTCACGATGTCGGTGACGTTTGTGTCCTGCCACGTGTTGACAAAGGTGCGGTTAATCGGCTTCTGGTCCGGGAAGACGTCCTGAAGCTGCTTGATGAGGAAGCCGCCTCGTTCCTCGATCACCGTGGTCAGGATCGTCGGTACGTTGAACACCTTTGCCGCCTTAGCAAGGCCGACGACATTGTTAATGATCATCGTCGGCTCATGACTGTTCAGGTTGGTGAATTGGAATGGCTGGTGGTCAATCAGCACGAGGATGCTATTCTCCGGCGTCAGCAGCGCCTCAAGTCCTGTCTTGCTCATAATTATTTCCTATCTTGCTCATGATTGAGTTATCTGACAGGGTTCACTCTATTTACGGCTTTCCCTGTCACGAAGTATAATAGGCGACATGGATTGAACGCGCATCGATGCATAGTTCATATTTAACGTCTGATCGTTCAAAGATTGGGATTTTACCGGAATGGATGTTCTTTCTGAGGTGCTGACGATGATGTGCCTGCAAAGCGCGATCTCCTTCTGTCCTGAAATGAGCGCTCCCTGGGGCATTCAGGTCCCTGCGCAGGAGGATCGGGCTCCGTTCTGGGTAGTGTCGCGCGGGAGCTGCTATCTAGAGGTGGACGGGAGAGAAACTCCGCTGCCGCTGGTCGGCGGCGATCTGATACTGCTGCCGCACGGCACAGCCCACACCCTGCGCGACCGGCTGCAGACGCCGGCAATTCCGCTGGATCGATTGCTGCGGGAAGGCCTGGCGAATGAAGAGACCAACTCACTTCACTACGGCGGCGGCGGCGGGAAGTCAGCGCTCGTATCCGGGTATTTCAAGTTCAACGACTGTATCGCGAGCCAGCTCATTGCACCGCTGCCCGCGCTTATTCACATCCGAGCGGAGGGCGGTCAGAGTGGCGGTCAGAGTGTGCCCTGGCTGGAGTCCATGCTGCGGTTTCTCGCCGCTGAATCTACCTCAAATGCACCCGGCACCGAGATCATCCGGGCGCGGCTTACGGATGTGCTTTTCATTCAGATATTACGGGCGTTCCTCGCCCAGATCGACGAAGATGAAAACAGCTGTGAAAAGAAGGGAAGCATTATCCGCGCCCTGGTCGATCCGCAGATAGGAAAGGCGCTGGCGTTGATTCATCAGCAAACCGATTATCCCTGGACGGTGGCGGGACTGGCGGAGCAGGTCAACATGTCGCGGACCGGCTTTGCGGTGCGCTTCAGCAAGCTGGCGGGCATTCCCCCACTGGATTACCTGACGAAGTGGCGGATGGAGAAGGCCGGTGCGTTATTGCTTGGGGGAGAAGAGAGTCTCGATGAGATCGCGCATCGGGTCGGCTACGAGTCCGGCGCTGCGTTTAGCAAAGCGTTCAAGCGCGAGATAGGCATCCTGCCGGGGCACTACCGCAAGGAACGGATTGGCTCCGTCAATGCAATCCTGCCGCGGTAAAAGCGAAACCATCCCGTTTTCAGTAACACTTCTCGCCTGCGGCAGGTCCGGGGATACCTGTGAGACTGCCGCCGGAAAGCGGCTGCGAAACGGCGCTACGCTTTGCCTTCCACAGCAGTGAGCACGGTTTCGGCGATACCACGCAGCGCGGATTCCTCCATCCCCGCTTTTCCCAGGCTCTCGATCCCGCGCAGGACGCTGAGGAGCAGGGCGCCCAGTTTCTGCGTGTCGGCATCTGCCTTGATATCGCCGTGCCGCTGCGCCTGGGTAAGGCAGGTCGTCAAGAGCTCTCCGAGCGCGCGATAGGTCTGCAGGGAGAGAGAGGCGACCGCCGGTTCCACGTTGGAGAGCTCCACCGTGCCCCTGGCAAGAAGGCAGCCCCGATTCGTGGTATCCCGGACTATCGCCTCGACATTGAGGAAAACGTAAGCGCGCAGACGATCCATCGCACCGGCGTCATCGCCTTCAAGACGCGAGCGAACATCGGCGATCGCGCTTGCGCAGTATTCCTCGAAGACGCGCAGAAAGAGCTGCCGCTTGTCACCGAACGCCCCGTACAGGCTCCCCTTGCCCAGCCCCGTCGCCGCCATCAGATCGTCGAGCGAGGTC
>JAZKEA010000646.1:0-6432 GCA_040387315.1 Armatimonadota bacterium | reverse complement strand
AGGAACGTACGGTCGAGGCGCAGACCCGTATCGAAAACATCCGCGAGCTTCTGACGGTCACCCAGCAGTTCGAGGTGACGACAGAGGATGCCTCGCTGCAGAACTTTCTGGAGCAGACGGCCCTTATCGCCGATGTTGACAGCCTGAATGAGGGCGCGGGCGATGCCGTCGTTTTGATGACTCTGCACTCCGCGAAAGGGCTGGAGTTCCCCGTTGTCTTCCTGGCTGGGCTGGAGGAGGGAATATTTCCCCACTCGCGCTCGATGCAAAGCGATACGGAGATGGAAGAGGAGCGGCGTCTGGCGTATGTTGGCATTACCCGCGCCAAGGATGAGCTGTTTCTGACGTTCGCGGCACGGCGCACCATCTACGGCAACACACAGATATCTCAGGTGTCCCGTTTTGTGCGGGAGGTGCCGAAGGAACTGCTGAAACAGCAGTCGAATCGGGGCCGAGGAAACACGGCAATCGGGTCAGGCAATCGTGCCGGGGGCAGATGGAGCCGTGACGAGTACTCGCAGGTGAACCCGTGGGAAGAGGCACAGGCCGCCTCGCGTATCGCCCTGCGCGCGGTCACGCCCCCCGCGCCGCCAAAGCCAAAGGGAGCCCCGGGAGCAGGCTTCAAGATCGGCGAAAAGGTCAAACATGCCGTTTTTGGAACAGGCACGGTTCTGGGAACCGTGGGCGAAGGGGATGATGCCCAGATCACAGTGGCTTTCCCCAACATCGGGGTCAAGAAGTTGGTAGCAGGATTCGCACGGCTGGAGAAGGTTTGAGACAAAGCGCCGTGCAAACTTTCACCGTAGGCAAGCAGCACGTCTCAGACCACAAGCAGTGATACGTTCGGAGGCTAATGGCATTGTGTCCTGGCGTAGACTAATACAGCGGTTTTGTGCAGACTGTGAATTTGCCCCCCTGCTCCGGAGGCATCGATAGCTGAAGTGGAAATGGCTCTGGCTCTTTCTATTCCTGAAGAGTTGCGTGCTCTGTGGCAGGAAGCGAACGGAGTACAAAACCACTATGGGCCGATGATCTGGTCAACCCAAGAGGTCATTGAAGAGAACTTGGAGTTGCGTGCCTACCCTGACCAGAACAATCTGTACATGAGTTTTGAGTCTATGCTGTGCTTCATGCCTGACGGAGGCGGCGACCTGTTCTTCTGTCCGATTCAGGGCGACGGCAAGGTGAATCGTTCTGATATTTTCGTGTGGAAACACGAAACGGACAGCCGCGAGTGGGTGGCTCCCAATCTCCAGCAATTTTTGGAGACACGTTTATCTCCCTGAGCAGTAGCGCCAGCTTGTTAGTCCGGCATTACTTGATAACCGACCCCGGTGGCGTAGCCGAGGGCGATCCAGATAACGGCGTTGAGCGCATCCCCGAGGATCAGGCCGAGGAAGAACGGCAGCGCGGCCTGGAAACCTTTCATGCCGCTGTAGCGCTGCACAATGGATTTGAACAGCCAGCCGAAGAAGATGCTCGACCAGAGAGAGCGTATGCCGTAGATAGAGGCGACCAAGAATCCGATGGGATGCAGGCCTAAACCGAAGCGGGCACGGGCGAAAAAGAGCGCAAGAACCCCGGCATAGCCACCAACGATATGGAGGCTGTTGGTCCACGTCCCTTTATAGGGTACCGCCCCAATTCCCGCGAGGAAGCTGAGCGACTTGGTGGGGGCCGCGCGATACATGAAAGGGTTCTTCAGGTTGTCGCCGCCGCCGTTCATGTACGGCATCGTGACCGAAACGATAGCGGAGATCACAATTCCCAGAGCAACCGAGGCGGCCATGGCGCGGAAAAGAGAGCGCAGGTCAAGATCGCTGGCATCGCCGACCTTGGTTCCCATCAGGACGGACGGGGTCAGCATCTCGCGCGTATCGAACAGGAAGCTGTACTCGAACCGGGTCATGGTGTAAAGCGCGGGTATCTTCAAAGAGGAGGTGCCGAGCGTTGGCGCGAGAATGTCGATGCTGCAGTAGGGCTGCTGTGCAAACAGCATTCCCGCCTGACTCACCAGCCACGCGATGGTGACGAGGGCGAGGGTCAGCATAAGCAGTGTCGAGACGGTGTACAGGCCCGGCACCCCGGCCGCGTAAAGCCACAGCGCGATACCGCCGTAGCTGATTACCAGGCCCAGGATCGTGGCGCGGTAAGAGAACATCTCACCGCTGTCGTCGATTTTTTCCGACCCGATGGCCCCAACAGCTTTTTCCCAGACATCACGGAAGTGGCGGCGTCCGGTCCAGGCGATCCAGGAAAGGAGCGCCAAACCACCCCCGAACGCCTCCAGGCCATGAAACAGATGCGCCTCGTAGGAGATGAGCGCCCCCTGCGTCTCGTAGTTTAAGGAGGCGGCGTAGATCAGCTGGGCCTTATAGAACAGATAGAAAAACCAGAGCGAAAAGCAGACATCGGAGGGCAGCAGGTACGCAAGCCCCATGACCAGCGGATAAAAGCGAAGCTCAAAGGAGCCGATGCTGTTCCACGGCGGAGACGTGAAATAGGGTGACAGCGGGATTATCTGCGGAATATCCGGGATCGAGGGATACATCTGGTGCATACCGCGAATCCCATGGTAGATCGTAACCATCGCCACAGCGACCCAGAACAAAGGGCTGCGAAACAGATCATTGACGCTGCGGCCCGGCGGCGGCTCGGCGGCAACCAGGACCGGGAGGGCGACCAGGGGAAATGCGAATCGCTCGTTCTCGACCCACTGACGCCGCAGAAGATTAGAGACACAGAAAGTGGCTACCGTGAACAGTCCAGCGAGTATCCCCCAGAAGAAGAGCGGCGTGATCCAGGCCCCCCAGGGCACCTGCTCCTGACCCCTCGGATAGCCACTGATGAATGCCTGAGCCGCTGCCGGATCGGATAGGCGCAGCCACGAGGGCGTCCCCTCGCCCCAGACACGCTGTTCCCAGTTGTTGATGGAAGTCGAAAGGTACTGAGGCGCGGCAATATTGGGAATCAGGTAGCGCATCATGCCCGAGGATGGGATACCCGATGCCACCAGAATCAGGGTCCAGATAGTCAGAAGCTCGGAGGGGCGAAACACACGGGCAGGTGCAAAGCGCCGCAGAAACCCGTTCACCGCAAGCGAAAAGAAAAAAAGGATGAACAGTGCGCCGATGGGAAACTGGTTGCCCGATATATAGGTCGCGGCGACCTTGAAGTCGTTGTAGGGGGTGAAGGCGCAGAGTGCGGCAGCAAAAAAGAGCCCCAAGGCGACGGCACGGGGTGTCACGCCCTGCTTCTGTGAAATCGAGGACGGCGAAGTCGGACGGCGAAGATTTTTTAGCATCGGTACCAGATACGAGCGAAACGGGAGATTTTACGGCGATTTAGAGCGGCATTGTGAGACCAAGCCTCGCCATAGAGGATACAAACAGATGCAAGTGCGGCATCGTGACATAGGATTATAACACGCTTCTGAATGGCGGGAACAGTACGTCCCCGGAGCGTAAACGCTGGCAGTTCCGCCAGAAACCGCTCTTTCTACTTCGCCGGGGCGGCGGCAATCTCCAGAGGCAGACCGAACGCCTCCTCGACAGCGGCCTTCTCATTGCCGACATACCAGAGTTCGAGCTGCGGGTCAGAATCCGTGTACGCGGTGAGACGCAGCAGGCGCTGTGTCCCCTGTTCTTCTATGGCAAGGTCGATATCGCGGACCAGCCCCAGGTGCGAGCGGTCCAGCCCCTCCGCGAGGCGCAGCAAAGCGGCGAGGCGGCGCACCATCTGCTGATCGTCCCTGCCTAGCGACTGAAAATGCGTGTGACGCTTTTTGGGGGGCGACTTGCGGTGGAAGTACGCGAGGTTCGCGACGATCTCGATCTCTTCGTCGGTGAATCCCGCCAGTTCAGAGTGCCGGATCAGATAGTAGGAGTGCCTATGGTGGCCCGTATGTGAGACAAATACCCCGATATCGTGCAGGAGTGCAGCATACTCCAGCAGTTCCAGCTCCGGCGCATTGTAGGCATGCAGTCCGAGCTTTTTGGCCTGGTCGAACAGGCGCAGGGTCAGTTTTGCAACGTGACGCGCGTGCGCCTCCTCACCGGGCAGGACACGCATCAGGCTTTCGACGGAACGTCGGCGCACCCCGGCCTCATAGCCGGAGCTTGCTCCCTGACGCCGCTGCATCGCATCCACGATGACCCCCTCCCGCAGAGATCGGTCGGCGATCTGGAGACCGTCTATTCCCAGGTCTTCCGTGAGGGTCTGGAGAACCGCGGCTCCGGAGATGATGATGTCCGCGCGCTCCGGGTTCAGTCCGGGAACCCGGCGGCGCTCCTCCAGCGTCAGTTTACAGAGCATCTCCGCGACATCGCGCAAATCACGAGCGCTCAGCGTGTAGTTACGAAGCGAGGCGGGGTCCTGCCCCGCGCGACGCACGGCGACCGATGCCAGGTTCTGGGCGGTTCCCGAGGAGGCGATGGCGAGCTCAAAACCAAGGGCGCGAATCCGGCGGACGGCATGGGTGGAGACTACCCGCACCTGTTGCTGCATCGCCGCGTAGAGCGAGGCGGGAATCGGCCCGGTGACACCCTGCAGAAAACGGTTGCCGACGCGGATAGCCCCCAGTTTCAGGCTGTCCAGAAGATGGTGCTCCGACTGGGTGCCGACGATCAGTTCCGTCGACCCGCCGCCGATATCGATAAACAGACCGCGCTTTTCCCCCAGCTCGACCCCGGAAGCGACCCCAAGGTAGATCAGCCGCGCCTCCTCGACACCGGGAACGACGCGGACGTCGACCCCTGCCGCCACCGCGGCCCGCTCAATAAAGGTGTCCCGATTCTCGGCCTCGCGCAGAGCGGCAGTCGCAATGGCGACGATCTCTCCGGCCCCGCGGCCTCGCGCTATCTCGGCGAACTTCTGCAGAACCAGGACGCCACGGGCGATGGCATCATCGGACAGCTGATTCTGCCGGTGTTCGCCCGGCGCGGAGAACTCCCCTTGGCCCAGACGCACGGTCTCCTTGTGCTGCGAGAGCACGTTCCAATGCCCGGTGCTGAGGTTGAGGCGCACCAGCGACATACGGATGGAGTTTGTGCCGATGTCCATCGCGGCCAGCAGAGTCGGGTCGGCAGGCGGTAGGTCGGCGCTTCTTGAATCAGTTGTAATGACAGTCACGCCCTATTATAGCCGGAATGAGTGACAATACTAACGATACTATGGACCGAGGAAACGCGAACCACATTGCCCCCACACCTGCAGACCCCGATCACCCTTGGAATCTTTGGCCTGACCCTCGCCGGGGTGCTGACACGACCGCGCGGTATCTCGGAGGCATGGTTTGCGTCCGGGGGCGCGGCTCTGCTGTTATTGATCGGGACCGTGACCCCCCAGGAGGCATGGCAGGTCACCCGCGAAAGTGGCGATGTGCTTCTTTTCCTGCTGTTCCTGATGGCGCTCTCGGCCCTGGTAGATACCTCCGGGTTTTTCGACTGGGCAGCTACCCTGACCGCGCGCGGCGCGAAGGGAAATCCGCGTCGCCTGCTTGTCGGGCTGTTTCTGCTCGGCGCGATTATCACGACCTGCCTGTCCCTTGACACCACCGCGCTCCTGCTGACGCCGCTGGTGTGGGCGGTGGTGTCACGCGCGAAGCTTCCGCCGCGTCCCTATGCGCTGTCGGCGGGGTTTGTGGCGAATATCGCGTCATCCGCGCTTCCGGTTGCGAATCTCACCAACCTTCTTGCGATGAGCCGCCTCGGGGTGACCACGGGCCGCTATGCCCTGATCATGACCCTGCCGACGGTCGCCGCCTCACTGGTGACGCTGGGAATTCTCCTCTGGCGGTTCCGCGCCGAGCTGCCGCCTGCCTTCGACGAAACCGCGTTCCCTGACCCGCTGGATGCGGTTCCCCATCTCCCTTATTTTCGCGTGACGCTGGGCGTACTCGGACTGACGCTCGCGGGCTACTTCATCGGGCCGGGTCTGTTTCACGTGCCTCTCTGGGTGGTCGCGGCAACAGGAACCGTGGTGCTGCTTCTTGCGGGGAAACTTCTGGGTCGGGTCAGCGTTCGGACCATCGCCCTGCGCGGGGTCGCCTGGTCGGTCTTTCCTTTTGTCATTGGCATGTTTGTCGCGCTGCGGGCGGTGGAGGATGTCGGACTGTCCCGCTGGCTCGGTCAGGGCCTTGCTGCCGCAAGCGGGCAGAGTCTGGGCCAGGGTCTCTTTGTCACCGCTTTTGGGACCGCCATCGGTGCGAACCTCATCAACAACATTCCGATGCTGGTGCTTTCTCTGAACGCGCTGGGAGACGGCGCGAACCGCTCCCTGCTCTACGCCGCGGTTTTGGGCTGTAATCTCGGCCCGAATATCACCATTGTCGGCTCTCTCGCCACCATGCTCTGGCGTTCCGTCCTGCAGAAGCGCGGCCTCGAAATCTCCCCCAAAGAACTGGCGGTCAACGGGCTGCTGGTCACGGTTCCT
>JAZKEA010000645.1:29803-37546 GCA_040387315.1 Armatimonadota bacterium | reverse complement strand
AGATACAGGTACATCCTCCCAAAACCAACGCAAAAAAGGCTGGGGCATCTGCCCCAGCCTTTTTTGTATTCCTCCAAAGGAATAGTCTACTTATCCGCAATACCCTTGCCGAGGGGCCGCCTGCGCCGCAAGGCGGGCAATCGGCACACGGTACGGGGAGCAGGAGACGTAGTTCAGGCCGATCTTGTGGCAGAACGCGATGAGACGTGAACACCGGCGGTTGCGGTAAAATGACGACAGATGCCCGCTCTTGATCGTTATCACAATGCCGTCGTTCAGGCACTCATCAAAGATGGATGGACGATCACGGATAACCCGCTTCGGCTGACACTGGGTGAGCGTTCCGTGATGGTCGATGTCGGCGCAGAACGAGTATTAGCCGCAGAAAAAGGGCCGCGGCGCATTGCTGTTGAGATCAAGACTTTTTCTGGACCTTCCCTAATTGCAGACCTGCAGCAGGCCGTTGGTCAGTTTGGAATGTACGAAGATGTCCTGGCTGTTGTAGAACCGGAACGAGAACTGTTTCTCGCAATACCGAGTATTGTGCAGCAAACTCTTGTCAGTGAGGAGATCGGAAGACTGATGTTAGAGCATCGCATCCGAAGAATCATTAGCTTTTCAGTTTCAGACCAGGAGATTGTTCAATGGATACCGCCACTGACTTGAGGGCCGCTATCGAATCCGTTTTCGCCGAATGGGAAAAACTGCCTTACATAGGGAACGGATGGCGTGTCTCGGCATTGCTGGATCGTGTCCGTGACCAATATGCCTTGCTGGATGTCGATTTCACCAACGACAAGTTCCACTCGCGAACTCTTGCTCACCTTGAAATCCGTGACGGTAAAATCTGGATTTTGACGGACAATACAGAGCAGGGTATCGCCACCGAACTGGTCGCACTGGGAGTTCCTAAAGACAAAATCGTTCTCGCCTTTTATCCGCCTGCGGTGCGTGAGATGGGCGAGTTTGCCGTGGCGTGATCTACTAAATTTGATGTCACAAATAGGGATTCTAGCGCCTTCAAGCGGCGGTATGTCTTCGGCATTTCGAGGTCAAGAGTTTCAGATGAAGTCTGGCGCAAATAACCGGACATTGAGAACACATTCAGTTTGGTAAAGGGATAATCGAACGGCACAGGAGGAAGCTGATCTGAGGGAACTGAAAACCAAGGGGCACTTAATCCATCCGGGTTCATCGTGGGCCACATACAAGCGATAGCCTCAACTGGCATACTCGCGTAGGAACTAGGCGGTACCATGGGATACAAGACCTTTTGAAGTCCAGGGTCTCGAAACCAAGCGATAAACTGTTCCCATCCGGCTTTTAAGTCCCCATCGTAAGGCTTGCCTCCTATAGCATTTGCTCCCCAATTTTTGACTTCGACTTGATAAAGAATCTCAGGTGTTAGCAGCCACCCATCCAGACGGAAGCCCTTCTGCTTACCCGTTGTCGGAACATTCCCAACAGACTGAACGCTTGTTCCAAGGCTGTTAAGGTTGTGCTGCAATAAAGCCAGACCGAGTTCTTCTCCTGCAAGTGCTGAGATAGCGGTGGCGAATCCACCATCTTTCTGACGATTATCGTAAAGCTCCAACAAAGCGGCACACTGAATTTGGACCATTGACATGGTATTGAAAGCTTTCTTGTTAGGTCCAGTCTTCAACAGTCAAGCCGGGAACACGGGAGAAGTCACGGCTATTGCGGGTCAACACGACCGCATTCACAGTAAGCGCGATTGCGGCGATACGTAGATCTTTAGTGCCGACACGGACTTTTTCCCGAACCATTTCGCTGAATTTAAGTTCGGCGTTCGCGGTGTACTCCCAGACAGCAATTCCCCGGTAAAAACGCAGGTTCTCTTGCAATTGACTGTAGGCTTCTATCCTGGCTGATGAGGTATTTGCGCGGTTGATGCGATCTGCCCATCCCCTGCACTGCTCTTCGTAACTGACAATCGTCGTACCGTAATCATCGAGAGGAGTGCGGCTTAACCGGTCTGCTAAGGCGTCGTATCCGGAACCGCCACGTTGTAATACAGAACAATGGTCGGTGTCCAGCAGGTAAATCACGAACTGCTCTCGGATTCACCTGCGTCGCTCTGGGCCGCTTCCCGTTCTTTTTCTCGTTCCGCCTGAATCGCTTGGGCAACTTCATCAAAAAGAGGGCTATTTGTGGAGCGGCGTGTGTAATTTTGTAAGAAGTCGGGGCGTGTTCGACCTATCACCCCTGCACGTTCACGGTTTAACTGTTGCTTAACAGCAGCCATTTCCTGCTCAAGTGCTGCCAAACGCTCTTCGGTTGTCTGCATAATCAGTACCTGTAAAGTGTTAGTGTTGCCGGGCCTCGCTAACACAATTATATCCGAAAAGCAAACAGACCGGGCAAATGCCCGGTCTGTCATGTCAAGAAGCCGTTGATCTACTTGTCTGCGATACCCTTGCCGAGGGCCGCCTGTGCCGCCGCGAGGCGGGCGATTGGCACACGGTAAGGAGAACAGGAGACGTAGTTCAGGCCGATCTTGTGGCAGAACGCGATGGAACGCGCTTCGCCGCCGTGCTCGCCGCAGATGCCGAGCTTGATGTCGGGACGGACGCTCTTGGCCTTCTGGACCGCGATCTCCATGAGCTGGCCGACGCCGGTCTGGTCGATGCTCTCGAACGGGTCGCCGGGCAGGATCTTGCGGTCCTTGTAGACCGTCAGGAACTTGTCCGAGTCGTCACGGGAGAAGCCGAACGTCGTCTGCGTCAGGTCGTTGGTTCCGAACGAGAAGAACGAGGCGTAGGGCGCGATCTCGTCGGCAGTCAGGGCTGCGCGCGGGATCTCGATCATCGTTCCGAAGGAGTAGGGGATAGAAATTCCCTGCTCGGCCTCGACGGCCTTTGCGGTCCGCTCCAGATCTTCCTGAACCACCTTGAGCTCATTGACATGAGCAACGAGTGGGATCATGATCTCAGGGTGGGCCTGACCGCCTGCCTTGATAACCGCCGCCGCCCCTTCCAGGATGGCGCGGGTCTGCATGGCAACGATCTGCGGGAAGACGATGGAGAGGCGGCAGCCGCGCATACCGAGCATCGGGTTGATCTCGTGCAGGCCACGAACCGCTTCCAGGAGCTTCTCTTTTTCGGCGTCGGACTTGCCCTGGGCCTTGAGCGTCGCGGTCTCTTCGATCAGCGACTCCAGCGATGGCAGGAACTCGTGCAGCGGCGGGTCGATCAGGCGGATGGTTGCCGGTCGGCCTTCCAGAGCCTCGAAGATGCCCTTGAAGTCCTCGCGCTGGAAGACGAGCAGCTCGTCGATGGGACCCTGGCGCTCGGCGTCGGTTTCGGCCAGAATCATGGCCTGAACAACCGGGCGTCGCGCTCCCTCGAAGAACATGTGCTCCGTTCGGCAAAGGCCGATGCCTTCCGCACCCAGCTTGATGGCAAGCTTGGTGTCTTCCGGCGTGTCGGCATTGGTGCGAACGCCGAGTGTACGGACCGCGTCCGCATAGCTAAGGAACTCGCCGAACTCGCCGGTCATCTCAGGATCGACAACGGGAACCGTTCCTCGGATGACTTCGCCAAGCGTTCCGTTCAGGGAGATCGGATCGCCTTCCTTGACGGTGATGCCGCCGATGGTAAACGAATCCTCACCCACACGGATGGAGGCGCAGCCCGCGACGGTCGGGATACCAAACCCACGCGCAACAAGCGCGGCGTGGGACGTCATACCACCACGCTCGGTCAGAACGCCCTCAGCCGCCAGCATGCCCTTGAGGTCGTCCGGGGAGGTATCGGCGCGAACGAGGATCACCTTCTGGTTCTTGCCGCCCTTGCCGAGTTCCGCGGCCTTGTCGGCGGAGAAGACGGCGATACCGGCAGCCGCGCCGGGACCGGCGGGAAGACCCTTCGCCAGCACTTCGTACTTGGTGCCGGGCGCGATGATCGGATGGAGGCACTGGTCGAGCAGGTCCGGCGAAACGCGGGTGACCGCCTCTTCCTTGCTGATGCGGCCCTCGTGCACCATATCGACCGCGATCTTGACCGCGGCGGGACCGGTTCGCTTGCCCGAGCGGCACTGAAGAATAAACAGCTTGCCGTGCTCGATGGTGAACTCGATGTCCATCATGTCCTTGTAATGATCTTCAAGGCCGGTGCAGATCTTGTCGAATTCATCGTAGATCGCCGGGTTCTGCTCCTGGAGAGAAGAGATCGGCATGGGGGTGCGGACACCGGCAACGACATCCTCGCCCTGTGCGTTCATCAGGTACTCACCGAAGACTTCGCGGGTGCCGACAGAGGCATCACGGGTAAAGGCAACGCCCGTTCCGCAGTCATCGCCCATGTTTCCGAAGACCATCGCCTGAACGTTGACGGCGGTACCGATCTCGTCAGGAATGTGCTCCTTGGCGCGGTAGATCTTCGCACGGTCGTTGTTCCAGGACCGGAAAACGGCCTCGACGGATGCCTGAAGCTGCTCGGTGACATCCTGCGGGAATTCCTTCCCAATCTGCTCCTTGACATGTGCCTTGTAGCGGTCGCAAAGCTCCTTGAGGCTGTCCGCACCGACCTGCAGGTCGTCGGTGACGCCCAGTTCGGCCTTCATATCGCGGAACATATGCTCAAAGTGATGCTTGCTCAGATGGTTGGTGTCGTTGGAGAACGCGACATCGGAGAGCATCATGATCAGGCGGCGGTAGGAGTCGTACACGAAGCGTGCATTGCCCGTCGACTCGATCAGCGAGGCGGCGGTGGCATCGTTCAGACCCAGGTTCAGAATCGTGTCCATCATCCCGGGCATGGAGAACTTCGCACCTGACCGGACGGACAGCAGAAGGGGGTTGGCCGGATCGCCAAGCTTCTTGCCAAGCTGCTGCTCGACAACGGCAAGAGCGGTCTTGATCTCTTCCATCAGGCCGGAGGGAAAGCCACCCTCGGCATAATAGTCGTTACAGACTTCGGTGGTAATCGTGAAACCGGGAGGGACGGGCAGGCCGATGTTGCTCATCTCGGAAAGGTTTGCGCCTTTGCCGCCCAGGAGGTCGCGCATCGAGGCGTTGCCCTCATTGAAGAGCCAGACGCGCTTCTGTGTCGCCATGGTGGGTAATCAAACTCCTTCAGGGGGTGATTGTGCGTATAGGATTATACAAAATGAAGCCGCGCATCCGGAAAACACGGTTCGGATAGGCGCGGCAAACCTTGGTATTGTACCAGAGATGGCAGGCGGAGGGCAACCGGGCAACGCTTGACGTTCTCGCTGAATCATCGGTACACTTGCAAATCATCACCCGCAAAAGTCTTGATATTTAGAACGGAGTTTCAATGATGGAACGGAAAAAAGCCTCTGACTATCCTCAGGAGCTGCTGGACCTCTTTGATGTTTATGTGCATGGCGGGATGGACCGCCGGACATTTCTCGAAGGAGCGCAGAAGTTCGCGACCGCGGCGCTTTCCGCCGCTGCGATCTTTGAGAGTCTGCGGCCCAATTATGCCTGGGCCGAGCAGATTCCCAAAACCGACAGCCGCATCAAAACGGAGTATGTCACGGTCCCGTCACCTCTGGGTAACACGAGCATCAAGGGGTATCTGGTTCGCCCGGCAAAGGCGACCGGGAAACTGCCGGGAATACTTGTCGTTCATGAGAATCGTGGCCTGAACCCGTATATCGAAGATGTCGCGCGGCGTCTGGGAACGGAGAACTTTATCGCCTTCGCTCCGGACGGTCTGACCTCGGTGGGCGGCTATCCCGGCAATGATGAGAAGGGTGGGGAGCTGTTCCGGCAGGTCGATAGGGCGAAGATGAACGAGGACTTCGTGGCCGCGGCGCGGTGGCTGAAGGATCGTCCCGACTGCACCAGGAAGATCGGCGCTGTCGGCTTTTGCTTCGGAGGCGCTGTCGTGAATATGCTGGCGGTACGTCTCGGAAAAGAGCTTGCTGCCGGGGTGCCCTTCTATGGCGGACAGCCTTCAGCGGAAGATGCCGCGAAAGTCAAGTCGCCGCTGCTGCTGCAGTACGCGGGTCTGGATACGCGCGTCAATGCCGGCTGGCCCGCCTATGAGGCCGTACTGAAGGCGCAGAAGGTGCCGTACACGGCACATATCTACGAGGGGGCAAACCATGGCTTCCACAATGACACGACCCCACGCTACGACGAGGCGGCGGCAAAGTTGGCCTGGAAGCGGACTCTGGATTTCTTCAACAAGTACGTCCGTGGATAGGTTCGAAGAGAAGATGCTCAGGTAATAGAGAACACAGCAGCCTCAGGGGGAAGTCCCCTGAGGCCGCTGTGTTATTAGTCTGCCTGCAGGGTCAGGCGGCCGTCTCGGCTTCGGCGAAGCGTTCCGGAAACCGTGACCCGGTCGTTGGTCTTGGCATTCCTCGGGGTGGGGCCAGTGACCACGAGAGCGTTAATGTTGTCACCGTCCAGCAGCCAGCTGTTGTTCCCGCTGCCGTTGCTGCGGTAAATGCCCCTCACCGTAACGCGCCGGTCGATGTAGCGGTCGTTATTTGATCGGACAAGATCAGTGACGTCTACAGTCCCGCCATTGCGGTCGTTCCAGTTTCCACTATTGCCGTTGTTTCCCCGGTCTCCGCCGCGTCCACCCCGGTCACGGTCGTCCCTGTTGTCTCGGTTATCGCGCCCCTGGTTACCTCTGCGGTCATTTTCTATGATGAGACGCGTGGTTGTCTCGCCGAGGCGGTTCTCGCGCTGCGGTGTCAAAAAGGCGGTTACCTCGTAGGTTCCGTCAGGAATATTGCGATCTACCTGCCACCTGCCGAGAAATGCGCGGCTCTCACCGGGCTTCAGAGTAAAGTTGGTGAGCATCTGTGCGCCCAGCTGATCGTCGGAGTAGCGCCAGGCGATCCTGCGCCCAACACTTCCTCTGCCGAACGTCCCACTGTTACCGTTGCTGCCGATGGTTCCCAGCCCGCCACGTCGATCATTCGCGCCGACATCTACTCGGACCGCTTCCATATCGAACATGCGAGATGACGGGAACCGGAACGTGCTGTTCTCTCTCCCACGGTTTGTTATGGTGTAGACCAGCGTTACCGTGTTTCCGGCGGTGACGCGGGACTGGCGTGCGGCCAGGGTTCCGCTGACACGAGCGTTGTCGCCCGGACGACCATTGTTCATCCGTCCCTGGTTATCATAGACCGGGTTGCCATTCCGGTCACTTCGGTAGGTGCTCTGCGCATTTGCCAGACCGGGCATAAGGCACGCAGCGGATACCGCTGCCAGAACCGTGATTGAAACTTGCTGTCGTGTTTTCATTCTAGTCTCTATTCTTCCTGCGCCTTTGCCTCCTGCCAGAAGGCTTCCATTTCCGGCAGCGTCAGCGCGTCCACTGCTTTGTTATTTTCCGATGCTCGTTTTTCAATATGGCGGAAACGTCGCGAAAATCGCTTAATTTGATTCTGAAGCGCCTCTTCCGGATCTATCTGCAGCCGTCGCGCGACATTGACCAGGGTAAAGAGCAGATCGCCCAGCTCTGAGGCGATCCGCTCCTTTGATGTATCGCTTCGCTCGATCTCGGCCCGTAGCTCGGTGAACTCCTCCTCGACCTTGTCCAGGACGCCACCGACATCGGGCCACTCGAAACCAACCTTGACCGCCCGCTTGCTGATCTCCAGGGCTGCGAGCAGGGCAGGAAAGCTCTTCGGTACACCATCGAGGATCGACTTTCGGTCCTCGTTCCCTTTTTCCGTCGCTTTGATTGCCTGCCAGTTTGTCAGGACCTCTTCGGCTCCCTCGACGGTGAC
>JAZKEA010000645.1:25928-29737 GCA_040387315.1 Armatimonadota bacterium | reverse complement strand
AAAGATATGTGGGTGACGCCGAATCAGCTTCTCAACGATTCCCGCGCTGACGTCCTCAATGTCAAAAACGCCGTCCTCGGCGGCGAGCTGTGCATGGAAGACCACCTGCAGCAACAGATCACCCAGCTCTTCGCAAAGCTTGTCGGGATCACCGCTGTCAATAGCATCGACTACCTCATGCGCTTCTTCTATAACGTACGGTCTTAAAGTTTCGTGACTTTGCTTCAGATCCCAGAGACAGCCATTTTCGCGGTCACGAAGCCGGGCCATCACCGCAATAAGCTCCGGATACGAAGGCCGCCGCCGCTCGGTCGGCAAATCCGGCACCCATACGGATGTTAGATGGTCATGGTCTCTGCGCCGGTCAAGCTCATACAAAGCAAGCGTGACTGACTTCTCTTTACCCGGGATTCCCGCTGCCTGAACAAGGGTAACATGGAAGTCGTCCGGATATCCCGCGCGCATCAGCGCCAGTTTGGTGTTGGATGCCGCTTCGCGGGAATGCACCTGATACAGGAGCAGGGGACCGCCGGTCCGCAGGGCAGCCGCGGGCGAGGAGGCGTTCGGGTCCAGGGTCAGGGCATCGACAATATGCAGGTCGCCCGTGACAGCCTCATTCAGCAGCTCCAGAGAGGCATCGACAAACGACGGCGCACCGATTATCTTTGTGGAAATTCCACGTTCCTTCGCCAGCGGCAGAAGCTGAGCTACGGTGCTTTCGCCAACCAAAGGGTGTCCCGGAACGGCGTAGACGACGTCGGCATCAGGGGAAGACTCCGCTATGCGCAGAACCCGTGCGACAATCGCGGCGTAAACATCCTCAAAGGACGCGTTTGTCTCGTACTCCTCATCCAGTGGGGTAAAAGCGCCGCTCTTCAGGCGTGAGGCGAGGGGTTCGACGTCGAAAACAGGATGACGCGCTGTCCTCACCAGAATGACGCGGCTGTCGGAATCGGTCAGAAGTGACAAAGCCTGAGGCGACAGGGACATCGGGTTCCCTGGCCCCAGGCCAATAATCGTGAGCATCTCTCGGCTCTCCAAAAAGCGCCGGGCTGACATAAATCAGCCCGGAGTAATAGAACTGCGTGACTACTTGGTAAGCGGTGCGCCCGCCGGGTTAGCTAACGGATTTGTAAGCGCCTCCGGTTTGCTCTTTCCCGCTCCCGCCGCCGCTGCGGACGTCTTCAGCGCGTCCCAAACCGAAGTGTATTTCGGGTCCGCCTGAAAGGTTGCATCGAGTTTCGCCTTGATCAGCTCATCACGAACCGGCTGTGCCGCAGGCTGCGTCAGTCGCTGCTGCACGATCTGTGAGCGTACCAGAGGCTTGGCTGAATCGAAGTCAATGGTCAGGCCGGGCATCTTCTTCTCGACCTTTACCCAGGCTTTCAGGTTAGGTGCGTTGGGCGCGGCGCGAAAATCGATGGGGCCGAAGAACGCGCCGTCCGCGGTCTGCTGCACCTTGCTCGCGATTTCGCCGCTCATCCCGCCGACAGTAGGAATAGCCTGGGGAAGCAGTCCCTGTGTCGCCAGAAGCTGAGGCGGGTTGATCTTGGAAGCGACATCGTTGAAGTTGGCGTTTTTGTTCGACAGTAGCTTTTTGGCCTCTGCAAACTCCGGAGAGCCAGGATTGGTAAGCACCATGCGAAGCTGAACGCGGGCGGGAAGACCGAAGCGACCCGCCGCCTTGCCGTACTCTTCTTTAATTTGATTTTCGTCGATATTGAGCTTTTTGGCGTAGACCGCGGATTCAGCGAGCTGAATTTTCATCGCTGCCTTTACATCCTCCGGTGAGGTGCCCTCCTCTTTCATTGCCTTCTCATAATCGCTCTTGCTCGGGTTCGATGCGGCGAACAGCTTTTTCTGGGTATCGTAGTAATGCTGAACGTCGGCATCGCTTGGCATGACGCCGAGCTTGTTGGCTTCCGCAAGAACGACATTATTGCCGACGATCTGATCGATGGCGGATCGAATCCCGTTCGTGGTGCCTCCACCGGGAGCGGCAATCGACTGGCGTTCCAGCGTCCTTATGTACTCGTCCTTGGTCACTGTCTGACCATTGACGGTAAACGCTTTATCCTGCCCGCAGCCGGAGACGGCAAACGATGCAGCGACTGCAACAGCAGCGGCCAAAGGTGCCGCCGCGCGGCGAGAAACGGAATTATGCGTGTGGTTCAAAAACGGACTCCTGCTACAGTACATGACAAGGATTGAGGGAAAATTCAGGTATCACGATATCCGAGATGCGGATGCGCTCGGGGTATTGCTCTTCAAAAATACGTTGCCGCTCCGGGGAAAATTCCCGAAATCAACCGCCCCATTGCGGCTTTGGGCCACAAAACTTTACCATGAGGCTCTTTTAGTGTCAACGGTACCAAACAAGCGGAAAACGGGTCGGGTTCGGGAGGTCTCCCCATCATGAACGATCTCGTGCTGGGAATCGATCTGGGAGGCACTAAATCCGCCGCATCACTGCTGACTATCACGGGCGAGATTCTGGAACGCGAAGCGGGCTTGACCCCGGCACAGGGCAGTCCTGCTGTAATCGTTCCTTTTCTTGGAGACCTTGCCCTCAGGGTTCTGGCACGCGCTCCGAGAGACAGAGCCGTTATCGGTGTTGGAATCTCGGCGGGCGCTCCCGCGGATGGTCGCCGTGGCGTGGTGTTTTCCGCCCCGAACCTTCCCGGATGGGGCGAGACAGGCTTTCCCCTGGCCCAGAGCCTGACACAATATCTGGGGATAACGCTTCCCATCGCCCTGGAAAATGATGCCGATGCGACAGCGCTTGCGGAGCATCGGTTCGGCGCGGGTAAAGGCGTCAGTAATCTGGCTTTCCTTACTGTCGGTACCGGCATCGGCGCCGGACTTATAGTTGATGGCGCACTACTGCGCGGGGCTATCGGGGCGGGTGGTGAGGTGGGGCATATACCCGTGGAACCGGAGGGGCGGCTCTGTGCGTGCGGGCTTCGTGGCTGCCTCGAAGCCTACTCCTCCGGTCCCTCTCTGGTGCGTGTCGCTCTGGAGCGAGGATTTACCGGCGAAGGAACGGCGATAGCGGTTATCGCGGCGGCTCGTTCCGGTGACCCGGCGGCACTTTCGGCAGTAAAGACTGCCGGAACTATGCTCGGTCGTGGTATTGCTTCCCTTGTTATGCTGCTGAATCCAGAGATGGTCGTTTTGGGGACGCTTGCGGTCCATGCGGGTGACTTACTCCTTCCTGAGATTGAGCGTGAAGTGGCAGCGAGAACCTGGCAGCGCCTGCGTCAGAACCTCCAAATCGTTCCGGCCGCGCTGGGAGACCGGGCGCAGGATATGGCCGCGCTGTGCGCGTTTCTCACCCGGTATCCCACCGCAGCCGCCGAGTGACCATCGCCGGAACCGAATGGTACAATGCCTGCGGCAGGGGAGGATGGCACCAGATGCACCTCCCCCTCTTTGTGACAAATTACGCGTAAGTTCGAATTTAGAGGAGTTTGTAAATGGCTGTTGAGCGCACGTATATCATGGTAAAACCCGACGGTGTCGAGCGTCGTCTGTCCGGCGAAATTATCCGCCGCTTTGAGAACCGGGGACTGACGCTGGTTGGTCTGAAAATGCTGGTCCCGACTCGCGAGACGGCGCAGAAGCACTACGCGGTTCACAGCGAAAAGCCGTTCTTTGGCGAGCTGGTCGAACCGACCATCACCAACCCCATTCACGTGACAGGTCATCCGAAAGACACCTCGCCCCTGGCGAAAGGCGATCCGCGCGATCCGCGCCTGACGGAACGTTTTGAAAGTTTCTGCAACACATGGGAAATTGCCAACGGTTTT
>JAZKEA010000645.1:23180-25918 GCA_040387315.1 Armatimonadota bacterium | reverse complement strand
GAGCTGGTGGACTTTGTGACCTCAGGCGCGGTTGTCGCAATGGTCTGGGAAGGTCCCGACGCCATTAAGCTGACCCGCCAGATGATTGGCGCGACCAAGCCTGTCGATGCGCTTCCGGGAACGATCCGGGGAGATTTTACCTGCGACATGCTGAACAACCTGATCCATGGCTCCGACTCTCCTGAGGCCGCTGCCGATGAGATCGCCCTGTGGTTCGGCAGTGATGGCGTGGCTCGCTAAGCGTTGTTTTTAAAGCGCGGCAGGACGGGGTCTCCTGGTAATAATTTTATTGACAGGCCCGCCTTGCCGCGTTAGAATTCCCGTCATGACTTCCCGCGAAGGTGAAGGGAATGCCGCCGGCGATGCTGCTGCATCCGTGCGGCTGTCCGATTACGATTACGAATTGCCGGAGGAGCGCATCGCGCAGGAACCGGTCTATCCGCGGGATTCGTCTCGCCTCCTTGTGGTACCCCGTGGCTCCGGTGCGCTGGCACACCGGCGTTTCCACGACCTTTCTGACTATCTTCGTTCGGGCGATGTACTGGTCCTGAATGAAACGCGTGTTACCGCGGCACGGCTGCTGGGAAACCGCGAATCGGGCGGGGCGGTGGAATCTCTGGTGCTACGACCCGCCATCGAGCGCGGCCCGGAAGTCTATGAAGCTTTGGTGCGCCCTGGGAAAAAGGTACAGGTCGGGGATACGCTTCGCTTTGAAGAGGCGGGGCTGATAGGGTTTGTGGAAGGCCGGACGGAGAGCGGGGGCCGTTTTCTGCGCCTTGCGCCTGTCGATGACGGGGATAAATCGGATGTTATGACCCGTCTGGAAGGGCGAGGGCGCGTACCGCTCCCGCCTTATATTCTGTCTCCCCTGGAGGACCGACAGCGCTACCAGACGGTGTATGCTCGGACGCCCGGTTCCGCGGCGGCACCAACAGCAGGCCTGCATTTCACACCAGAGATGCTTGAGCGTATCGAGGAGATGGGTGTGCGAATCGCCCGCGTCCGTCTTGATGTCGGGCTGGGAACGTTTCGCCCGATCCGTGTAGAGGATATTACGCAGCACGAAATGCACTCCGAAACCTTTGCGGTGTCCCAAGAGGCTGCGGCACTGGTCAATAGCTGCGAGGGACGCGTGATTGCGGTGGGAACGACGGCTCTGCGGGCTCTGGAAACAGCCGCGCTGAGCGCATCGCCTGGAATGCGTGTCGCGCCAATAGCCGAAGGAGAAACAAAGCTGTTCGTGTATCCCGGCTATGCGTTTCGCGCCGTGGATGTGCTGATCACAAACTTTCACCAGCCGCACTCCACGCTGCTTCTGCTGGTCGCAGCGTTCGCCGGTGGGAGCCAGATGAGGACCGCCTATCAGACGGCGCTGGATGACAATTATCGTTTTCTCAGTTTTGGGGATGCGATGTTAATTCACTGATGAAGTACAACGACGATAAGATGGGATTCCGTAAACGTGCGCAGCCTGGATAAGTTCTACAAATACCTTGAAAACCGTGAGGCAGGGGAAACCATCGCAGAGAAACCACCTGCGGAGGCGGCGGAGGCTGATCGGCCCGGCGTACCCCCCGGACTGCGTTACGTTATCCGAAATGGGGTCACTGTCGCTGTGGCTCCGGAAGAGACGGCGGGAAAACAGCCGACTCCTGTGCCGAAGGATGACCCGGCCCCGTATGCGTTAGAGGTAGATCATGATGTGGCGGCGGCACTGGAGATTCCCGTACTCCCAGATCGTCAAGCGGAGGATGGAGCAGTCTGGCAGAGTCTGCCGGAGAATGTGCGCCGTCTTGCACAGCTTTCCTCTGACCTCCTGCCGGGTGCCGCTCCTCAGGCTCCTGAGCGTCGGCAGCTGATTGAACGGCTTTTAAACCCGTTATTGTCTCTGGAAGATACCGCTCGACTGCTCGGCGTCTGCACGGCAACCGTGCGTCGCTACGCCAACAAGGGCGCACTGGCGCATCACAGGACAATAGGCCAGCAGCGACGGTTTCTGCTCTCTGATGTTCTAGCCCTGCTGGAGTCTCGTAAACCATCCCATGCCTCTGTCTCGCCTCCCGAGGAGACACCATAACGACACGGGGTTCGCTGATAGATGCGGATACCGGGCTGATGGTTGCCGCGGATGCACGAGTCGCCGGTTCGCCGGTTGCGCGCCTTATGGGTCTGGTAGGAAGGCGAGAGATCGGACCTGAACAGGCCCTGGGTATCCCGGACTGTGACTGGGTCCATACGTTCGGAGTGTTTTTTGCCCTCGATATTGCGTACTGCGACCGAAACGGACGCGTTCTGCGCGTTGTCGAAAACCTCAGGCCAAATCGTTTTGGTCCTCGTGCTTCCGGGGCGTACATGACGTGGGAGATGCGGAGCGGCGGGTTTTCCGGGTGCATACACGAAGGGCAGCGTCTGATTCTTCAGCCATCTTCGAAAATAGAGTCACAAACCGAGCGCTGAAACGTATAATACTGGCATGCGCATTGGTCTGTTTACTGAAAGTTACGACCCGGTAATCAACGGAGTCTCCACTTCTGTCAAAACGCTGGCGATGGAGCTGGCAAAAGCGGGACATGATCCCGTTGTTGTCGCACCCCATCACCCCGGCTTTGAGGACAGGGCCTCCGCGGGCGACGGCATCACTGTTTTAAGGCTGCCCTCCTGGCGAACGCCTTTTAATCCTCAAAATCCGTTTGCCTACCCGCCCATGGGTCTTACCCCCGCGGCGCTGCGAAACACGC
>JAZKEA010000645.1:0-23170 GCA_040387315.1 Armatimonadota bacterium | reverse complement strand
ACGCAGCAGCCTTTTGGAATGGGGCGGCATGGCCGTGTCTGCGCGCGTCGTCTGCGCGTTCCGCTGATTTCCACCTTTCATACGATGTACACCGAGTATTCGCATTATTTCCCCCTGGTGCCGCGCTCCACGGCGCGGTGGTGGCTGGGAGATCAGCTCCGCCGTTACTACCAGACCTGTGATGCCGTCGTCGTGCCGTCACGGGCCGCAGGGGCGCTGCTGAGCAACATTGGTATTACCCCCGGCCAGCTTGAAGTCGTTCCTACCGGAGTTCCCTCCGCTCCTATGGTGGTGCCAGCGGCGGTCGAGCAGGCACGCCGCGGCTATTCGCTTCCCGAGCACGCGCCCGTGCTTCTTTTTGTCGGGCGGCTGGCACGAGAGAAGAACCTGGATCTGCTTCTCCAAGCCTTTTCAAACCTCTGCCTTTCAGACTGGTTATCTCTTCCGTCTGCCGATCATCCCGTGCTGCTGCTGGTAGGCAGCGGCCCTTACCTTGCTGCCTGCCGGGAATGGGTGCGTCAGGCCGGGATCGAACGCTGGGTGCGCTTTGCAGGTTTTCTCAGCCGGACGGAACTTGCGCCGATCTATGCCGTTTCCACGCTTTTCGTCTTTCCGTCGTCGACGGAGACGCAGGGGGTGGTTCTTTCGGAAGCGCAGAGCTTTGGTCTGCCCTGCGTTCTGGCGCAGGGAGGCGGTGCGTCAGAGTTCGTCAGAGCAGACGTAGATGCCCTCGTGGTAGCCCCGAACGTCGAGGAATTTGCCGGGGCGATTCGCGCTCTGCTGGGTGATCCGATGCGTCGTCGGCGTTTTTCTGCCGCCTGTCTTACCTCACCCATGCGTCCGACGCCTGCCGATATGGCGAAGCGCCTGCTGGACCTTTATGCCGTGACAAAAAAAGCCCGCTCCCAGGAGGGTACTCCCGGAGAGCGGACTTCATTACCGCGTTCGTCGTTCGGCGATTAGACGAAGCCGACTGCTAGACAGAGGTCGCGGCTCTCTGTTTTGCCTCAATAGCGGCCTGCACACTTTCGACGCTCCTGAACAGGTTCTGGTTCTCGTCATAGGTGTAGACGCTGGCTGATTCGATGTCGAACCAGAGTCCAATCAGCCGCAGCGACCCGTTCTCCAGCCGCTGACGCACCTGGGGATACGTTTTAAGGTTCTCCAGCTGCTGCAGTACATTTATCTGGCTGAGCTGATCCGCCTCAGGCAGGCTCTTATCGAGGATTTCGCCCCGGCGGAAGCGTTCCACGCTTGGGAGTGCGTATTCCAGCCATGCCGCTGTGTGTGGCATATCTCTCTCCAGCGCCTCAAAGCCCTCCCTCGCGGCTTTGAGGGCCGCCTGCATCGCTCCACAGCCGGAATGCCCGCAGACCACCAGAGTATCTATCTCCAGCGCCTGCATCGCGAATTCCACAGCTGATGCGACCGATTCATCGCGGCTCGCGGAAGATCCCTGGACATCGGGCTGGAACGGCGGGACCAGATTGCCGATATTCCGCACCTTGAACAGGTCGCCCGGTCCGCTAGCCGTGAAGAGGTTCGGCACCACGCCCGAGTCGGAGCAGGTGAGGAAAAGCTCGCTTGGATTTTGACCGTCGCGCGCCAGTTGCGAAAGTCGCGGTCTGATGGCATCCGCCGCTCCGCTTCGCTGGAACTCCAGAAGGCCGTCTACCAGAGTGGTAGGAGACATCCCCGGCTTCGGATTGTCAGGCAGCACAGGGTCGGTCTCGGCGAGCGTGGAAGTGTCCAGAGACTGATCAGGCGTTTCTTCCTGCGCTTCCTCATTACGGCGACGCCCGGCCAGGATCGAGCCCAGGAATCCCAGCGGCGCGGAGGACTTATTGACGCGGGGTTTGCCGTCCACGGCGGATTCGTACCAGCTCTCGTGCCGCTCGTCGATATCCACTCGGCCACCGGCCCGCTCATGCGATTGACGCCAGCCATGCAGCGCCTCAAAGGCGGCATGATCCATCAAATCCACCATCAGGTCTATGTCAACGCTGGTTGCCGGGGGGATTTCCGACAGCGCTTTGGTCAGCTGTGGGACTGAGAGGAACGTGAGCGATCCTTCAATACGGACATGCCACTTCGCCTGCCCGTTGTTCGTGGCTGTCTTATCGGTAGCCGCACTGTGCTGCTCCACATTGACCGACACATTGGTCAGGCGTCGCAGCAGGAAGAAGACGGCCAGACCGATACCGATACCGACGCCCGCCAGCAGGTTCAGAAACACAACGCCCGCGACGGTGGCAAAATAGATCGACGCTTCGTTATGATGTTTCAGCTCGCGGATATCATGCGGCTTGACCAGCTGAATACCGACAAAGACGAGCAGAGCGGCAAGGACGCAGTTCGGAATCTCTCGAATCAGGTGGCTCAGGAGAGCGACGAAGAGGACGATCCACACGCCGTGCATAATCGCGGAGGCGCGTGACTTTGCCCCGGCATTGATATTCGCGGAAGAGCGCACGATAACGCCCGTGACCGGCAGTCCGCCGAGCAGACCGGATAGGGTGTTCGCTGCCCCCTGCCCAATAAGCTCGCGGTCCAGATTCGCCTTTGGGCCCGTATGAAGCTTGTCGGTTGCCACCGCGGAAAGCAGGGACTCGACGCTCGCGATCAGGGCTATCGAGATAGCCGCGACAGCGAAAGCCCCCCAGAGATCACTCTTGGGCAGCTCTGCAAACTGAATCGACTGAAGCAGTCCTTGAAAACTTTCCGGAAGATCTACCCGCTTAACATCCAGCCGGGTGACGGCGGCGATTACCGTTGACACTGCTACCGCAACGAGGGCAGCGGGCACCGCCTTAATCTTTTTGGGCAGATACTGCCACCCGAACAGAATCGCCAGGGTGAATAGGCCCAGAATAACCGCCGGTGGATGGTGTTCGATAATCTGGTTGGGCAGAGCGATCATGTTCTTGACCGCCGAGCTTTGCGGCGCACCGCCTAGGAGAACATGAAGCTGTGCCAGAGCAATGGTAACGCCAATACCGGCGAGCATACCGTGTACTACGGCGGGGGAGATAGCCAGAGCGCTGCGGGCGATCTTAAAGCAGCCAAGGGCAATCTGAATGAGACCGGCAATGATGGTTATACCGAGGGTCGCTCTCCAGCCGAACTGCTGGACATAACCGAAAACCATAACCGTCAGACCCGCGGCCGGACCGGAAACCTGAAGGGGGGTACCGCCGAGAAAACCGGCAACGATGCCGCCGATTGCACCCGCAATCAGACCCGCGATAATCGGCGCGCCCGAGGCTTGTGCAATACCAAGCGAAAGGGGTATTGCGATCAGAAAAACGACGAGAGACGGAAGGAGGTCCGCCCGGATCGCGTCCAGAGTAGAACGCGGCTTATTATCATTCGTTTCTTTCCGGGTAGGCTGGGAAGAACGATCTGGTTGCACTGTGCTCAATGTTGCCTTCTTTCCCCAAAAACGCAGGGGTGGCGAGGGGGAGCTTCCACAGGGCGGTCAGGCGTAGCTGCGTCCTGTACAAGAAGCGATTTATAGTCGGGAGATGAATTTGGATTCAGACTAAAGGCAGCACGAACGGGGGCGCGCGTGGGGACGAGTGCGCATTTTCAGAGGTATGTAACCGGTCCGCAAGATACTCCGGGTACTGCGAACGGTGACTCAGAAGAAGGCGAGTCTTAAACCGCAGGCAGTCAGGAATAATCGCGATCTGAGAAGGATGGGCGATGCGGCGCAGGAAGGAGAAGCGATGCTGAGCCTGGTACTGTGCCGTCCTCTTTTTGAGAGGGACTGATTTTGCAGGGCCGGTAACGATGCCGGATACCGATTCCGCTGTCGTCGCGTAGCCCACTTTCTCCTCCTCCACCATGCGGAGGAGAAGCTGGGGCGACGCGACGGACGTGAGCGCGGCGGACAGCACCATGAGTGCTGCCATCCAGAAGCTCAGATGGCGGGTCGGCTTTTGCTTAGGATTTTTTTTCAAAGGCAACGGCATGGGTACGGCGTCTGCTTTAGGCCAGCTTGGAAAAACGTTTGGCCTGCGCGGCGTTGTACGGATGCGATGCGCTATCCGTGAAAACGATTAAAAATGCTGTCCGGTTGTTCGGGAGAGACGGACACGAATATTATACGCACCTCAAGGACGCTTCGTTCCGTTCGAGATTCAGTATACAATAATTTTGCGAAATGTCATCCCCACCTGAGCAGTGGAGTCGGCAGGGACGACACTTTTGCTACTTCAAATACTTGTCGAACCAGGCGTGAATCTTGTGCTGCCGATGGAGGCGCATATCCGGCGGTCCGCCGCGTGACAGGTTGTGGTTGGACTCGCCGCCATAGCGGAGAAAGACGACATCGGGTTTTTCAGCGCGTTTCAGTGCGGCATACAACTGCTCCGCCTGTTCGATAGGACAGCGGCGATCCCCCTCGCTATGGATGATCAGCAGAGGAGTATCCATGGCGTCCGCGTAGGTAAGCGGGGAGTTGCGGAGATACTCGGCAGGGTTATCGGTCGCATTGGCGTTGAAATAGCCGTAATCACGCCACACGAAGTCGCAGGTTCCCGCCATGGAATGCAGATTGAAGACGCCACGCTCGGCAACCGCCGCCGCAAAGCGCTCGCTCGCATGACCGACAATCCATCCCGTGAGGTAGCCGCCATAGGAGCCGCCCGCAACACCTACTCTGTCCGCCGCTGTCCAGCCCTGAGAAACCGCATAATCCACACAGGCAAGGCAGTCCGCCTGTGCGGGGTCTCCCCAGTTCCCTTTGATCGCGCCCGTATACGATTCGCCGTAACCTTTCGATCCGCGAGGGTTCGGATACAGGACGACGTACCCTGCAGCGGCAAGCGCCTGATATTCAAGAAATAGATTGTGGACATAGCCAAGGTGCGGGCCGCCGTGGATATACAGAATCGTGGGAAGCGGCTTCGGGTCCTCGAGGTAACCCGGCGGCAGAATAGCCCAGCAGGGGACCGTGTGGCCCTCGGGGGACGAAACCTCGAAGTACGTGGGGGACGGCAAGTCCAGGGTATCCAGAAGCTCGTCATTCAGACGGGTGAGGCGACGGAAGAAAGCCGAGCCACGTCCATAGACGTAGATATCACCGGCATCGCCGGGCGTTGAGAGCAGGAGCGCGAGGGTCTCCGAGGAGGCGTCGACTGAAAAGCCGGTGACCGCATGAACTCCCTCGGTTACCCGTTTCGGCAGTGCGCCCTGCTGGGCTTCCAGCGAAACGGCATAGATATCGACCGTGCTGTTAGTGGTCGCCAGAAAACGCAGGGTTTTACTGTCGGAGGACCAGAAGGGACCGGACTCGCCTGACCCGGCACTATCACCGATCGCGGCATTGTCACAATGGACATCCCAGGCGGCGGTTAGATCGCGGGCTGTGCCGTACTCCTCGGTTACCGGCGCGACCCAGATATGCTGGTTCGTGACGCCCCAAACTTCCTCGTAACAGTCGTGTCCCTGGTAGGCGATATAGCAGCCATCCGGAGACCAGGCGAGACTGTCCTTTGGGCCGAGCGGTGCGGGAACCTTGACTGCCGCCGTGTCTTCACTGCCTGCTGCCGGGTACACGAAAATCTCCGTGGCATTTGGCAGAAGGTCGGGGTCTTTGGCGGTGTTGCGGACGGTGGCGATCTGCTTACTGTCCGGGGACCAGCACGGCGCCCCGCTGTCCCGGTCCTCCGGGGTCACAGCCGTTACTGCCCGTGTCGCAGCATCCATCACGTAAATCCGCCACACCGCCTGGGGGACAAAACCCGCCCCTTCCTCGCGGTAGTGGAGACGGGTAAACTCATGAGGAGGCGACGACAAATCCTTCTTCTTCCGCTCCTCGCCTGCGTCCTCCGTCCAGGCATCATCCGTCGGACGGAACCGGAAGGCGATTTTGGTGCCGTCCGGGGACCAGGCAAGGCTGTCGAGCGCGCCCTGCGCCAGATCGGTTACGCGCTCCGCCTCGCCGCCGTCCAGGGGGAGCAGGAATATTTGCGGCTTATGCTTGTCCTCACGAGCGCTGATAAAAGCAAGCGTCTTGCCGTCGGGAGACCATCTTGGAGAGGATTCGCTGCCTTTGCCGAAGGTCAGCTGTTTCAGCCCGGTGCCATCCGGACCCGTTGCCACAGACCACAGATGGGTGTTGTAACGGTTCTTTTTGGTATCCGTGGTCTTGATCGTGAACACGATCCGCGTACCATCGGGGCTGATCTGTGGGTCATTGGCCTGACGCAGTCGCGTCAGGTCATCAATTGTGGTTCGTCGCTTCTCCAATACGGGATGCCTCCGTGACCTCAGTTCACCGCTGTCCCCCCGTAAACCTTCACCGGTTTGTCTATTCCGCATCCTCGCGGGGAACGTACTCTTTACGAGAGAAGACGATCATCGCGGTGACGGTGCAAACAGCGCTCAGGAGCAGAAGCGTGGTCCAGGCGACACTAGGGCTGATTGTCACCTGAGGGGCGCGGGAGAAGGCGAGCAGCAGGTTATCCCCGGCATTTTCCGCCGGGTTAACGGAGATTTCGCGGGCTGCGAGGGCGCGCAGGTAGCTCATGACGGAGAGCAGAGCGAAAGAACCCGGCAGCTTGGGAACCCAGGTCTCCCAGCCAAAGACAAAGATCAGTCCCCAGGTGAGCGGTTTCGGGAGCGCGGTTCCCAGCAGAAGAAAAAGGCTGCCGTAAGCGACGGAACCCAGGATCAATGCCTTCAGGTCCGGTCCAACTTCTGCCGCGCCGAATTCTGCCGGGCCGAACACCGTGAGCGCCAGCAGAACTGTTGCCAGAACGCACACGGCGGTGACCACCAGGACGCTGACCAGAAACCGGGCCAGCAGAAGACGCCAGCGGGGAAGAGGCCGGGTAAGCAGATAAACAATCGTGCGCTGCTCGATCTCCTGTGAAACGACGCCTGTCCCATACGTGACAGACAATATAGTCAGGGCAAAGGAGAAGATCAAGCCAACCACGAGGCTGTCATAGACCTCGGCAGGGTTGAACCCGTCTTTTGGGGCGAGCAGGCGCCAGAGCAGCCCGATAGCGGCGGGAAGCAGGGTCAGCAGCAGCGCGATGACCAGACGGCGTGGGCGGAAGGCCTCACGCAGGGTAGCGCGCATCAACAACAGATCGGTCATTCTTTTGGCGGGCTCCGTCTACTTCCGGTTCAGAAGGATGCGGAGCATCGCTTCAAGGTGGTCATCAGGAGACTGCAGATTCTCCACGGTATAATCGCCCGCAATGGTTATATCCGGCAGGGCGTCAAAGAAAGACCGCGGATCGTTGGTCTCGACCTCCATATGTGTCTGGCTCGCGATCCCGAAGCGGACTCCCGTTACGCTGGGGAGGGTGAGCAGGTCGGCAGCCATTCGGCGTGGTCGGTCTACGGTCAGCGTGATGTGGCGCGGGGTCTGCGTGTCTCCGTCCATCTCGTCGCGTATGTCCTGCACACTTCCCCTTGCCAGCAGGCGGCCCCGCTGCATCAGCAGAATATTATCGGTAAGCTGCTCCACCTCATAAAGAATGTGACTGGAGACCAGTACACAGCATCCTTCGGCAGCAAGGGTCGTCATCAGGGTAACTATCTCACGCCGCCCGACAGGATCCAGTCCGTTCAATGGCTCGTCGAGCACAAGAACACTCGGATCGTGGAGAATCGCCTGTGCCACTTTGATTCGCTGACGCATCCCTTTGGAATAGCCGCCGAGCTTCCGGTCGCAGCGGTCCGTCATCCCGACACGCTCGATAGAGCGATCCACACGTTCCTTTAGCTCTCGTCCCCTGTAGCCGGACATAGTGGCAAGCTGTGTCACGAACTCGCGTCCGCTCATCTCCTCATAGAAGCTGTCGATCTCGGGGCAGTAGCCAAGTTTCCCCAAGACCCGGGCGTTTGCGAAAGGAGGCTCGCCCATCACGAGCACCCGGCCCGTGGTCGGGCGAAGCTGCCCCGTGACCATCTTGATAAAGGTGCTCTTGCCTGCGCCATTGGGTCCAAGCAGGGCCGTCAGGCCGGGACCGACCTCGCACGACACATCGTTTAGCCCGATCACCTGTCCGTACCAGCGTGAGGCATGCTGAAAGGAGATTTGGGGCAGCTGCGGAGAAGTGCTAACCACGGATCACCTCCACGGCACGGACTTTTCTATACGCGGCGGTCAGCGGCACGGCAATCAGGACGCCCGCGATAAGCAGCATAATAGGCAGATTCGGTCGCTCCTGCACCGTGAATGAGGACGGCTTTTCGGCTTCGGGATTCCGGCGACGGCGTCGTCCGCCGCCCTGCATACGAGAGACTATCTGGTCCGGGGTGACGTCGTAGATACTCATCCCGATTCCGTCCGTGACACCGTCGATAGAAAGGCGCGAAATGATGGCGGTCATCTTCGAATTGTTATTTTCTGTGTCTTTCTGCAGAAGGACGCTGCCCACCATTCCCGCCAGTATCCCTGTGATGAAATACAAAGCAGCGTAGAGCGCCCCTGCCAGACGTGGGGTCTTGGACCAAGCCGAAAACCCCAGGATCAGGCTGGTGTGTACTGCCGCGGGCAAAAGAGAGGCGGCAATCACGCGCAGGATCAGCGTAGGGTTCTCTTTAAGAAAACCGTCGCTGTTGTACGCGACGGCGAAAAAGAGGAACAGCAGGAGGGCCGGTGTCAGCGTCAGAGCGGCGAGGAGCAGAAAGACACCCATCCACTTGCCAACCAGGTAGTCGACTCGTGTCAGCGGTTTCGAAAGATAGACCAGCAGGGCGTTGGCGCGGTTGTCCGCCGCGATAACCGAGGCTCCGACCGTGATGGCGGCGATAACCACGAGAAGGTGGGTGGATATCATGCCCTGGTAAAGGCTCAGAGCATAGGGGTTCGCCGGCCCCGCCGCCATGAAGTTGCCCGTATCCGACATCTGCTGCCGCAGGTTCTGGTTAAAGTAGAACATAATCCCGAGAAAGAAATAGATCAGAAAGCTGAGACCGACGGGAATCCAGAAACCTAATTTCTTTCGGTTGACACTGGCGCGAATCGTCGCGACAGCAATCGGCCACCAGCGAAACGTGTGGGTCTTTAGCGCGCCGTCGTAGTTGCGGTAGGTAACATCCGTGATGGCGGACGGGGCGGCAATTCCGGGTGATGGGGGAATGGGAACAGATCGGCTCATTCTTGTTCAATCGCCTCCATAAAAACATCCTCCAGACGACGCTGTGCGAGGCGGAAACCCCGTATCTGTGTGCCGGAAACCCGCGCGGCTTCGAACAGTGCGCGGCCCGCATTGGGCATCTGAGGCGGAAAGGCCAGCCGGAGCTTCGAGCCCTGTCGCGACACCAATGTGCCTCCCTGCGGGGCAAGTGCCTGGACAAAGCCGTCCCGAAACGCGAGCAGCTCGACTTCGTACTGAAGCTCCGTTGTTTGTGACAGCTCCTGCAGCGAACCCTGACGCATCACCTGCCCGCCTCGCATCACGATCACCGAATCACAGGTGCGCTCGATATCGGGCAGCAGGTGCGAGGAGACCACGACGGACAGCCCCTTGCCGTGGGAGACATCGCGGATCAGGTCCAGCATCTCGTCGCGGCCCTGCGGATCGATGCCGTTGGTCGGTTCATCCAGAAAGAGGAGCTTGGGACCATGAACCAGCGCCTGGGCCAGCTTGATGCGCTGCTTCATGCCCGTTGAGTAAGTTTCGACTTCCCGGTACCGCGCCTCACCCAAACCGCAGTACTCGAGTACCTCATGGGCACGCCGTATCGCCTGCTCAGGCGGCATTCCGGCAAGCTCTCCGGCATAGGCGACAAACTGAACCGCGCTCATTCCGGGGATATGACAATCCTGTTCCGGCATCAGCCCGATGCGCTGCCGTATCCCAAGGGCGTCCGTGGCGACATTCATGCCCATAACGAGCGCTTCACCCGAGGCAGGTGTCAGGAAACCCATCAGGGTTTTGATAAGGGTTGTTTTACCCGCGCCATTTGGTCCCAGCAGGCCGGTACATCCGGCAGGGATCGTGAGGCTGAGATTGCCCAGAACGGTTCGGGAACCATAACGGACGGTTAACTCTTTGACCACCGCGATGGGTGGGGGGCTGTCGGTTTCTAAAGAATTGGGAGCGGAGGAGGGAACGGCGGCTGCGATTGACATAAAGTACGATTTGTCCTGACGCTTGACTCTACCACCAGTTGACCAGAGAATCGGGGGAAAGGTTGCACGTTGACATTAAATAATTTCGACGAACGCAAACGGGGGCACGGAAAACCTCCATGCCCCCGTTTGCCTCTGAACTATTTACAGGTATGGAGCGAGTAGTTCTTAGTTCTCGAACGCCGCCGCCCCGTCTTTGTCTTTCAGGCTGAGACTTGAGGAGGCCCCGACGAGCGGTATCTCGACCGTAGAGCCGCCCTCTAAATGCAGGGACAGAGTGGCGGGGTCCGAACTCAGGTGAACTGCTTCTACGGCGCCGCCTGTTGACGCGCTATTGGAACTGCTTGGGACGACTTTTGCCGTCAGCTTTGAGCCATCAGTGAATGAGATGGTCTTTTCGCCGCCACTGTCACTCGTGCCGCTGATGCTTTTGCCTTTGAGTAATTCCGTTAGTTTGTCGTGCTGTGTTGCTGCCATGATAATTTTGTTCTTTCGATGGGTGAGGGAACGCTATCGTTTTGCCCTGATGGGCGTCTCGTGTTACCGCGATACCCGCCCTTCATAAACACCGTCGGCACGTTTGATCGGGCGATGCGGGCTTACAGACGATGGATCCCAAGTAGGATCAGGGAAACACAAACAAAGCCAAGGGTTCCGAAACCCCACTGATAAGAGCGCGCTGCCTGCGGAGTAACTTCGGCTGGCTCACCGGCTTCATTTCTCAGCGCCTGAAAAGCAAGGTAGAGAAACCCGCCACCCACATGGGCCATGATTCCGCTCAGCAGATAAGGGGAGGCGACATCCCGAAGCAGCACGCCCAGAGCGCCGCCCAAGAGTGTCGCAAGCTCGATACCGGTCGTCAACAAGAGGGCTGGTGTGCGCCGGAAACCACTGCTGATCAGGAGGGCGGTCAGGGCTAGTCCCTCCGGCAGTTTATGAAGCGAAAGCGCGAAAAGAAGGGGAAGGGCATCGGTCATGTGGGACAGCGCAGCCGAACCGGTACTGCCGTGATGGTGCCCGGATGCTATCGCGATACCATCGACGGCGGCGTGCGCGGCGACCATTAAGCCAAGCAACGTCGCGACGTTTCGAAAGTTGGTCCTGGGTTTGTGGTCATCGTCTACCGGATGGTGATGGTGCTCCGGCGAACAGGAATCGCTATGGATGTGGGTCGGGTCTTCGCCGTGTTGGTGACTGCTGCTGACGCAGGCAGGACAAATAGGGAACAGGTACCGTCCCACGAGGTAGTAAAGAATATAACCGGAAATCGCCGCAAGAACGAGGCCGGGAAGAGACAGGTTTTCACGCGCTTCCGGAAGGATCGAGAAAAACGTGACCGCGATGAGCGCTCCGGCGGCAGCGCTGACCAGTGCCAGGAGGCGGCGCCGGTGTGCGTCAGGCGCGTCGCCAGCGGCGGCGACAGAGATGACCCCGCCCAGCACCGCAACCACGGTTGCGATGCCCGTCTCCAGCATTATTTCTGCGTCCATTTATTTCTTGCTGTCCGTGTGATGTCTCTAATTGCGAATCTGTTGCAAATACTCTGTAAATGAGTATACCCGTCTCCAACAGTAACAGCAACACGCGGCAGCGATAGGGAACCGAAAGCGTCAGGCCCCTGTTGAACGAAAACGAGAGAAGAACAGCAATGAAATTAGAGACGACCGATTTTTTAGTAGTGGGTGCGGGGCTTGGGGGACTTGCCTTTGCAGAAGATGTGGTGGCTCAGGGAGCTACGGTGCGGCTTCTGGACAAAGGCCGCGGCGTTGGAGGGAGAGCGGCGACGCGCCGACTCGGGGGCAGCGTCCGTGCGGATCACGGGGCGCAGTATTTCACGGCGCGCGGAGAGCGGTTCAAAAAAATAGTTGACCAGGGGATTGATGATGGCTGGATAGCGATTTGGAACAGAGGTCTTCCGCTGTGGAAGAACGGTGAGATCACCCATCGGCCCGAGGGGCACCCGCGCTACGCGCCGCCGGGCGGGATGAGCGACCTGCCGAAGCAGCTTGCGAAGGGGTTGGACATCACGCTCAGTGCCGCGGTCAACCGTATCTCTCGCGATGAGCAAACGGGGGATTGGACTGCCCATTGCGCGGATGATCGTCTCTTCACGGGCAAAAAGCTGATACTGAATCTGCCACCCGTGCAGCTGCTTGCTATTGCCGGTGATTTTCTGCCCGAAGAGACACGGAGTGGCCTGCAGAGTATCGTGTTCGATCCCGCCTGGACTCTGCTCGCCGTTTTGGAGAAGGATGTTCCCGGAGCGGATTGGCCCGCGCTGGAGTTTTCCGAGCATCCCGTTCTCGCCCTTGTCTCACGGGATCATACCAAGCGGCACAACCCTTCAGCGCCTCCGGTACTTATTGCGCACGGAAATGGCAGCTGGAGCCGCGACCATCTGGAGGAAGATCCGGCGGTGATTCAGAATCTGCTTTTGGAAGCGGTACAGAAAGAAGTCGGCACCCTGGCGGTGCAGTCCGCTCAGGTACATCGCTGGCGCTATGCTCAGCCCGCCACCTTCTTTCCCGGAGCCTTTTTCTGGCACGCCGACATCGGAATCGGCGGGTGTGGCGACTGGTGCGGCAAAGAGACGCCGGTCCATGGATCTAAAGTGGAGGCGGCCCTGGAAAGCGGCTGGATGGTCGGGGCGGAAGCAGTAGCACGCTAAGGCTGTTCTACGAATTCCAGTTCTGCCGCCAGCGCATCTCCAGGGCAATCGGCTTTTGTTCGACCTTTGCGGGAACTCCGCAGGCCCCGGAGGTACCGCAGGAGCCGCCGCACCCTCCGCCCGCGGACCCGCAATCACCACAGGCACGGGCCACGGTCACGTCCTTCGCGGGCAGGGTGACAATGCGGGTCCCCTCGTCATCGCGCACCGTCACGGAGACAGTCTCTTTAAAGATGTTGACTTCGGTGATCGTGCCCCGCTCGCCATCGGGGGTTGAGACCGAGATACCAGTCGGGGGCAGCCGATCCCGTGCCTCCAAGTAGACATCGTGCTCATAGCGCAGGCAGCACATGAGCTTGCCGCAGACGCCGGAAAACTTGGAGGGGTTCAGGTACAGGCTCTGATCTTTCGCCATCTTCATGGAGACCGGGGCAAAGTCGCGAAGAAATGTCGTACAGCAGAGGGGGCGGCCACAGGGTCCGTAACCGCCGAGCGCCTTCGCGTGGTCGCGGGAACCTACCTGATGAAGGTGTACCCGCATCTTCATCCTGGCGGCGACCTCTTTGACAAGCTGACGAAAATCGACCCGGGTATCGGCGACAAAGTAAAACGTCACCTGCTGACCATCGAGAGAAACTTCGCTGTCAACCACTTTCATCGGAAGATACAGAGAATCGGCGCACTGCTGGCAGTAGGTTTTGCCGTCCTCCGCTTCCTGCCTGCGCTGCTCCTGGATCGACGAGTCGTCGTCGCCTGCCAGCCGGACCAGGCAGTTGACCTTTTCCATATCCTCCGGGTCGCCGTCGACCTCGCGAAGTATCTTTACCTCACCGCATTCATGACCCCGCTCCGTCTCCGCGACCACAAGAGTACCGACCTCGAGGGAAAAGTCCTCGCGGACCGGATAGTAGTGGAGCTTACCGATTTTGCGGAAGGTCACCCCCGCAAGAAGTGTCGCCATGCCTGCTGCCTTGCCTCTCCTGACGCAGTCTGCTGCCGTCAATCCTTCTGTCGGAATCGCCCCAGCAGTCTCCGAAGAGACTCAATCAAGGGGGAAGATCGAGTATCGTCGCTCGCGGCAGAGGTCGCAGGATGAAGTCCCCCGCCGATCCGCCGCTGTTCATAGGCATCCCTGGCTCGGGCCAGTGCTGCGGCTTCCATCTCCGCTGTCGGCTCGGGTTTGGCGAGGGTCAGCTTCGTCAGGTGGGCTGTCCGGGCGAGGGCGGCCACTTCGCTGCGTTCCGCATCCGTCAGCGCCGCCTGCGCCTCGGCGGGTACGGGTTCCCCGGCGACCAGGGCATCCACGACACGCTGCATGGTTTTAGAAATCGTTTTTTCCATAGGTTCGGCTATTGGTTCCCGTACTATTCAAAGTTATATCGGGCCTGTGGCGCATCTGCTCTAGGACTCCGGCCTCATTCGCACCGGAAATAAGCATTTTCCGCAGTCCGACGAGCCCACGGTGCAGCAGAGACTTGATCGCACCCTCACTCCGGTCGAGGGCAAGAGCGATTTCTTTCAGCGGCAGGTCTCCCCCGAAGCGAAGCAGGATCGCATCCGCCTGGTCGGAGGGCAGTGCTGCCACCGCCGCACGCAGCAGCGCCTGGGTCTCATTGCGCTCCGCCAGAGTATGTGGATCGGGCGCATCTCCGGGTAGGCTCTCCAGCAGGGCGCGAACGCTCTCGACCGTCTGACTGTCCATTGAGACCAGTGTAATACCCGCGCTTTTTCGTCCCAGGTCCGCGGCTAGATTGCTGGCGATACGAGACAGCCACGGAAAAAGGCTCTCTCCCTGAAACCGAAAGGCGGGAAGATGCGCGATGGCTCGCACGAATGTTTCCGCGGCAACATCCTCCGCATCAGCGACACTTCGGCAGCGCAACAGGGCGAGGCGGTAGATGCGCCCATAGTAGCGCCGGTGCAGCGCCGCAAAGGCATCCTCACTGCCCGCGAGCGCCTGAGTAACCAGAACGCGATCTGTTGCGTCCGGGTCTACAGTTACTTCCTCGCCTGTGTGGTGTCTCGGGTGCGGCATCGGTTCGGGTTTGATAGTAGCACAGGCGGCGGTTCAGGGCAATCACCCCAGGAGATGCTGATTATCGATGCAGGGCTTTTGTCAGCGCCATCAGACCATCCGCGAGGCGTGGAGTTGCCCTGAACAGAAGGTCAGAAGAGATACGGTGGACATGCCCCTCCTTCACCGCGCGGAGTCGCGACGCCAGTGCGGCGGGAAGACCGGCAGGCGTTGTCGCTGCGGCGTTCATGTCTCCACCGACCGCCATTACGTAGTGCTGCGGGTTTGACGCGAGCAGCGCCTCTTTGGAATAAACCGGAAACGGGTTGCTGCCTTTGACGATATTCACGCCGCCTGCCCGCTGAATAAGATCATCGACAAAAGATCCCGGACCGGCGGCATAAAGCGGGGAGGGACTGACTTCCACAAAAACCGTCACCTTTGGTTTTCCTGCGGCTTGTTTTGACGCCTGCGCCGCTTTAGCCTGCATCTGGGCGACAAGGCGCTGCGCCTCGGCGCTGCGACCGGAGATGGCCCCCAGCTGCTGCAGATGGCGGAGGACATCGGCAAAACGGGCCGACTTCTGGGCGAAGATGGGAATACCGCTCAGTCGCTGCTGCAGACGGTCCGGTTCCGACCTAGGGATCGTTGCCGAGGCGGCGATCACCAGATCGGGCCTAAGCGCTCGAATGCGTTCAAACGACGGCTGCCCGAAATCACCGACTTTAACGATCTTCAGGGCGGCGGCAGGATACGTGTCCGCTGTGGTCACACCCACAAGAAGTGACCCCGCGCCAAGGGCAAAAAGATTTTCCGTGACTTCCGGCGCAAGGGAGACGATGCGCCGTGCCGGACCGTTCGGCAGCGTGACTGTCCTGCCGAGATCATCTCGTAGAGTCAGTCTCATTTGGGAGTCTCCTCGTCTTCCAGAGGCTCAAACAGCTCATTGTCAAATCGCTGAACGGAGTAAGCAGGCAGCATATCGGTGAACGTCTCTGGATGAAGGATCGTCGCCAGAATCTCGGCGCTTTCCGTAAGCCTTGGTCCGGGGCGATTGAAATAGGCATTGCCATCGACGGCATAACACTCACCGTTCTTCACGGCAGGCAGTTCGAACCATTGGGGCGCATCCAGCAGCGCATAGGATTCATCGAGGGCGCGATAGGCATCCATGCCACAGGCGAGCAGGACAACCATCTCCGGCGCAAAGGCACTGATCTCGTCCCAGGTCAAGGTGCGCGACGGTGTGCCGACTGCATCCCAGGGAGCAGGCTCGCCGTTTGCCAGGGCAAGCAGCTCCGGGTTCCAGTGCCCGGACGTAAACGGTGGCTCAGGCCACTCCAATAGCAGAGTGCGAGGACGATCCGGGGCCTTCGCCGCCTTATCGCGAACGGCATCCCAGCGTCCCTGAACCGAGATGACAAGGGCTTCCGCTTCCGCCTCGCGTCCCGTCGCCGCACCGACCTGCCGGAACGATTCCAGTACCTCGGCAAGATTTGTCGGCTGCAGATCCAGAACTTTGACATCCGGCCCCAGCGCATCCACCGCCGCTACAACTGCTTTGTGGCTGACGGCGCAGACATCGCACAGCCCCTGCGTGAGAATCAGGTCCGGCTTCAGGTCGCGCATCAGGTCGATGTCGATGCGGTACAGCGATTCACCGCTTGCCAGGGCCTCGCGAACAATTCGGTCAATCTCGTAGGCCGAGGGGGGAGGCGGTTCCTCGCCTTCCTCTCCGTCGAACGGCTCAGTCGTTGTTTTCGGAATGAGGCTGGACGTGACCACGGGTTTACCGGCGACAGCGTCCGGCGGATAGTCGCATTCGTGGGTCACGGCGACCAGCTGGTCGCCGAGTCCCAGTGCGGCAGCGATCTCGGTGGCGGAGGGCAGAAGAGAAACAATGCGCAATACAGCAGTCCTTCGCGCGGGCAGGCAAGTTACTTCCTACCCACGCTTTGTACGGTGATTTCTGCTGTATTATACCGGCGTGGCGGCACTCCTGCGCCCGACTTCCGTGCCTCGGACGAGCAGCGCGTGTCCGCCAAAGAGGATAACGGCGCTGAGAAGTGTTCCCAGCAGTTCGTTCCGGAAAAACGGCAGCGCAAGCGTGAAGCAGAGCGAGAGACCGCTTAACGTGTGGGGATAGCCGGTCCACCAGCACATCGCATTGGTGACCAGGAAGAACAGCACGCTTCCCGAAAGGGCCGCGGTCGCAATTCGCCCGACGTTTGTGGGCTGATTTCTCAGCAGCACATAACCGACGACACCGACAAGCAGGGTTGCCCCGTAGACGCTCGCCATACCGGTCCAGCCGTAGAAGCCCAGAAAGAAGTCACTGAGCAGCAGAGCCGCTATCGGAACCAGCAGCGATAGCCGCTTGTCGGGAAGAACCGCCGCACCGAAAAGCGCCATCGCCGCGATTGGCGTAAAGTTCGGTGGGTGGGGCAGCAGTCGGGATAGCGCTGCGAGAACGATGAGAACGTAAATCATGGCGCGCTCCTACTTTCCTGCCGTCTTGCGGCGACGCCGAACGATGACACCTGCTCCCGAGATGGCGGCAGCGGCAAAAAGTGTCAGAGTTCCCGGTTCCGGCGCTGCGGCAGTCGCCACCAGAGGGGTTCTGGGTGCTACAGTAACACCATTGAGCGCATAGCTCCATCCGTCCCAGGCACCGTTCGTCAGCACACGGGTGTCCAGGCCTACCTGAGCTTCCGTCCACGTAACCCCGTTCGTACTGTTCCAATAAGACCAGTAACTGCTGAAATTGGAGGGTCGGGTAAGCGATTTACCATCGTAGCTGAAGCCATCGGGAAATCTCTTGAGCTCTCCGCCGTAGTCGGTAAAGGTAAACGTGAGCGGCTTGGCAGTACCCGCCGAACCAAGAGCTAAAGCGTCAAGCATATCTCCGCCGGTTTTGGTTCCGTCATAGCGGTAAGCAAAGGCGTAGGACTGTGGTGTGGGGCCGCTCAAGAAGTCGAGGACAAAATAGGAAATACTGGAACCGGAACCGATAGTCGTTTCGATCCTTGGGGTGATTTGTCCGAAGGCAAGGGACTGCGAAGCGAAAACCACCAGTGCTGCGGAAAAAGCCGAAGCGACAAATCGACGAGAACAAAAGCGCATAAAAGACTCCTGGGTACTTAATAAGTGACGGAATTCTGGATAAAGGTAAGCGGTGATCGGAACAGACGCTACTGGCGTGCCATCAGCTTGTCGCCGAAGAACTTGATCTTCAGGGCGGCATTCTGTTCTGCTGCGGGGAGCACGGCGGAAAATGTCTCCTGCTTGATCGGTTTTACATGTCCGTCGCAGTAAACAAAGTTGGCGAATCGCTGGTGGCGGAAATGAACTGTTGGCGAACCGCCGAACCATAAAGGGTCTATCTGAATGGTCTCGCCGACCATGCCCCGGACAGGAAAGTCAGGGATTCCGGCCTCTCCGAAGAAAATGGTGTCTGAGGGTTGAGACAGTTCGGCAAGGGTGGCAGGAACTGCCACTCCAAAGGTCGCCTTATTGAACGTGAGCTGTGAGTTTATCCCGTACCCGGTTCCGCCCAGGTTTTCGCCTCCGGTGTAGGAAGGACAGCGCTGGATATCACCGGACTTGATGTAGGGGGTGATCAAGCCTTTGGACATATCCATGAGGGACGTGGAATTTGCCTTATGGCCCACCCAGTACGTTTTGTAGTCATACGTGTAAACGGGAAGGGTCTCATCATAGTCACCGGCGTACATCAGGCCTGCCATGCCGATTTGACGCAGGTTGGAGGCACAGGAGGATTGGCGTGCTTTTTCGCGGGCCTGAGCAAAAACAGGAAACAATATCCCGGCGAGGATCGAGATTATCGCTATAACGACGAGCAGCTCGATGAGCGTAAATGCCGCAGACGGCGTTCGCTTGGGTCGGGACGACACGGTGTTCAAAAACAAAACGAATTCGGCCTCTCTGTCTGTTCTCCGCAGACGATGACACATCACACGATGGTGTGTCGGGTACAGTGCAGGCCGTAGAGGAAGCGGGAAACCGGAGACGAGGAGGAGGCAGAAACAACAACGCCACCGGGCCAGAAGGCGACGGCGGCGCAACAAACACAGGAGATGGCCTCTCTTTGGGAGAGAATCCATCGTGCGTTATGTTGTCGCCCCTTTCTCGCGAAGGGTTCTCGCAGACGCTCCTTAAGGGGGAGCGTCCACACTCTACGACACGCCTTCGGCTGGCATTCGGGCTTTCACCGTTGCGGGACAGCGCCGGAATTACACCGGACTTCCCCAGACTCGAAGGGTTTGCTTGCGATATAGATGATATGGGTGTCAGCGGCGATTGCCACTGACAGACCGGAGTGTAACACGGCGTCCGCGAAAACGTCAAGAGCAGTTTTTGCGGACGCCGTGTTGATAGATTAAATCAGGCGACCGAGGATGTCGTGAAGTACCTTGATCGGTGTTGCGATGGCATCCACCTGGGCAATAATCTCGGGTTCGTAGTGATCGAGGATAGGGGTAGACTCCTGCTCATAGACGCGCCAGCGATGACGAATGACCTCATCGGAGGCATCGTCGAGCCGGTTCTCCTTGAGCGCTCTGCGGCGCAGTCGGTCGAACATCTGGTTTTCATCGGAGCAGACCAGATGAAAGATGCGCTCCACGGAGATATAGCTGTCCATGATCCGCGCCTGCGCGGCATTGCGGGGAATGCCGTCCAGTACCAGCAGGTCCCGATCCGGCGCGAACCGGCGTGTCGCGACCAGGCTGTCAATGTGCTGATGCCATAACTCAATCGTGGTATCGTCGGGGACTAGCAGCCCTTTCGCTGAGTACTCAATAAAGACTCTGCCGATACCGGATGTCAGGTCAAGGCCCCGGAAAACATCGCCACAGGCGACATGGACAAAGCCGGGGATTGCCCCAAGCGCTTTCCCAATGGTTCCCTTGCCCGAACCGGGAGCGCCGAAGAGCAAAATAGTACGGTACCGTTGCGTCATCTCCTTGGCGAGTGCGGAAGGGGAAGAGGGCAGGGTTTCCAGGGAATAATCCCGGTCGATGGTGGCGGTCGCTGTCATAATTTGGCGCTCCTCTCGGCAAACGTGTCCGCAAGATCGCGACCCATAACAACGGTGACATCAGGTGCCTCCGGATCTGTTACTACAGGCGTGGCGCTGGCAACGCCACTTGCAATCTGCTTTTCCAGTTTACCGCCGCCCAGCATCTTTGCAATCCGCTCGGCGCGCACCTGGATCGCCGCCTTGCCGTACAGAATCCGCGTCTCCGAGACTTCGGAGGTTTCTTTGCCGCGTTTGGCATTTCCGGTGCTCTTGGCATCAAAGCCCTGTTCGCAGAGCAGGTCCGCGACGCGCCGGGCAAGGCCCGGTATCTCGGTGCCATTCTGGACCGCGACCACGGTCAGGCGGTTTGCGGCGGACTCATCACCTTTGATCAGCCAATCGACCAGGGCTTTTTTCTTGTCTTCGTCCGGTACGAAAAAGTAAGTGCCACGATTTGTCCCTCTGCCAACGAGAGAGGCGGTTTGCATCTGGTCCGGCTGGATATTGCGAAACAGCGCCCCGAGTGCGAATACCTGCTCCTGGTCGAGATTGGTTTCGATCTGCTTCAGGCCGAATTTGATGATGTCATCCACATGCAGCCAGTTTCCCGGTTTTTTAGCCTCTGACGCCATGGCCTTGATCACCATCTGCTGGCGTGCCATTCGACGACCATCGCCCTCCTCTTTCGAGTGTGGGGTGCCCGGCTTGACTTCTCGGAATCGGGTAAAGCCAACCGCCTCTGTGCCGTCAATACGCAGCGGTCCTTTTTTCAGATCGATATGAAGCTGTCCCCAATTGTCGTCATACTTCATGTCATCGATTGCCTCGACATCGACGCCGCCTAGCTTATCCACCAGATTCTTGACACCGTCCGGCTTCAGGGCGACATAGTAGTCCGGCCTCACTCCGAGGAGCTCCCCAAGGGTATTCTGAAGCTGTTCCGCACCACCACGGGCATACGTGCCATTGATCTTGCCGGAACCTCGTCCGTCCTCGCGCTCGATCACGGTGTCACGCGGCACCGACAGCGCACTGACTTTGCCATTATTCAGGTCGAGGGACAGAACCACAATGGAGTCGGCACGGGAACCCTTGGTGAAGGGCATTCCGTTAAGCTTAGGGTCTTTGCTCTCGAGCCGATTGTAGTCTTTGCCGATCAGGACGATATTAACTCGGTCCTTGCCGGGGAATTCGCCCTTGGGGTTGATCATGGACTCCACGACACTGATGACGGAGCCATTTCCATTTTTGCTGATGCTGTTCAGCTTGGCCCCAATAACGCCGCCGATAAGGGCTACGGTGGCGAGAGCCGCCAATCCAACGGCACGGGCAGTTTTCCGACGTGGACGAATCCGTTTTACCGCTGCGGGGGCGGGGGCAGCGTTGCTGCCGCGGCTCTGCGAATGGGAGGGGACCTGCTTCATGGGGTGCGCTGGGTACCTTTGGATACGTATATATGATTTTTGCTGCCGTGCTGACTACCTGCGTAGTATGCCGACGCCAGAAGAAGATTGTTCCGAATAACCGGGAACTTCTTCTCGCATGAGATTATACAGCAGATAGAATCCCGTTCATCAGGGCACACAGCAGTTTACTGCGGCTATTGTTTTTGTGACTGCCTGGTTGGGATTAATTAGTCCGAATGGTATCATAATCTGTTATGGCCCTGAGTTTACCAGTACAAAGTCACGAACCGAATCTTGTTCCTGCCCTGGAGCGGCGCAAACCGAAGAACCTTGTTGAGACGGTTCTTGTCGGCAGTGTTGCGGAAGCGGCAGGGCTGCGCGTGGGAGACCGCGTTCTTTCGGTGAACGGCGCACCGCTTCGTGACATCGTGGACTGGCGCTTTCATACGGCGGGCGAGCAGATGGAACTGGCCTACGAACGCGATGGCGACCGTCAGCTGGTGATGCTCCACAAAGGATACGACGAAGACCTGGGTCTTTCCTTCGCCGATGATCTGTTCGACAACATGCACATCTGCAAGAACAAGTGCGTGTTCTGTTTCCTGTACCAGCAGCCCAAAGGGCTGCGTCCCAGCCTGTACATCAAAGACGATGACTACCGACTCTCTTTTCTTCATGGTAACTACGTCACGCTGACCAACCTGAAAGAGGGAGAACTGGACCGGATCTGCGAGCAGAAGCTGTCGCCGATGTTTGTCTCGATCCACGCGACGGACCCTGTCGTTCGCGGAAAGATGCTTGGTCGTAAGCAGCCGGAGCCTATCCTGCCGATGCTGAATCGACTCGCGGATGCCGGTATTCAAATCCATGGGCAGGTCGTTTTGTGCCCCGGCTACAACGATGGCGAACATCTTGAGCAGACCGTTCGTGAACTTGCCGCGCTGAATCCGGAAGCACGGGGGACATATGGCGGTGTAGTCTCACTTGCCGTAGTGCCGATTGGCATTACCCAGTTCCGCGAGCGTCTCGCGCCGGTCACGGTCGTCAGCCCCGAGTATTCAAGCAGTATTCTGGACTGGGCCGAGTCGCAGCGGGAACAGTTCCGTAAGACTCTTCGCTCGCGCTTCCTGTTCTTCAGTGACGAGTTCTATCTCGGAGCGAAGCGTGAGGTGCCGCCACGCAGTCACTACGAAGGTTTTCCGCAGCTTGAAGATGGGGTTGGCTTGGTGCGCCTGTTCCTGGATGATCTGGAAAAGGTGAAGCGGAAACTGCCGAAGTCGCTGGCTGCGCCACAGTCCTTCACCCTGGTGACCGGCGAGTCTGCCGCGCCGCTGCTTGCCCGCTTCGCTGACGTGATGAGCCGTGTCGAAGGGCTGAGCGTCAATGTGTGCGTCGCCCATAACTACTTCTTCGAGGGCAACATCACCGTTGCCGGATTGATTGTGGGCAAAGATATCATCCGCACCGTGTCGGAGCACCCTGAGGCAGGGGATACCATTATTATCCCTTCGGTTATGATGCGGGATGGCGAAGATGTCTTCCTAAAAGCCAGCAAACTCCGTAAGTTACGGAACCTGACCCTATTCCATTCCAATGTGGAGCGGCTTCCGGAAATCGATTGGAAAAGTTTTCCGGTGCAACAACTTTCTCTGATGCAAAACCGCCTGACCGAACTGCCGGTTGAAATTCTGGATAGTCCTAATTTACAACGAGTTGCTTTATACGAGAATTTGTTGCCGCAACCACTGAACACCAATTTCAACAGCAAAGACGCCCTCCGACTGGCATTTAGCGAGGCTGGTTTACTGGCACTGGATAAAATTGCCAAACCCAACCGGGGCATTGCAACTTCGTATCTCCAGATGGCTTTTCAGAAGGCCGGTCAGCGCAACTGGACGGAAGCCTTTGCCAATTTTGAGAAGGCCATCGACTACGCTTC
>JAZKEA010000644.1:4155-6075 GCA_040387315.1 Armatimonadota bacterium | reverse complement strand
ACGTGGTAGTTGTCTATGCTCTCCAGCAGATTGGACCCGGCGGAGGAATAGATCTCCAGCTTGCGGATCACGGCAGACCCGCTGTGATCGAGCGCCGCGGCGTGGGTGGCATTGGTGTTCTTCAGTCCGAATCGAAGGTAGGTTCCAGACGGGTCGAGGTAGGTATTCCTCATACCCGTGGGGATATCAATCCGGATCACATTCTCGGGCGTGAAAGTGGATCCGTTCGTGGGGGACACGCGGCTGGTGTACGCCCTCGAGCTGACCGCCGACCCCTTGAGGTCATACCGCACCGACTCTGTCAGACTCATGGTTGGTGTACGTTGTATTATTGACAAGAAAATTATCACGCCAGTACCCTGAACTCCAAGTGGATGACCATGGGGCTGAGCAGCGTGGCGACGCTATACCCTCCGTTTGTCTGCGTATTCAGCATCATGTTCCAGATGTTCGCATCAGGGACCGGAATGATATGCGCGCCTCGGCTCACGAACTTGCTGTAGTATCGGGTGGTGAGATGCACGAGATCATAGTGCAGGCTTCCAAGCACAAGCCGTGACGCGTCCGCCCCCTCCATCACTCCGCGCGCGCCGCCGTGGCTGAGTAGCAGCACATCTAGGTGTTGGCCATCCTTCTCCGAGTGCGCTAACGGCGTCATTATATTAACGCATCGCATCTCCACCATACGCGCACTATCCGGAAACGCAACAGGGCACACAGCTGTCCATTCGGCGATAGAAGTCGTCGCGTCCTTACGCAGCGTCACGGTATACACAATCTCGTCCGCATACTGAAGCATAGCATCCAACTAAGCGCACGTTATCCATGTACAACAAATGTACATTGTTATGCTAATCAATAACTGTCATTTCCATGTGCACGATCATCTCGGTTGCGGGGATGCCGTTGTTGAAATTCGTCGTCAACGGGAACACCACGATCCTCCACTGCGTAGAATCGATCGACCGCAGCGTATGCTGCAGCCCGCTCGGTCCAGCGTCGAACGCGAAACTCAAGCTACCAGTCGTATGCAGAAGAGAGGTTCGCAGATACCCAAGCGTCAAGAACGAGCCGTAGCCGCTATCCCACCCGACCTTCGTTCCGGCGTTGTACAACCGCACTTCCGCCATGTTAGCGGAGTTGTTTGTCTGAGTTGCGCTCGCAAACCCGACGTAAGTGCACTTCAATTTCACCATCTTCCCCTTGGGCATAGGCTCATTGATCTGCACCGTCCAGTCTAGAATCGTGCTAGCCGTCGAAGCGCGGTTGGTGTACCGGAGGATGATTTCCTGGGTAATCGGTTCAGGGCGTTGCATCATCGCCATGCCGCTTCAACTTTGGTAACAAAACAATAAATTACTGCCGAGGCCTCGCAGTTGCCGCCTGATACAGGTTCGTGATGTCCTTCGCTGCAGCGTCCTCGCGCGGTCTCTTCTTGTGGGGCATCGAGCTAATACCGATCGCAGCCGCGTTCGCCGCCATCGCCACCTCCGGTCCGCCCAACAACCCCGTCTGTGCCGCTCCGAGAAGCGCCTTTCCTCCCATACGCAGAGCAGGCTTCATCGCCTTGAATCCGAGCCGCAGTCCCTTCTTGAACTTCCTGCCAAGGTGCGCCCTCATCGCTACTACAGACGCTTCTCGTTGGATAGATAACAATAAAAATTTTCATTTGTTATGCTCCAGGACTCCGCTCCTGGTCTCCAGCCCGATGCGCTCCACATGCGCCTTGACCTTGCCCACCCTGTCCTCAAACTGTTTTCCGGCGGTGGACGCGGCAGAGTTTGCCACGCTGTCAACAGCTGCTGCTGGTTCTGCGGTGATCGCAGCTGCAGGTGCTCCAGCAGAAACAGGCGCAGCGGTGGATTCGGCCGAGTCGCTCATCGTCGTCAGTAGCGGTGCGGGGGCTGAGAGTCATCAGAG
>JAZKEA010000644.1:2604-4145 GCA_040387315.1 Armatimonadota bacterium | reverse complement strand
TGTGCGCCGTGGCAGTGGCAGAGCGCGACACCTCCGCCGCAGCAGCCTTCACCTTCCCCTTCAGCATCTTGGCGTGGCCCTGCAACATCTTCTTGTTGTCGGCGCTGAACACCTGGTCCTTCACCACTTGCTTCCCCTTGTTGACCGCCTTGTCCAGCCCAGGCTTCGCCTTGGCATAGCCCTTCATCGCCGCGTTCTTAGCAAGGGCCTTTCCGCGAGTGATGGCGCCCTGAACGGCTGCCGACTTGGCCGTCTTACTCGCAGTCTTCGCGCCCTTCTTCGCCGACTTCCCCGCGCTCTTGGCCATCATCTTGACACCGCCCACCCATGCCTTTCCGAACTTCTTCGCCCCCGACTTGAACTTCCGCCCGAACTTCGACATGCTACCAGTTGACAAGGACCGGCACCTCTACGCCGTCTTCCTTCTCGACGTAGGTGATGATCCCGGGTTTATCATTTCTAGCCAAGAAATTGTGCGCTGCTTGCTCTCCTTGCAGCACTCGGATACTCATGAACTCGTGCATGTAGTACGGCAGGTTCGGGTACTTCTCCTCGAAGAACTCTACGCTGCCCGGTCGAGGTCTCGCGCCGCCCGCGCGTCTCGGTGTCGGCACGAACAATTCCTCCTTGCGCTCCTCCACTCCGTCCGTTACATCGCCTGCTTTTTCTAGGACGGGGACATCAGAAGAGCTCGCCATCGTCTCGTCGTTGCCCTCGGCCTAGAAAAAAGAGAGGATGGCATGTATTGACACCATCATTTCCCATATCGATTCTTTTTCTAGGGTGGGGACATCAGAAGAGATCATCATCAGAGGTCTGCTGTCTCAAGCAGATAACAACACAGAAGATGGAAGAAGAGAATGCGAACGTTCTTTTCCCCTCAGCGCCGGTACAGCAAGAGCCGGAACCGGAGCCGGAACCGGAACCCGAGCCCGAACCGGAGCTGGAGCCGGAGCCAGAGCCGGAGATCGAGCAGAAACCGGAGAAGAAGACGAGGAAGGTTAGGGTCGCCAAGGCGAAGCAGGAAGCGAAACCCGCTCCCAGCGCGCCGGCGGTGTTGAAGGACGCGATCGACGTTCCCGCCGAGATCGCGCTGTTCCCTCCCAAGCTGGAGCGCCAGTCCAACCGCCCCATCGACATCGACACCATGCTATCCAAGATGGACGCCTACTTCGACGCCAAGATGGCGCGCGCAGAGCTCGTACCGATCCACCCTGCCCCCGCCAAGAAGAAGCGAAGAATCGTAGAGGAAGAGGAAGAGGAGGAAGAGGAGATCGACGACGAGCGGTATTACCGGAGAGTGCCGCGTCACCAGCGCGCGCCCCGCAGAATCACCCCCTACCAGCCGACAGCGCCGCAGGAGCGTAGCCGCTTTTTCTTCGTCTAAGAATAGAAGCTACTATGCGCACTAAACGTCAAAAGCTCAATTTACCCGACCTCGATAAATTGGTCAACGGAAACAAGATCCCGCCTCCCCCTTTCAGCATCTTTTCGTTGCACTCGCTATGCTCCTTCATCGGCAAGCGTAATTCCGGCAAGAC
>JAZKEA010000644.1:1660-2594 GCA_040387315.1 Armatimonadota bacterium | reverse complement strand
CTACGACCGCGTCTACGACCTGCAGACCTCGTCCCACTCCAACCGCATCTTCCAAGCACTGGAGCCTAGAGCCGAAGATGTCTACGAGGACATTGACAATGTGTTTGCAGCTATTGAGGATGTGGAGAACAAGGTGAAGCGGGCGCGCGATGATTGGATAAAAGAACTGGAGTATGCCGCCATCTTCAAGAAACACCAGAGCGACAAGAGTACTTTGGGACCCACCGAGGAATGGATCCTGAAGAACGAGCACTACCGCAAGCCCGACGTGGAGGGGAAGCGGCCGAAATGTTTGTTGGTGGTGGACGACTGCAGCCACTCCAAGATCTTCAGCTCCGGACGCGCCAACCCTTTCGTCAACCTCTGTCTCCGCCACCGTCATCTCCACGACGTGGGGCTCTCCATCTTCCTGCTCCTCCAGAACCAGACCGGGCTTCCGCGAGCTCTTCGTCTCAACACGATGCAGTACGCTCTGTGGCGGACACAGGATACGCGTGAGATCAAGTCGATCTTCGAGGAGGTCGGCGGGGTGGTGAACTGGAACACTTTCATCCGGCTCTACGACTACGCCACGCGCGACTCGCTCCACGACTTCCTCTTCATCGACCTGAACGCCATCGACCCCAATCTCATGTTCCGCAAGAACCTGGACGAGAGAATTTTATTGGATGAAAGTGAATCATCAGCGCCTCTGCTCGCATTGCTAAAGCCGGAGAAGGAAGCAAGGAGTAACGTCGTCACCGCCGAAGGAAAGAAGGATGCCTAACCACGACTGGGTGACGCCGGACCCCAGTCCGTTCAACAACCCTATCGGCAAGCGTATCAAGCCGATCAGTGCGCGAAAGCCAGGGCAGCCGTCCGTGTCCCAGATCTACCAGTTCGACATCGACAGGAACCTCAACTACCTGCTCGGCAACAACCTGCACCAGCGGAT
>JAZKEA010000644.1:0-1650 GCA_040387315.1 Armatimonadota bacterium | reverse complement strand
CTGGAGGGCGGGTCGGGGTACTGTCTGTCTGGTCCGCCGTTTGTGAGCTCCCAGGTCAACGTGACCGCGAACTAATATATTTATTGATAATACACAACTGGCTCTACCCATGGGGTACAAGAAAGACCAGCGCGAATCACGCCATCGCAAGAACGGAAAGAATGTGATCATCCGGAAGACGAAGCCATTTCCTAAAGCGGCGAGGGGCAGAGAAATCGATTTCTGGTTGAAGCAGCCGGGAGGCGTTGCCAGGCTCGCGAAGGGGAGGTTCGGCGGCGGACGCTATGGCGGAAGGGCTGATAACCCGGTTGTGCAGAACACGATGCTCTCCATGCTCAAGCAGTTGATGGGCGGCACCGCCGCAAAGACAGACAAGGAGAAGGACGAGATGATCGCTAAGCAGGTGCATGATCGGCGGATGCAGTACGACCAGACCATCGTCGATCTTCGCGAGGAGGTGAAAGCCATGAACAAGCGCCAGAAAATGGCGGCGAGGGAGATTGACGAAGACGGCGATGTGATAATGAAAGGCGATCCGATCCAAGGGCTGGGCGCAAACCGAAAGAATATGAAGACCCGCGATGTCTCTACCCAGCCAGTGGCAAATAAGTATGCGGGACTTGGCAGCGAGGATCCTGAACACAGATTTGATATGGAGAGAGACATCACCTTTCCCAGGCAGATGCAGGCGGCGAAGAAGGCGCTGGCAGAGCGTTTCAAGTCTCAGACGCGTGAGGAATTCGTAGCGGGTCTGATTCCACGCGCGAAGCCCCAAGCCGACGACGGTGATGTGAAATGAAGCAGGACGCATCAACGCAACGCGATTCTCGCGTGTCGAGCGCCTCGTCGTCTGCGCAGGGCATGGAAGACGAAAACGAAACCACCAAGAAAGCCTACGAAATGCGCGAGGCGCGCGAGGCACAGGCCGCTGAAGCACAAGCACAAGCACAATCAAACCAGGCCACTCCTATCGAAGAGGATCTGAGCTCGGGCAGCCAGAAGTTAGTGCGAGAACTTCTAGCAGTCGTGGCGAAACAGGCGGCAGCAGAAGAAGAGATGCGGCGGTTGCAGGCGGGGCCTGTGGTTCAGAGGGAGGTGGGACACGAAGCAGAAGAGGCGGCGCGTGAGAGTGCATCGTTGGCGACCCCTACAAAAGATGATGACGTGGATCGTACCGTCGAAGGCGCAGAGGCAGCCAGCAACGGAGACCCCAACATTGCATTTGCACATGAGACCCGCGCTGCTGGGACGGCGCTGGCACACAGCACCGCTGCGCGTCAAGAGGACATGCGGATGCAGCCGCCCGTGTTTAGCTATACGACCCACAACCACTTCCATGTTAACAACGCGTACGAGGCAATGCAAGCCGAGGCCCGGTACCGCGAGGCGATGGGCCGCGCGCAGGGGGCGTTCGGAATCCCGAATATACTCGACGCCACCAACAGCAATGGTCAGGTGAACCGCGACAACCCGTTCGCACAGACCGCCAAAACACTGCGTCTGATCAAGGCATCGGAGGCGGGACAGGCTGCCGACCCCAACATGCCGTACGTACAGGACGCCACCGAGGAGGAAGAGGAGAGTAAAGAAAATGAGCAGGGAGAGACCAAAGAAGGGGAACCACGACCGTCGGCCATGGCGGAAAGGGGT
>JAZKEA010000643.1:0-2022 GCA_040387315.1 Armatimonadota bacterium | reverse complement strand
CACCATCAAGCTCCGCAGTCAGTCAGAGATCGCGAGCACGGAGGCGCAGGCGCAGAACACCTTTACGGCTCTTCTCGCCAGCATCGCCGGGGTTTCGCTCCTCGTCGGCGGCATCGGCATTATGAACATTATGCTCGTGTCCGTTACCGAGCGCACCCGTGAAATCGGTATTCGAAAAGCCATTGGAGCAAAGCGGCGCGATGTCCTGCTGCAGTTCCTGATCGAAGCGGTCACGCTTTCCATTCTGGGCGGACTGATCGGGATCGCGCTTGGTGTCTCTATTGCCCTGCTGGTTCCGCGCTTCGTCCCGGACGCCGCCACGGTACTGACCCTGTCTCCAATGCTTCTCGCCTTCGGATTCTCCGTTGCCGTTGGCGTCTTCTTCGGCTTCTATCCTGCCCAGAAGGCAAGCAAGCTGGACCCAATCGTCGCCCTGCGCTACGAATAACGTTCCGGAATAACTTTGGAGCCTTTTTACCCTCCCTGTCATACGGGGAGGGTAATTTGTTTTTGGCGTACGACCTTTGCTGCGAGCGAAAAGTGCAATTCGCAGAGCGTTTCCGGTAAAGACCGGGAGCAACAGGGGCGAGTATACTGTACTCAGCACCAACCAACGAAGGAGTTGCAGAGTTATGAAGGACATTGCCCCGCCCCGCCCCGCCCTGACTGCCCAGGAGATCGCCCACTTTCACGACAACGGGTTTCTCGGCCCCTACGCCGTCTGTACGCCCGATGAGATGGCGGTTATTCGCGCCGAGATTGAGCGCGATGTACTGACAACGGACGGCCCGAGTCCCAAAACCCGCGTCCAGGGTCGCCACATGGATAAGAGAATCGTGTACGACCTCTGCACCCATCCGGCGATTGTCGAGCGCATGGCGGCTCTGTATGGGGATGACCTTATCCTCTGGGCCTCGTACTTCTTCAACAAAGAACCCGGCGGCAAAGAGATTCCCTGGCATCAGGACTTCAACTACTGGCCCATCGAGCCCCTAGTGAATATCTCCGCCTGGATGGCAATCGATCCGGTAACTGTCGAAAACTCCTGCGTTCGCATCATTCCCGGCTCCCACAAAAAGATCGTGCCGCACCTGCCGTCACGCGACGGCATGGCGTTCGGCGAGGAGGCGGACCCGTCTCAGATCGATGAGAGCAAGGCCATCGATATGGAGCTTGCCCCCGGCGAGTTTTTCCTGTTCAACGAGCGGCTTCTGCACCAGAGCAATGCGAACCGCTCAGACAAGCGTCGCATGGGTCTGTCGATGCGTGTCACGATCCCAATAGTGAAGGTGTATCACGGCACCGGCCCGCTGTTCCCCGGCCACAAAAACATGGTGATACGGGGGATGGATAGGATGGGTTTCAATCAGCTTGCGGGGCCGCCAGATGCATAGAGGCAGGTTATTTTCATACGTCTTTTATACGTCCATATCGGCGGTATAATTGGATTATGGGAAGTACAGATACCATATCCCCGGAACGGGGCAGCCAGCGCAGGAAGGCCGGTCGGCCCCGCCGCAGCAGACCCGCAGACAAGTACACTGTCGCTCTGCCGCCAGACCTCGGGGAATGGGCAAAAGTTCAGCCGGAAGGGCTTTCCGGTCTGCTGGAAAAGCTGCTTGCCGAGGAGTATTCACGGCGGGGGGAGTCGCGGGTCTCCGAAAATATGGCCCGGCTCACTGCTGCTGTCTCTGATAAGACGCTTGCTAAAATCTGGGATACACCGGAAGAGGATGCGGCTTGGGCTCATTTGTAAGAGGGGATGTTGTCGTTGTCCCCTTTCCTCTCTCAGTCGATGCGACCACGAAGCGCAGACCCGCTCTGGTCGTGGCATCCTGGGCGTTTGGCGGAGCGGAAGATTACCTGCTGAGCCTTATCTCCTCACAGAACGCGCCGGACCCGTATATCATTGCGCTCGATGCCGGTGATATCGAAGGCGGGAAACTGGCTCTCAAAAGCTACATTCGTCCAACGTATCTGTTTGCTGCCGACGAGGGGTTGATTCTCTACAAGGTAGGCACA
>JAZKEA010000642.1:0-5620 GCA_040387315.1 Armatimonadota bacterium | reverse complement strand
CCCGCGAGCACAACGAAGATAAGTATGATTTCTTCCTGCCGGAAGATCCCTCAGTGCTGGCAATCCGTGGTCGGCTCTGGGCTGTCGCAGACGGAATGGGCGGTCACAGTGCGGGACAGATCGCGTCTGAGGCCTCGCTGAAGACTCTGGTCCGTGGCTTCTTTTGCCGGCTTCAGGAGGGCGGCGATACACCGGAACGCGCTCTCTCTGTCGCTCTTGCCGATGCGAACGATCTTTTGCACCGGGCAGCGAAAGAGATGGGCGCGCAGGGAAACATGGGCACCACGGTTGTCGTCACAGTAGTGTGCGAGGATCAGCTAACGGTCGCTCACATCGGAGATTCACGGGCGTACCTCCTTCGCACGGGAGAATCGATTCGCCCATTGACGACGGATCATTCCTGGGTCGAGGAGCAGGTGCGGCGCGGCACAATGTCACGGGAGCAGGCAGAGACCTCTGAGTACCGAAATTACATTATGCGCTCCGTCGGCATGGGCGGCATCGTAACTCCTGATATTTCTACCGAAACGCTTCAAGTCGGCGATACTATATTATTGTGTTCCGACGGAGTTACGGGTTATCTCGATGACGCCACCTTGGAACAGCTAATTACGGGGAAGAATCTCTCACACGCCGCGCTCTCTCTAGTTGACGCGGCAAATGAGGCAGGTGGTCGGGATAACAGTACGGTACTGCTGTTTCGCGTCCGCGCCATCCGGCCTTTCGAATAGGATAGCCGATACCTATGCCGCAAACGGAGCACATGCTGGGGCGATATCAGATCGTGCGCGAAATCGCGCGCTCGAACGATATCGTCTACGAAGCGGTAGACCCCACGATGAATCGCCGTGTCGCGGTAAAGGAACTGGCTCTGACGGAGTCACTCGTCGGGACCGCGCGGCGGCAGCGGATCGAACGCTTCTACCGTGAGGCCCGTGCCGCCGGGGCGATGAGTCATCCAAACATCGTCACCATCTACGAGGTCGGCGAGGACAACGGCCGCTATTTTATCGCGATGGAGTATCTCGAAGGCGGGACTCTGCGCGAAAAGCTTTCCTTAGGCGGTGCGCTTCCTCTCGCGGAAGCGCTGGGAATCGGAATCGCTCTGTGCGATGCGCTTGAATACGCGCACAATCATGGGATTGTCCATCGGGACATAAAGCCTGACAATGTTCATCTTCTTCCCGGTGGGCAGGTAAAACTTACCGACTTTGGTATTGCCCGCATTGCCCATGAGGAGCAGCTTACGATTGCGGGTCAGGTTTTCGGTACGCCCTCGTATATGTCGCCTGAGCAGATACTCGGCGGCAAGATCGACGCCCGGACAGACATCTTTTCCATGGGCGTTCTTCTTTACGAGATGACGACGGGGCGCAAACCGTTCACCCAGCCCGGTGACTCAGTTATTACGATCACGTACCGAATCACCAATGATCCGCCGCCGCTGCCGACCGGCGTCCCGATCAATGTAGAGTCGGCTTTCGCGCGGGCTTTGAGCAAAGATTCTGCGGGTCGTTTTGCCTCTGCTGCCGAGCTAAAGCTGGCGCTGATGGCGGCAAAATCGAATGTGAGTGACATTCTTTCCACGCCGTTTGCCGCTCCAGCCAGACCGGACGCTCGCTATGCTCCTCAGGCGACACTTCAGTACGGTACACAGACTCAAATGGGAGTCGCTCCCGGCCTGAGCGCCGCAGCGTATGCGCCTCAGGGTGCGCCGCCTTCCACCGTCCCGTCGCCGAGCGTAATGCCAGCACCCGGTTACCCTGCCGGAAATTCGCTGAGCAACGAGGAGCGAAGCCGTCGCATCGGGCTTACCCTGGTGACACTCATCATAGGGATAGCAACGCTTCTGGTTGGCGGATGGGGTCTCTCGCGAGCCTATCAGAGCTATCAAGGGCAGATGACCATCGCGCAGATCACCAACGAGTATAAAGCGGCGACCGTGCTCTACACCTCGGGCAAGTTCGAGCAGGCAGCGGCTGCTTTTCGGCGGCTGCGGACTGCGAGCAACTCCAGCAGTGAGATCGTTACAAAGGCGACCCAGGGCGAGGTGTACTCGTACCGTCAACTGGCCCATGGCGCACAGGACCGAAGCGACTTCGCGGCAGCTGTTCGCTGGTATCAGGAAGCAATCAAAATCAATCCGACGGATTCCCAGGTCCAGGCCGAACTCGCGGCGGCCCAGCGGCGGCTCCCCGGCGAAAACAGCTCCCTGGCGAACGGCAGCGGACCCGTGGACCCTCAAAACCCACTCGCCTCCGTAATTGCTCCAAACCCACCGCCCGGTGCCTCCGCGTCCCCCACCCCGCCGATACCGCTGACACTGCCTTCGGCGCTTCCAACCATCAGCAGCAGCAATTACGAAGCATCCAATGCCCAGGCTGCCAGCAATGCCGCTGCCCTGTTCCAGCAGGGGGAAGCCGCGTACCGGCAGGGCAACGGTACTGCGGCCCTACGTTATTGGTCCGCAGCCGTGGCTGCCGGCCCCGGCACTCCTGCCGCGCTTCAGGCCCAGGAACGAATCAGTCAGACCAGCAATACGACAACCCCGTATTAGCGGCGAGGTCGAGGTCAAGCGGAACGGCCAGGCGCGATACAATACCCTTGTGGAAGCGACGACACCTAAACGTGCCCTGATCCTTTTTTCCCATGGTTCTCTGTTGTGCGGTTCAGGCGAGGCGCTTGAGGCACATGCCGCGCGGCTTCGCGCTCGTGGTGAATTCGACCTCATTTCTATCGGCTACCTGAACTACTCAGAGCCCCGGTTCTCCGAAGCCGTCGCTGCCGCCGTGGCGGAAGGCGTGTCGGAGATAGTCGTTGTCCCCTATTTTCTGGTTCCGGGTTTCTTTATTACCAAGAGTCTTCCGGAAGCCGTCGATCTTGCTCAGGCACGCTTTCCAAAAGTCACATTCGCGGTAGCGCCACCACTTGGGGATGATGAACGCCTGGTGAATGCGCTGCTGGACTCCGCTCAAAACGCACGGGGACGTGAGCAATGGCGTGACCCCTTGAAACGCGCCGCACTCGCCTGTCGTCCCGATCCTGCCTGCCCACTGTACGGAACGCCTGCCTGTCCCAAGGTACCGGAGTCGCCCAATGTCTGATGCTTTGCTGGTAATGGTTCACGGGTCGCCGCGCCCTATTGCGAACGAGGATATGTTTCGCGTAGTCGCCGCGTTCAAAGCGCGACCAGATGCTAGAGAGAGTTTTCCCATTGTCGAGGTCGGCTTTATGGAGTGTAACGAGCCGACAATTCCCGATGCCATCGATCGCTGCGTCGCCCAGGGAGCAACGACCCTTACCGCGGTCCCGTATTTTCTTCACACCGGAACGCATGTCTGCGATGACCTGCCAACGCTGATGGAAGAGGCCGAAATCCGTCACCCACAGGTTACCTTCCGGATGGGTGATTATCTGGGTTTGTCCCCACGCCTGACCGACCTTCTCGCGGCACGTTCGAAGCTATAGGCAAAACAAAGGCCACCTTTTCAGGTGGCCTTCATCACGGGAGCATCCGTACCGGTTACCGCTGTCAGACGCGCTTGCCGGTTTTGTCATCCACATGATCACCGGTCACAGCGTCGGCGGCCTTCTCAGTAACGCCGCGCGTGTCGATAGTGCCATCGACGGCGTGACCGCCGGTCTGCACTCCGGGAATCCCGTTGCCGGGTGTCGCCACACCATGCTCTACATCGTGCGTAGCGCCGTGACCGATACCAGTGATGGTATTGTCATTATCAACTCGATCTACGGCAGCAACGGCAGCGCCGCTGCCAAGAGCCCCCGCTACACCACCAATGATAGCGCCCGCGACGGCTCCCACGGGACCTGCGGCTGCTCCGGCAACAGCGCCGGTCACCGCTCCGCCCACACCCCCAAGTTTAGCACCCTTCTCCGCGTCTCCTGTCGGATTATCGTCGATACCGTGCTGAACGTTGTCATCTACTGCCATAAGGTTGTCCTCCGAAATTCTGCACGCGCCAAACGCGTACAACAGATAAATACCCTTGCCTGCTTTCCGACTAAACCTATAATGTCTTTCTTTTACCGCTGTGGGCAGATTATTCCATTCTTTGGTGCTCCGGGTCGCCTTCCCAATTGACGCTTTCGTGAAAACCGCGGTCGCCAAAACGAAGCAGCACTAGTGGTTATGAATCTTTTAAAGAGGAAACTTATCTTTTCCGCTTCAAGATTCTCGTAACCGTGCGTCGCTGATCTCGCTGCAAGGGCTCGCCGCTAACTCCTACACCTTCTCCGTATCGTGACCGAAGCAGAAAGCCGAGGGGTAACATCAGTGTCCAGGCCCAGAGACCCAGGGAACGGTTTATCAACAGCGCAGAGCTAATGGAGAGGAGAGCAACCAGCGGAATCCGAAGGAGTTGCAGTGTGACGAACCGGCACTGTGCCGCGCTCAGGGACCTGTCCGCAAGCGATGCCTGGCCCAGAGCGTGCTGCCAGGACAACATCATGAGGATGCCCTCCAGACCCAGATTTCCAGAGAACAGGACAACGGCCCAGGGATCCGTGTAAGTCCCCATGAGGTCGGCGGTCCAGGGGACGAGGGAGACACTCATGAGAAGCAAGAGATTCAGGAAGTTAAGCCGGTTATCCACGCGGGGAACGGACGCGATCACATTATGATGGATTGCCCAGATGGCTCCCACCGACAGGAAGCTGACTACCCACGCCTCCAGTTTTGGCAGGGTTTCCCGCAGATCCGCGAGTAGCCCTGCAGGATTGGCCTGATCGGGCTTGAGTTCCAAAACCAGAAGTGTCAGGACGATGGCAAATACACCGTCACTGAGCGCGGTCATCCGTGCGGACTTAAACCACTCCTGTTTTCCCTGTCCATTCTGGCTCTGATCGCTCTTCAATACCACGACTTCCTAAAACTCATTCAGGTCATAGGCTCTACGAGACTGCTGACCTGTTTTGTTTCTCCAGGGAAGAACTATCGGCTGCAATTAATCCTCGATCAGAGATACTGAGTTACCGGCACTGGCTCCCGTTCCGCCTTCTCCACCCTCTTAACCGCGAGGCAAACTACTGGCACTAACGGAACTACTGGGATTGCTGCCAATGATTACTGTGTTCTGCACCCTGATTGGCTGATTGGTTGTCACGGTTATCTCAGTTCCCGCTTTTAACTTCACATCCTTGTAGTCGGTTGTACCACCCTTGCCGGGGCCTTTTTGCGTCTCTGCCGCTGCCGTTCCGATCAGCGCTCCCAGCAGGCCGCCGCGGACCAGGGAGCGTCCGTTCGCATGATGCTTAAAAAGCGCTCCGAGAACCGCTCCCGCTCCCGCGCCATAACCGATCAGCTTTGTATTTGGCTGCTGGGTTTGCCCAACGACGGTGACATTCGCTGTCTGATCGACAAGTGGCTGATTTCCTATCGCGAGATCGATAGACACACCGACCCAGTCGCTGCCTGCCCGCTCCAAAGCGCCAAAATGAACATCGATCACGCCGGGTGCGGTTTTTGTTGCCGAAGTGACTTCGGTAACGCGCCCCACAAGAAAACAGTCCTTGGGCAGACCACTGGAATCATCGGGGGCGATCTGAACACGGACCTTGTCGCCCACATCCATCGTCGTGGAGTCCAGGGCGCGCTGCAGCA
>JAZKEA010000641.1:0-4143 GCA_040387315.1 Armatimonadota bacterium | reverse complement strand
GGGCAGGCCACGGACGGAGTCAACACTTTTGGGAAACGCTATAAACCACGACCTTCGTCCGAGTTCAACGACGGAACAAAATCCCTCGGTATAATAAGGCCCTATGCCGCTCCAACAACAGCAGATCCGTGGCCCCGAATTACCCGAGATTTCAGAACCTCTGGCTGTCTATGCCTGCCAGATGGATATTGCCTGGGAGGACAAACCGGCGAACTTTGCCAGGTTCCAGCGGCTGCTGGAAGATGCGGAGCCGCGGGCGGGCGGTCTGATCGTTCTTCCCGAGATGTTCGCCACGGGCTTCTCCATGAACGCCGCCGCGATCACCGAAGACCCCCGAACCGGCAGGACGGGAGCATTTCTCGCGGACACGGCACAACGTTTCGGCTGCCATGTCCTCGCCGGGGTCGTCACCTCGGACCGACCGGGAGGTGCACACCATAACGAGGCGCTTATTTTCGCGCCCGACGGCAGCATCACGGGCCGCTATGCCAAGCAGCGCCCCTTCACCCCGAGCGGCGAGCGTGACTGCTATGGCGCAGGGATTTGCCCCGTCGTTCTGGATATCAACGGGCTGCGGGTCGCTCCCTTTATCTGCTACGACCTGCGGTTCCCGGAGCTGTTTCGCAGTGCGCTTTCGCTTGACGTCGATGCGTTTATCGTGATCGCAAGCTGGCCCGGTGCGCGAATCCAGCACTGGGACACGCTTCTCCGGGCCCGCGCCATCGAGAATCAGGCGTATGTCGTGGGTGTCAACCGGGTGGGGACAGACCCGACACCGCTCACTTACCCCGGTCACAGCGTCGTCCTCGATCCGTCGGGAGCGCCGCTTGCCGAAGCGGGTGACAGGGAGTGCGTGATTACCGCCACGCTTGCCCCGTCGTTTGTCGCACAATATCGACGCGAATTGCCCTTCCTGAACGATCGGTAGCTTCGCCCTTTATCATCGGCACGTTTCGCTCGATACAGAGTCAGTACATTTTCTATGCTGACTCTCGCGCCCACAAAACCCGATACCCACCGTTCTCCGGTCGCTTCCGCTCCGGCGGGCCATCATGCACGCCGTGTGCTCGCGGTGCGGGCGCTTGCCGCACAGCTGGACTGGCTGGCAAACGGCACCCCTTGCTGGGCGAACGGTCGCGTGATCTGGCGTCTTGGCGATGGCACCGATTTCCACCCCCGGTCATCCGATCTGGCACGGGCGCAACAGATAGTGTACAAAATCCGGCAGTATCCCCTGGCAAGCCGGACGGTATTCGGCGATGCGGCGGCATGGCAGGTCGAGATTCTGCAGCGGCTGGAACTGGCCGGACGGCTGCGACAGATCAAGGTGGACAGCGCGGCGCAGCAGGATACCCAGCGGATGATCGCACTGCTGCCTGCCGAGGCGCTCTGTGTGTATGGAGACGTACCCGGTCCGCCCAGCCTCGCCCTAGTTGCCCTGGCGGCATCGGGACGAGCGACGGTCGCTGTCACCGAGCAGGTCACGGCGCTGGCTCAGGACAGCACGCTTCCCGCCCCCGTGCGGACTCTCGCCGCGCTGACACTCGGGGCGATGGAGCGTGAGAGGTACCTGGCGCGGGCCACTTTGCGAGCGCATCCGTTTTCGCGGGACACCGTTCTCCGACCAGCGTTTGAACGGGGTCTGCGCGAGGGTCTTCCGCTGCGCCCCCCGTTGTTCGCGTCGCTTTTTGCCCTGGGAGGAAAACCGCTCGCACGGCGCGGCGAGCGGCTTTGGGCGGATATCCCCTCCCCGTTTCCGCTCCCCTTTTCCCTTCTGCACGAGACCGTACTTCGAGGCGGCACGGACACAGCGACGCGTGTCGAGCGACTCCTTTCTGCCGCCGAGCTGATTCAGGGTCGCGGCGCGACTGTCGCGCATCGGCTGCTGACCGTTCGGCACGAGATGACATCCTCCGGTCTGGACCCCGGCGACCGGCGGCACAAAACACACGGTCGCTGTAAGGTGGAGGCAGCGCGTCTGCGGCTTTCCCGGGCGGAAGCGTCAGGGGAGGTCGCGGACCGCTTCGACCAGATTCTGCGCCGAGGTGCAGACGGTGATAACCAGTTATCCTTGATCGCGAACATCCTGCAGTTCGCGGAGGATCTTCTGACAATCAGCCCCGCCTCTAACTATGTACTTCGGACGCTTCGGGATGCGCTCGACCAGTGCCTCCGGCTGCCGTCCCCGTTGCGCACGGCTTTTATGGCATTAGCCAGCGAACAAAGCGCGATAATCTGGGATGCCACCAACCTGGCGAAGCGGGTGCAGGCAAACCCGAACGGCATCGATTTTGGCATCTCGCTGCAGAATCGCTGGCTGCAGGAGGGCGCAAAACTGGGCAAAGTCCTGCGTGTCACCGGTGACGCCCAACTGGTCCGGGAGGCGATCCGGCTTGGCATTTATGACACGGCGGCTCTTCACCTCTGTCACGATCAGGGTTACGCCGACCATCTTCGGCTCCTGATTCGTCTTGTTCGGCAATTCCATCCCCACCCCGCCGAATCAGCGGAGAAAGCATTCTTCGATTTTTCCCAGGCGATTCGGACCACGCTGTGCGTTTTTCCAAGCGGCGACGAGGCACGGGACGCGCTTCAGCCTCTGGAGCGAGCGTTCGCGGCGGCAGTTCGTCGCTGCGAACCAAAACGGGTCCTTCTGCGTGTCTTCACAGCCCTCCTGAGCGCCGCGCCGAGGGGTCGAGCGGAGCGGGCACTGGCCGTGACACGCGTTGGCGTGACGGTGGACCCGTATCTGAACTGGGCGAAAACCGCATCGGACGAGGCGTGGTCGGAGTACGGTCCCCCGCTGGCAGCCGCCGCCGTTCTGCTCGCGAAGCGGACTCCTGACCGCCTGGGTCCGTATTTCGCGGCGCTTGTGGCTGCCGTTCCGACCGAGGCGACATCGTTTCAGATCAACCCGCTCGGGGTGGAGCTTACCGCGGCGCTGGCTCAGGGCGACACAGATCGGTTCGCGGCGTTTCTTACCCTTGGCATCACGCACACAAAAGACGACGACGAATTTACCTATCAGGACTGGCTGCGGCAGGGAATCGCCCTGCTTTTCCGCTTCCCGGAGATTGCCGTGCCTGTCGCCGCGTTGTTTCCGGTTCAGCCCCGGCGCTGCCTCGCCCTGCTGCGGCAGATGGGGCGGGCAACACATATGGGAAGCGATGTCCTGGACCCGCTCGATGACTGCCGCTTCGAGGGTGGCGGCACGGCGGCTTCCGATGACGCGGAGTGGCAGGCGTTGTGTGCAGTTGCCCCCGATGCCGCGCCCCTCGTGGCTCAGCTATGGCGGGCACAGTGGCTGCTGGGGCGAGCGGCGGAAGTCCCGCCCGGTGTCAGGGCAGTGCTGGAAGAGCGGAACCGCCGCGCGTCCGAGCTTGCCTACATCGAGGCTCTTTGCGCGACAGATACCACCGTGGTCGCGCCCGGTCTGATTAAGCGAAGGGATAATCTGCGGGCTCGGCTCCAGACGGAGGGCTGTCGGACGGACGTTTCAGGCGAGGTACAGGACCGGCTCCGAAACGCCGTCACGGAGGCGCAGATGGCGGCAGCCGAGCAGCAGGCGGCGCTCTGTTTCCGTGAGCGGCTTCGGCAGGCGGTCGGGTCACTGCCGCAGGGGCTTACCATGACCCATGATCTGGAAAATGCCACGGTACTTGCGGTCACCATCACCCAGAACCGGAAGGCGCTGCTGAAACTTCTCCGTGCGACAGTTTCGGGCGAAGCCAATCCGTTCGAGGACCACCCGGAAAATGTCGCCTTTCGGGAGCGCCTGACGGCATCCGCCGTCAGCATAGCGGAATGGCGAACCGGGGCACGCGAACAAGTCTCCCTACCCGATCACGGTCTGACACTCACTATGTTCCTGGAGACCGACCCGCTCCACGTGCTGCAGATGGGCGGCTATTTTGGAACCTGTTTGAGCGCCGGTTCCGGCTGCAACGCGTTCTCGACGGTCGCTAATGCGCTGGAACAGAATAAACGCGTCCTGTTCGTGCGGGACGCTTCCGGGCGGGTGATTGCCCGAAAGCTCATCGGCATCAGCGAGGAGGGCGCGATGGTGGGTTTTCACACCTACTGCAGCCTTCAGGACGAGGCAGCCGCCGCCGTCCGCACCACCGTTCGCGACTACCTTTCACG
>JAZKEA010000640.1:9455-10225 GCA_040387315.1 Armatimonadota bacterium | reverse complement strand
CCACACCCGGCTCATACCCCGGCGCGACGATGCACTCGAAGAAGTTATTCGGCTCCGTGATCCGCGCCGCCGTCGCCGCGTCCAGAGGACGATTGACCGCGAGAATGCCGCCGAACGCGCTGATCGGGTCCGCGGCACGCGCCTGAACAAACGCCTCGGCAAGGGTATCGGAGAGCGAACAGCCGCACGGGTTCGCGTGCTTGATGATCGCCGCGGCGGGCCGGTCCCCAAACTCCTTGACCAGCTCCAGCGCACCATCGAGGTCATATAGGTTATTGAAACTTACCTCTTTGCCGCTGCTGTCGCGGCGCGTGGCGTTCCCAATACACGGCTCGGTGATTTTGGAATCCCGATAAAAGGCAGCCTTCTGGTGGGGATTCTCGCCGTAGCGCAGCGACTGAACGCGTGGCAGGGACAGGCGGAAGTTCTCGGGCAGCGTCGTCTCGGATTCGGCGGGCGCGTAGACTCGCTCCAGATAATCCGCGATCCCCGCATCATAGGAGGCGGTGTGGGCGAAAGCCTTTGCCGCGAGGCGTCGGCGCGTGGCGAGGGCGAGCGTCCCGCGCGACTCCAGCTCCGCCAGCACGACGGCATAATCCGTGGGATCGACCACGATCGCCACCCCGTGGTGGTTCTTCGCCGCCGAGCGCACCATCGACGGCCCGCCGATATCAATGTTCTCGATAGCGTCCTCGATAGCGACGTCGGGGTTAGCAACGGTCTTCGCAAAGGGATACAGGTTCACCACCACAAGATCGATGGGCGCGATG
>JAZKEA010000640.1:7367-9445 GCA_040387315.1 Armatimonadota bacterium | reverse complement strand
TATCCCGGTCCGCGAGAATCCCACCGTGAACCATCGGGTGCAGCGTCTTGACGCGCCCCTCCAGCATCTCGGGAAACCCGGTCACGTCGCTGATACCGATCACGGGAATACCGGCATCCGCGAGCGATTTCGCGGTTCCGCCGGTAGAAACAATCTCAACGCCACGCGCGACAAGGGCACGCGCAAACTCCACAATGCCGGTCTTGTCCGACACAGACACCAGCGCCCGCCGGACGGGGGTCTCTTCCATACGTTCGGTTCCTTTTCGGTTGCGATAAACGCAGAAGCGGTGCCCAGGCGAACGGCAAAACGGCTTAGCAAATCGGGAATCGGCAGCGCTCCCTCGGGGTACTCCCCGTTGACGCCAGTCACGCCGCCGCAAACAATAAAACACACGTAAACTGGTTCCCAGTATAACCGACGCCTCACGGGGTCGGCAACCAGACCAACTAGTACACTTGTTTTTGCCAGGCAGGCTGTGGTACCGTGTCCGCAACAGCCGGATTCGATGGCTTCAAGGGGTTCTCATGAATAGGACAAAGAGCCGGAAGACAGGTCTAAGAGTTATCGGAGCCTATACGTGGCTCATCGGCATACTCAACACCGTGGGCGGGGCATCGACGGACAGCCGCTTCTATGCGGTCGATGACATTGTCGTCCGGGCGCTCGGCGTCGCTCTGCTCGTTCTGGGCCTCTGCCTGGTGCTGAAGAAGCGCTGGCCCCTGCTGCCTCTGATAGGCATCTACGGCCTGTCTATAATCGAGGTGTTCGTGACCTCTTCGCCTGCATCCCTCTCCACAAACCTGTTCGCGGCAGTTTTCCTCTTCGGGCTGCCACTCCTGTTTCTGCTGCGCGGCCTTCCTCAATCCGCCGAGTGAAGATAAGTAAATCAACTGCCGGCGTATCAGAATAGGAGGAGCCACTAATTAGATGCCCAACCCGCCTGACAATATTGACTGGCCTTTTGAAGATCCAAAGAATCTTGCGGTAGTCACGACACAGCAAATTACAAGCGGCGATGCCCCCATCCTGTACGTCTTCCACGATGAAGAGGAGGGTGACTGGCAATTCCTTGATTGCGGTGAACCGGACACCGTAAGAGCCGCTGTTGTTAGTCTCTATAATATGACGCAGATAGACCCGAGTCTTTTTGGTATTGCCGATCTGCCACTGGGATGGGAGGCATGGCGAGAGACAAAGGATTCTATATGGCACCGAGGACCAGTTTCCTGATGGCAATCCCAAAGCGCGGAACCCGGAAAATCGTCGTTGATGGTCAGGCTTACCGTTGGTACATCCGGCGAAAGCAAAAATACTGGCAGACATTCGGGGAGTTCGGTACGGGTTTAGCGGTGGAGGCTGAGGGCGGTCATGGATCCCTGCTTATAGTCTCGGTTCCTCGATTTTTCCCCAGACTTGATTGGAGCCCTGACGATCCCCTTATTCCTGTAGTCCCCGGTGACGTTGCCCGCCACATCCGTCTTGCCCTGAAGCAGGGATGGGAACCTAACGCGACAGGAGGTACCTTCTGCCTCAGCGCAGAGAATAACAGCGATGGAGGATTCGTTTAACCTCAGGTTGACGCTTACCGGGCGTGGATCGATTTACGCGCGCGTCTCGCGTAAAGGACCGAGTCTTAAGATGCTTGTCAGCTACCTCTCGGATGCACCGGCGGACTTGGGGCGCGCTACACTCACCCTACTGCGCTATCCATTGAAGGAAGTGACTTGCAGTTGGCAGGACGAGCCTGGAGAATGGCGATGGATAATGCATCGCGCAGAGAATTGCGTCCGGATCGAGGTACTGAGCTTTGACGAAACATTCTCTTCCCTCTCGGACGAGCATGGTGAACAGGTCTTTATGGCAGAGTGTTCTCTACTGCGATTAGCCACGGAAGTTCAGGGGCAATTACGGAAATTGCTAGACGAGTTCGGAGAACCAGGCTATCAGGAAAAATGGGGGCATCCTTTCCCAATGCAAACATTACGACAACTGGAAGCGGCTGTCCATGAGCAAAAGCCCTTCAAGAGAAGTAAAAAGTCATCGTAGTATCAAACAACCCGTTTAGCCGCGATGAC
>JAZKEA010000640.1:4944-7357 GCA_040387315.1 Armatimonadota bacterium | reverse complement strand
CGTGCGGGTTCTCGCGGAAGCGGCAGAACCCAATGGCATAACAGAGCAGTGTAAGCGGAAGATAGAAGGGACCGAACAGCCGCGACTGCGTCGTGTGGACCAGTTCGTGACGGTAGATACCCGGCTGGCTGATACGAAGGTCTTCGCCTCCCAGGATAACATCACCGATGCTCATGCCGGCATATCCAAGACGTACAAAAATCCGCGGTACCCACCCGCCGACAATCACCACGACCTCATTTGCCGGGTCCCAGAAGTACCTTCCGCCGAACCCGAACGCGATCGCGATCACGGTGTTCGGCAAAGTCCATATGTGCCCCAGCAGACGCAGTACGTTACGTATTTCCATTTCCGATTCAGACCAAAAGTTCGATAACCCTACCTATACAGAGTATACTTTATGCAGCCCTCGGCGCAGTGAAATCTGCCGCAGGCAAGAAAGTGGGAGGTGAACCGATCATGGGTGACAAATCCCCGAAGTCTACGAATAAGAAGGCAAACCAGAATCAGGCTAAGTCTGATACGGCGAAAAAGTCAAAGGATGCCGCAATTGCCGCGAAGCAGGTAGTGACTACTCCAAAGAAGTAACAGCAGTATCTCTCGCTGCCGTATTGATAGCCATCAGAAAAGCGTTTCCCGCCGGGAAACGCTTTTTCTTTGGTAGCGCCCGAAGGCGGAGGCGTGTTAAAATCTTTCATGCCGCCCGCCGCCGTTTCCGACGCTGCGACAGTTTTACCCGCCTCGCCCACCCCTGCCCCATCCGCCAAAAAGCGCAATTCGGCAGACCCTTTCGCCGCCCTCCCACCGCTTCGCCTCGCTAGTTTCGAGGGCCCGCTCGACCTTCTGTTGCATCTTGTCCGAGCAGGACGCATGGATATCTTTGACCTGCCGATTACCACGCTTTGCGACCAATACCTTCAGCACATCGATGCTATGCAGGAGATGGATCTCTCAGTCGCGGGGGAGTTCCTGGTGATGGCGGCGACACTGCTGGAGATCAAGTCCCGGCTCCTTCTTCCCGCTCCGCCCAAAGACGAGACCGAAGGCGAGGGTGATACGGGGCAGATACCCCTCGATCCCCGTGCGGAACTGGTGCAGCGCCTTTTGGAGTATGGAAAATACCAGTCAATAGCCGAGGGTTTGAAGCAGCGCGAGGCGGACCGCAAAAGCGTCTTCTTTCGCGATCCGATGGACGCGGCGACAATCTCCGGCTTTGCGCTTCCCCCTAGGTTCGGCGAGCTTTCCGCCGATCATCTACTCAGGACCCTGGAGCGTATGCTGGCCTCGGTCGGCGAAGGAGAGCGGTCTATCACCAGTGTCCGCCGCCAGAAGATTACCCTGCGAATGAAGATGCGCGAGGTCATGATCTACTCGGAACGCGCGGGCCAAGACGGTATCGCGTTGAGTGATCTGGTTCCCGAAGCACCGTTCGCCATGCTGGAGATTATTCTGCTGTTCCTCGCGCTGCTCGAGCTGCTGAAGTCGGGCAGCGTCCTGGTAGCGCAGGAGGAGTTCTGCGGTGATATTTGGGTCTTCTTCGTGCCGGAGGCGGATCGCCCTGGTGTGATTGGGGAGGATGCCGAGGAAGGTCTTCAGGAGCCCGCGGTTGAGTAACGAAATCAGGGAACAGGCGCCGGAGGCTGGGGCGGAGACGGATGTCACGACCCTCGCGGGCATCATCGAATGTCTGCTGTTCGCGGTCGGTGAGCCATTAACCGCGAAAGATCTGGCAAAGACGACCGAGACGGATGAGGCGGCGGTTCATACCGCGGTTCGCCTGCTGCGGGATCGCTATAGTACGTCGGGCCTGCAGATCGTGGAAATCGCCCACGGCTACCAGATGGCGACCCGTCCCGAGTTTGCCCCGATGGTAGCGAAACTCCTGGCTCCCGGTGCCAACAGGCTGTCGCGCCCCGCGCTGGAAACGGTGACGATCATCGCGTACCGACAGCCCTGTACCCAGGCAGAGATCGAGGCGATACGTGGCGTCGCCTCCGACGGCGTATTGAAAACATTGACGGAGCGAGAGATGATAAAAGAGGCGGGGCGAAAGCAGACCCCAGGCAGACCGATTCTATACGCGACGACCGACAACTTCCTGCACTATTTCGGTCTGTCCGATCTGTCGGATCTGCCCCTGCTGGACGAAGAAGAGATGGACGCCCGCGAAGCGGAAGCCGCCTCGGATGACATCGCGGTGCACACCGCCCTGGTAGCAGCGGGGGTCGAAGAATGAAAACGCAGTTTTCTTCCCTCGGAGCCGTGCTGCTCGCCGGGGCTTTTGTGCTCACGCTTCCATCACCCTCATTCGCCAAACCACCCGCGGGGAGTGCTAAGCCGCGCCCGGCGCTCAGTCGTCGGGCCAGGCTTCGTGCGGAACGTGCGGCGAAAGAAGCCGCCTGGATCAAAAACG
>JAZKEA010000640.1:0-4934 GCA_040387315.1 Armatimonadota bacterium | reverse complement strand
CCTCAGCAAATTCCCGGTTATCTCCGCTCCTTCCTCCATCCTGATTGATGCCGATACCGGACAGGTGCTCTGGGAAAAGAACGCGGATATGCGCCGCTATCCCGCCTCGACCACAAAAATATTGACCGGTCTTCTGCTCGCGGAGAACTCCAAGCCGGAAGATATCATCACCTGCACCGACAAGAACATCACCAAAATCGAGCCGAGTTCGCTCCATATCAAACCCTGGGAAAAGTTCACCTCCAAAAACCTTCTTTATGGCTTTATGCTGCGATCCGGGAACGACGGGGCGGTCGTGATCGCGGAGCACCTTTCCGGGACAGTGGAGAAGTTTGCCGACCGGATGAACGCCCGCGCCCGTGAACTGGGGGCGACCAGTTCGAACTTTGTAAATCCGAACGGACTGCCTGACTCGAAACACTACACGACCGCCCGCGACCTGGCGATCATCGCACGGGGAGCGCTGGAGAACCCACGCTTCGCGGATGCTGTTCGGACGCCGCAGCGCCGGATCAGTCGCTCGATTGTAGCCCAGGATTCCCTCATAACTGCCAAAGCTAAGAGGATGTACTACGACAAATTTCCCGGCGCGGACGGTGTCAAGACGGGCTACACCCGTGCGGCGGGGCACTGCTTTGTCGGCTCCGCGACCCGCGACGGACGAAGGCTGCTGTCTGTAGTCTTAGGCGCGGGAGACAGCGCTATCGGTGATACCATCCCGATCCTGTCCTGGGGCTTCAAACGCTTCCCCGCCGTCGTTATCGCCCGCAAAGGGCAGCCCGCGGGCGAGGTGCCGGTTCCCTTCAGCGCCACCGGTAAGGTACAGGCGATTGCCGATGGCGATCTTCATGCGACCACGGATGCGCTTCATCCCAACGGGGGCCTTGTGACCCAGATAGAGCCGTTACCGGGTTTGCACGCGCCCGTCGTTCGCGGGCAGGAAGTCGGCACTCTGGTGGCGAAAGTTGACGGCAGAATGATCGGAAGCGTACCGCTTCTCGCTGATCAGGCCGTGGAGCGGTCGGCGTTAGGAACGGTTGTGACGGCAGGAGGGATCCTGGACCATGGGAAATCAAGTCTTCTGGGCAAGCTCGCCGCCTTTATTTGCGGCACATTGCTGCTTATTCTGGTAGCATTTCGATATGGAACAGCCATCCTCCGATCAGCAGCAGCCGCAGCAGCGCCTGCAAAAAATAATCGCCGCCGCCGGAATCGCCTCGCGTCGTCACGCCGAGGAGATTATCGCGTCCGGTAGGGTAAGCATCGACGGTAAAGTCGTCACTGCCCCCGGAACCATGGCCGACCCCTATACGCAGAGGGTCACGGTGGATGGCAGAGCAATCGATACGACGGGAACACGGCGCTACTACGTCGCGCTCAATAAGCCCGTCGGCTACGTTTCCACGGTTGCGGATCGACATGCGGAAAAGAAAGTCACCGATCTCGTTCGGATTCCGGGGGCGCGCTTGGTGCCTGCCGGACGACTGGACGCCGACTCCGAGGGCCTGATTCTCCTTTCGAACGACGGCGACTTTATCTACCGGGTGACCCACCCGAGCCAGAGCCTGGGCAAGCTGTACCAGGCGACGGTCAAAGGCAAGCCAACCGAGGAAGCGATCAAGACCCTGTCAAAAGGTCTGGCTATCGGCGAGGGTGAAGTCACCGCCCCAGCACACGCACTGCTGATCGGGCGCGGTCAGGAAAGCGGAACCTGGATCGTCGAGCTGACGCTGGGCGAGGGCCGTAACCGACAGGTACGGCGTATGCTGGATACGGTAGGCCATCCCGTCGTGAAGCTTGTTCGTCTGCGCATCGGCCCGGTTCGCCTCAGCGGCCTGGAACCGGGGATGTGGCGGGAGTTGACAGCGGACGAAGTGCGCCGTATCCTGACCGGGGATAAATCCGGGGAAGCACAGGGCCTGTCCGCGGGGAACGGTGGCCGTCGGCCCATGGCTCCGCGAGGGAATAATCTTCCCGCGCAGCGACCGGGGTCTCGTCCGCCGCAGCGCCCGTCGAGTGGTCCACACCAGCGTCCGTCGAACGGCCCCGCGCCGCGTTCTTATGCGCCTCGGCCGGGTGGTCCAGACCGTGGTGGCCCGGACCGCCCCCCGCGACCGCAGGGGCCGCCGCAGGGCGGAAGACCGGGTCCGGGCGGAGCAAGACCCTATAATGACCGGCCACGTGGTGACGGACCGGGTAACGACAGGCCAAGAAACGACCGACCCTATAACGATCGACCAAGAACTGACAGGCCCTACAACGATCGACCACGGGGCGAAGGTCAGCCGGGGCGACCGCCGCAAGGCAGGCCGCCTCAGGCACGGCCTTACGGTGGGGGCGGGGATAGTCGTCCACCACGACCGGGCGGTGAAAATCGGCCGTATAATCGACCGAACGGCGACCGGCCCTCGGGAGACAGGCCATACGGCGGCAGACCCTCGGGTGACCGGGATCGGCCACAGCCACGCGGGAATGAGCAACAGGGCGACCGACAGCGGTCGAGGCCCTATTATACAGGTCCGAAACAGGGACCGACACGTCCGCAGGGGCCACGGCCTCCACGGCCGTCTAATCCCGGCAGATAGTCCTAGAATAACAGCAGCGGAAGGCAGCAGAGGAACGTATGAAGCTCGTAATCGCGGTGGTTCACGACCGGGACCGGGGAAAGATAACGGAAAGCCTGCTACGGGGCGGGTTTAAGTTTACAAAGATCGGTTCGACAGGTGGTTTCCTGCGCGAGGGAAATGTGACACTCCTGATCGGGACCGAGGAGAAGGACGTAAACCGGGTCCTCAGCATCATCGGCGAGGCGAGCAAGACCCGCAAGCAGTTCGTCAATGTGCTTCCGCCGGATGCGGGGCCTGTCGGTACCTTTATTCCCTCCCCGGTTGAGGTCGAGGTCGGTGGCGCCGTCACGTTCGTCGTCGATGTCGAGCGTTTCGAGCGTTTTTAAGCCGTCGTTGCCCCCACCGCGTCTCTTGAAAAGAACATGCCCCTTTCAGACATCATCGGTCAGGATGCTGCGGTAGCGGCGCTCAGGACGGCTGTGGCGAGGGATGCGGTTCCCCAATCGTATCTTTTTGTTGGTCCGGAAGGGGTCGGGAAAGCGGCGACCGCACTGGAGTTTGCCAAGGCGCTTCTGTGCCAGCGCCCGCTTCAAGCGCCTGCCTTCGATGCCTGCGGAAAATGTCCGAATTGTATCCGTATCACGGAAAACCAACATCCGGATGTCGTTCGTATCCTCCCCGATGGCGAGATGACCAAAATATGGCAGCTCTGGTCCCGGCCCGGTCATCCCCCGGGCGCACTGGAAACCCTTCCCTTCCGACCGGTTGCCGGCCCGAAGCGTGTCTATCTCTTTGAAAAGGCGGAGACGATGAACGAAGAGTCGGCGAACTCACTGCTCAAGGCACTCGAAGAGCCGCCGTCTTACGTCCAGTTCCTGCTCTGCGCGCCTGCTCCGACAGCCGTCCTTCCCACGATCCTTTCCCGTTGCCAAATGGTACGCTTCCGCCAGACACCGATCGACATCATCGCCCGCGCCATGGAGGCGCGAAAAGGCCTTTCGCCTGCCGAGGCCCGGGTGGCGGCAGCCTATAGCCAGGGGGCGACCGGACGTGCGCTCCGATACGCCGATGCGCCCGAAGCGCGCGCCCAGCGCGAGGGTCTGCTGACGCTCGCCCAGCGCATCGCACACAGCCCCGGAATCGCCGCCTTCAAGCTGGCCGAAGAGCTGAGAAACGCCGCAAAGCCCCCAGTGGTTAAAGGAAAAAAAGGTGACAAGGACGACGACAGCACGGAGCCGGATAAATCCAGCCGAGGGGACATCAACCGGGCGATGGAGGTTCTGATGGCGTGGCACGACGACCTCCTGTCTGTCGCTCTCCAGGGTGCGAATGCCCCGATTGTCCACGAAAACCTTCGGGAGGCCGTCGTCGGAGCCGCGAAGCGCTACCGAACGGAACAGATCGCCGAGAACGTCGAAACGCTGTTCGCCTTCCGACGTCACCTCGTGCGGAACGCAAACGCCCAGCTTGCGACCGAGGTTCTGATGCTGAAGCTGGTCCCGCGCAAAGGTCCCGCCGCCTAGTGTCTTCCACACCCCGATTTTTCGTCCCGCCAGAGGCCATAAACGGCGACACCGTGACGCTTCCCTCCGATGCCGCCCACCATGCGCGCAATGTCCTCCGTATGCGTACCGGTGAGGCAGTGGTGCTCCATGATGGGCAGGGGTTCGCTTACCAGGGGACACTGAACGAGATGTCAGGCAAGACGGTTTCAGCGACCGTTACCGGTCGCTCTGCGGTCCTCGCGGAGCCGGAAACCCGAGTTACCGTCGCCCAGGCGCTTCCGAAAACCTCGGACAAGATCGAACAGGTACTGCAGCACGGAACCGAGATCGGAGCCTCAGGCTTTCTCTTTTTCTCCGCGAAGCGCAGCGTCGCTCGGCTTGCGGAAGGCGAGAAGATCGATAAGCGTCTCGTGCGCTGGCGCGGCATCCTTCAGGGAGCCGCGGAGCAAAGTGGACGCGGCATTATTCCTACGGTGGAATGGGTTGGCCTGACCACCGACCTCGCGAAACGTCTTCCTGCCTTTGACCGCGTCCTGATCCTGCACGAGTCGTCCGCCCTTCCCCTTCCCACCGTATTAGCCGAAATCCCACCGACACACCACAACCTTCTGAGAGTCGTTGGGCCGGAGGGCGGGCTGGACGACCCGAGTGAGGTGTCCCTGCTGACCGCCTCCGGCGGTGTTTCGGTGTCGCTGGGTCCGCGTATCCTCCGCACCGAGACCGCCGCCCTGGTCGCGGTAACGCAGATACTCTTTGCCCGAGAACCGGTACCGCCTGATGCTGAGCCCCGCGCTTGAGCTGACGCTCCGGGACGAACGCCCCTTCGCCATTGCGACCTACCCTCCCGGCGCAAGTTACGGTC
>JAZKEA010000639.1:330-2431 GCA_040387315.1 Armatimonadota bacterium | reverse complement strand
ACCCGCCAGCAGCGCGGCGGCTAGCGGTGACCAGGCAAGGAGCGGCGTGTTCCCGGCGAGTACAAGGGCAGCCACTTTAGGTTTGAACGTGGCGTTGCCTGTACCGGATCGTACCAGCCAATGTTCGGCGTCCGCTAAGCCCGGCAGCAGTGCTTCAAGAGACAGAATAACCTGTGCCCAGGGAAACGGGGATTCCGAGGGAGGTGCCCAGCCAGTGCGAAGCCGTCGATCCCAGAGCGACGAAAAGCCGGAGAAGGCACGCAGAACACGCGCTTGCTGCTCCGCTCGATCCCCGCTGAAGATTCTGCCGTGCCGCGTCCGAAGTGACGCAATGCAGGCGCATACTTCCTCTAAGCCCTTTAAGACCTCGTCGTTATTGTGTGCTTTCACCGGGATTCCTACCCCGCCAAAAGGCGGGTTCTTACAATGCCTACGACGGGTATAATATCGGCACCAAGCGATGGGAACCACCCCCCAACCCTCAGCGTAAAACAAATGTATGCTTCGCTGACAACGAGCGAAGCACTGTATTCCAATATGGTCGCAGGAACTTCTTGGGATACACCCCGTTACACTCTCTGTTGCCTGGACAACCAGACACCCTATTAATAGACTTCACAGCGAACAATCAGATAAGCAACCTTTAAAAGGAAAGCTCCAGAAAAATCTTATGGCAAAGAACCGGAATGATCGGGACGACCAGCTTCCGCGTGGTCGCTCAGGACGCAGTGATACGGCGCGCGGAGCGGCAGATGATACCCCGCGCAGCTTAGACGATGAGGATCGACCAAACTACGAAACCACGATTCGTGCGCTCGCCGTCACGGACGAACTGCTTTCGCTAACGTCGCCCTCAGACCAGAAATACCAGTACCTGCTGCTGCTTCGCCACCAGCTTGAGGTAGATGAGCGCCAGATGCAGGAGGCGCAGAAGGTTATCGCCGAGTACGACGAGGCGTATAACAAGCTGACCGCGCCCGCGAATCGTATTGCTACCTATATGGGCGAGATCGACGGCGAGGATACCGTGCAGATCGCGCTTGGCGACGGTGAATTCATTGCCAATGTGGACCCGAAGCTGGACAGGGATAAGCCGCTCGAAGTTGGGGACCGGGTACGCGTCAACGACGCCTACGCCGTTCTCGCGGGCATGGGCCCCCATCCCAGCGGCCCTATCGTCAAGATCGCCGAGGTACTGGCCGACGGTCGTCTGCGGGTCAGCATGGACTCCCAGGGAATGAACAGCCGCGTCGTTGGACGGGCTACTCAGCTTTCGAGCGCGGTTCTCAAAGCGGGTGACGAAGTTCGAATGGAGCCGTCGTTCAAGCTGGCTCTGGAGCACTTCGCCGCCAAGGAGAACCGGGAGTACTTCCTGGAGACCGTCACGGAGATTCCGTGGGAAAAGGTTGGCGGACAGGACGAGGTTATCAGTGTCATCCGCGATGCCATCGAGCTGCCGCTTGTTTACCCGGAGCTGTACGAGAAGTTCGGTAAGCGTCCTATGAAGGGCATTCTGCTCTACGGACCTCCCGGCTGCGGCAAGACCCTTATCGGAAAAGCGACTGCCTACAACCTGACCCGCGAGTACAACGAGCGTACCGGTAAAAACGTCTCCGAGTACTTCATGTACATCAACGGCCCGAAGATTCTGAATATGTGGCTTGGTGAGTCCGAGCGGCAGGTTCGTGATATCTTCGCGACCGCCCGCGAAAAAGCGAAGGAAGGATATCTTGTCTTTATCTTCATCGATGAGGCCGAGAGTATTCTCCGTACCCGTAACTCGGGGCGCTTCACCAATATCAGCAACACGGTCGTGCCACAGTTCTGCGCGGAGATGGATGGTCTGGTTTCGAGCGAAAATGTCGTGGTGATGCTGACCAGCAACCGGCCTGACTATATCGACCCGGCGATTCTTCGTCCGGAGCGCATCGACCGCCGTGTTCGTGTTCGGCGACCGGACCGGAAAGCCTCGAGAGACATTCTGGGCATTTACATGAACGAGAACGTGCCCATCGATGCTACCGAGATCGAGAAGCATGATGGGGACCGAAAGGCGGCGGCGCAGGCCCTGGTCGGCCACCACGACTTCACCACCTTCCGC
>JAZKEA010000639.1:0-320 GCA_040387315.1 Armatimonadota bacterium | reverse complement strand
CAGTCCCTGGTCGACGGTACCATCGCGTATCTGTGGCGCAAGACCGGCGAGACGGAGTTCCTGGATGTCTTCCAGCGCAACGGTTCGACCGAGCGTTTGTACTGGAAGGACCTGGTCTCGGGCGCTCTGCTTTCGTCGCTTGTCGAGCGGGCGAAGGACTTCGCCATCAAGCGGGCTATCGAGTCCAAGAACCCCAATGAGGGGATTACGCAGGATGACCTCAACCGGGCCGTAGCGATGGAGTATAAGGAAAATGAGATTTTCCCGAAATCCGACGCTGTCGAGGACTGGCTGATGCTGCTGGACCAGGCGCCGGAAAA
>JAZKEA010000638.1:4659-6541 GCA_040387315.1 Armatimonadota bacterium | reverse complement strand
GACCGCCTGATCGACCGCTACACCAATAAAGGCGAGCTGATCTACGATCCGTTCGCCGGGCTCGGTACCGTTCCGATGCGCGCCGTCAAGCATGGTCGAAGAGGCACCGGGGCGGAGCTGAACCCCACCTATTTCCAGTACAGCGTCGGCTATCTGCGTGAGGCCGAAGATAAGGTACTGACGCCGGATCTGTTTTCGGACATCGATGAGGAGACCCCGGTCGATGCCTAATCCCCGCGAGTACTACATCAAGCGACAGACAAACGCCGGGCCTAATCAGGGCAAGTGGACCGTAACCTGTGACAGTCGCGGCACCCTGGTAGGCGGTCTGGAAAAGTGGCAAGCAAAGTGGATCTGTGCCGCCTTTAACCTGGCAGCAGAACACCCAAAGCACGGCGATGCCATTCATTTCCAGCAAAACTGGGACATCTCGATCACATCGCCGGGATATAGCGGGCCTGTTTACGTTCGACGCAAGAAAGATTCCAAGTGAACACGGATTTTCGTCTCTCTATCGGGCTGTTCACGCACCCGAAGTTTATCAAACTGCGCCGAAAACTCGGCGCAGAAGGCGCGCTGTCGTACATCACTCTGCTGTCCTTCGTCGCCCAAAACAGCCCCGAGGGGGATCTCGGAGGCATGGATGCGGAAGAGATCGCCATCGCCAGTCAGTACGAAGGCGACCCGGAAGACTACATCGCGGCACTGGTGGCCGTGCGACTCCTGGATGCGCCGGAGAACCCAGGCGACCCCTATCATGTCCATGATTGGGCCGAGCATAACCCCTATGCAGCCTCTGCTCCCTCGCGTTCGAGCAAAGCTAAGATCGCCGCAGAGAAGCGCTGGGGCAATGCTGAATCTAACGCAAGCAATGCTACTCAGGCACCGGAGCAAAGCCCAAAACCCGATCAAGCAATGCTAAACGATGCTCGTAGCAATGCTAAAACGAAATCGAGCATTGCTAAAACTGTTTCAAGCAATGCCCCATCTCCGTATCCATCTCCTTCTCCTGATCCATTACCAGATCCATCTCCTTTGGGAGAAACGCGCGACGCTGTTACGGAATCGGAACCTACCGTTTCGCCTTCGGCTCCCACCAAAAAGAGCTCGGAGAAAAAGTCTCGGATTCCCGAGGACTTCACCCCTCCCGAGGAAGCACTGGCCTGGTCTACGGAAAGATACCCCGGCTTCGCGCCGTCCCTGGTCGAAACGCTGACCGAAGAGTTCCGGGATCACTTCATCGCGAATGGCGAATTGAAGATCAACTGGGTCGCGGCCTGGCGCAACTGGATACGGCGCGCCGATGTTTACCGGGGCGGCACTGGCAGCCGTGCTCCTGTTCCGGCGCCTTCGGAACCGCCTCCCGTTTCCGGCGCGTCGGCGGCTCTTGCGACCGGCGACGGTGGGCAGCAGGCCCGGTCCGGACGACCGAGCGCGACGCCGGAAGAGTATTTTGCCAAGGGAACGCTGCCTCACGATCACAACGGCGTTCGTATCGGGGTCAGTGGCGGTAAAACGTACCACCCTGTTGGTGGATGGCCCTGCGTGGACGGCAATTTCTACCCGCTTGGCTGGCGGCCCGGTCAGCCCGCCGGGGCGCTTCCGCCTGCCGCGAAACGTGCCCCCTCGGGGTTTACCGCCCTCCGGGAAGCGTCCCGTGAGTCGTCACGGGAAACTGCGCCGGAAACCGCTCTGGAAACCTCGGAAGAGGTGCTGCGTTGACTTATTCCAACCCCTCTCCCGGTGGTCAGAACGAGGCGCAGGCCATCCTGCCGTTTCAGTACGGGGTACTCGGCGCCATGGCAAAAGGCGGCGGGTCGGTGATCTACGAGGTGCATAACACCGGTTTGACCGACGCGCATTTTGACCACATCTCTCTGTC
>JAZKEA010000638.1:663-4649 GCA_040387315.1 Armatimonadota bacterium | reverse complement strand
AACGACGACGACGACGACGACGACGAAGAGGCAGTGCTGCTGGTCGAGTCGGAGCACGACGATGTGGTTCCGCACCCGGCCGTAGCGAGCTTCCGGGCCGCGTTCGGGCGTGCTCGCTCGCTGACCTACCGGGTGATCTGCCGGATCTCCCAGGAGACTGGCGCCCATGATAGTCCCTGTGACAAGCCGCTTCTGCGCCGCGCCATCGCCCAGGAGATGCGAGATCTCGACATCCACCGCCCCACCGCCGATGAGATCATTCGGGCGATCTATGACAGTGCGTCGTCTCCGTCGACGGTCACCCGTCATGCCGAAATCGTTCGTGATGCCGCCACTCTCCGCCTGACAAAAAGCGAACTGTCGGGGCTCTATGCTGACGCAGACCTGTTCGATGGAACCGCAGGTGAGTTTATTGCCCATGCCCAGGCCCGGATACTCGCCCTGTCCGATGCCGGTCTGCAGGGACAGAAACCAGTTCGCGTCTCGGAGCTTATGCCGGGTTTCCGGGAGAAACTGCATGCCGACTACGACAGTCCGACCGGTCTGCGTGGGCTGGACACCGGTTTCCCGAGGCTCAATCAGGCGACACGTGGCCTGCGTCCCGGCCACCTGATCATCGTCGCAGCGCAATCTGGCGAAGGCAAATCTACTTTTGCGATGAACGTCGGCACGAATGTCGCACGGCAGCAGAAGCACGTCCTGGTCTTCACGCTGGAGATGGAGCAGGACGAACTGCTGGAGCGGATTACCTTCTCGGAAGCCCGTATCCCCAAGGATCGTTTCGCCCGCAAAGAACTGTCCCATGCCGACTGGGCAAAACTCGACGAGAAGATGGATCGCGTTGCCGAAATGTCGATCCGGCTTTACGACGACAGCAGCGTCAGCGTTGCCCGGATCGCCACCATCTGCCGGTATGCGCGCTGGTGCGGTGAATGCGACCTCGTAATCGTGGACTATACCCAGCTCGTGACCCCAGACCGGGGACGGGGCAAAAGCAGTGAGAATCGTGAGCGGGAAGTGGCCCAGATCGCCGAGGACCTGAAGCGGCTGGGAAACGAGCTGAAGGTTCCCGTTATGGCCTTGTCTCAGCTCAACGATGCCGGACAGATGCGCGAAAGCCGGGCAATCAAGCAGCATGCAAACGTCCTGCTCATCCTGCGATGCACAGATGCCCAGAAGGGCAAAGAAATCGATGAGATGGGATGGCTTTCCTATGATCTCGAAATCGACAAGAACCGCGATGGCAAGTGGACGACCATCCCGATGCAGTTTTACCCCGCGTTTACACGCTTTTACGAGGAGGCTCCCTATGACGCTGATAACTACTCCGACGACGCCTATGACCACTCAGCCAGTTCAGTCAGTTCAGTCAGCCCTGCTGTCCCCGCTACCCCTGTCCCTCCCGAGCAGTACGGAATCGACGGCCTCGATGACTGACGAACTAACGGTCCCGGCCCCGCGCCTGGTCCGTCCCGAGAACGGCTTTGCCGAGTACTTCGACACGCATCCGGGCGGTCAGGTGATCGCGGCCCTGCTGTCGGGAGATGCCTGGGTGTACCGCCAGGTGCAGGAGGCGAATCTTCCGCCGGCTTATTTCCCGTTCGACTTTGCCGAGCCCCTCGCCCATGCGCTGATCGCCGATGAGCCTTTTATGACCGAAGCGCTTGCCGGACGGGTCGGACCTGCCGAGGTAATCGACCAGCTGGACCGGCTGAGCCTGTATGCCGGGGAGACCGAGGGAGACCAGTACCTGCTCGAAGCGGGTGAGTCCGGCGTCTTCTGGATGCAGTACTCGCTTGCCGCTATCGGTTTCATCGTTCAGAAGCGCGCCTCGGCAACGCCGGAAGCGCTTGCGATCCATATCGAGTACCTGCAGCGGCTCCGTGCCGCCGATATCAGCGTGGACCTGTGGAACGTGCTGACCGAGCTGGATGAGGCCGAGCCGGGCGTCTGGGTGCCCTACTCGTTTGTGCGCAATGCCCTGACGGAGAAGGGCTGGAACGACCATCAGATCATTGCCGAGATGAAGGAAAAACTGGCGAGTGGTGTCCTGGTGAAGCGGCAGGAAAACAAGATCAGCTACTGGCGTCTTGCCGAGATTTCCGAGCCGGAAGAGAACGAGGCGGCGCAATGACGGAGAGGCCGATCATCTTTTCCGCGCCGATGGTGAAGGCCATTTTGGAGGGGCGAAAGTCTCAAACCCGTCGCGTCCTGAAGTTCACCAAAAAGCAGGAAGCGGAAAACAAGAAGGCGGGATTTGTGCCGGGCTGCTTCCATGAAGACGGTGGTGGCAACTGGATTGCCTGGGAGCGCCAGAACGTTCCCGGTCTCGCGGAGCTTACCAAGCGTGCCTATCCGAATGCCGATGGCTTTCCGTGCCCGTACGGGAAAGCGGGAGACCATCTCTGGGTCCGTGAAAACTTCCAGGTCACGCACGACGGGAATCTATTCGGCTTGCGGTATCTGGCTGATGAAACGGTAGCCATGTACTGGCCGAACTACGACAGAGGCAAGGTGGATGAGATCGACGCCTTTGCCGTTCGCCATGCCAACGGCAAAGCACTGCCTTCCATCTTCATGCCGCGCTGGGCGTCCCGAATCACGCTGGAGATCGTTCGCGTCCGTGTGGAGCGTGTTACCGACATCAGCGGTGACGACGCGATTGCGGAAGGGGCAGCCTTTCTCTATTCAGAGGAGTTTAAGGCCCGGTACGGTTTCTATCCCCCTGGAATCGTCGATGGCGTTTGTGCGCAGCGTCGCTTTATCTCCCTCTGGAACGAACTGCACCCGCTGAAGACGGGTCACTGCTGGACAGATCGACCGTTCGTATGGGTGCTGGAATTCAAGCCAGTCACTTTGGGAGCGATCAAGTGAGCGCTGCCAAGACCCATGGCACAACGGATGAAGCCAACAGCCACGAGCCGCTCTCGAATCAGCTTGCCCGTGAGGTCGCCGCGCATCTCGGCAGGCCCGATCGAGAGGTCGCCATGCAGACGGTGATCGCCGGTCTGCTCGATGTCCTGGCGAACAAGCACTGCCATATCTACTTCTCCGTTCCCGTGTGTACCCGCTGCGGGGAAGCCGTTACTGCCGAAGCCCTGGCGTCGATTGCCCGCCTGAACGGACCGCTGACGGAGCAGGCGGCGGAGATGATCGCCGAGTCGAAGCGGCAGCGTCAGCCATTCATCAAGTCGCTGGAAGATCGAGGCATGAAGGCATGAGAGCGAAGCTGCCTAAAGCTCCCAGCACTTTGGAAGGCGAATTCCTTCATGCTCTCCGGCTGTTCGGGCAGGATCTTCCGCAAGCGGTTCCGGAGTTCGTCTTCGCGCCGCCACGTAAGTTTCGCGCGGACTTCTGCTATACCGATGCCCGGCTCCTGGTGGAGCTCGAAGGCGGCGTCTGGAGCGGCGGCAAGCACGGGCGGGGCAGCGGGATTCAAAAGGACTGCGAGAAGGCGAACCACGCGGCGATGCACGGCTACCGAGTGATGCGCTTTACCATCAAGGACTTTGAGACAGACCCCGAGGGCGCGATCAAGGCCGTTCGTACCGCACTGGCAACAAAGACTCCAGCACAGGAAGCAGGCTGAATCATGAAGTGGTTTCCCCAGAAGAAGATCATCTTTGGCTGCGAATCCCGAGGCGATGCACGCTCGCCCTATCTAACGCGCTGGACACTGCTGGATACAAAGCGTGGCCGTCTGTATCTCCACATTTTCCACCGCTCCGACCATGATGTTCTGCATGACCACCCGTGGCGATTCTGGACGCTGGTTCTCTGGCGTGGCTACCAGGAAGAGGTGCGGGTCAATGATCCGCGCGCAGCGGCCTATGATCTGCGAACGCGCACAATCCGCCCTGCCGCTTTCCTGTTCCGGCCTGCGACCCACATTCACCGGGTCATTCTGCACCGGGATGCAGAGGGCCGCGAGAAACCCGCCGTAACGCTGGTCTGGTCAACCGTGCCGGAACGCAAATGGGGTTTCT
>JAZKEA010000638.1:0-653 GCA_040387315.1 Armatimonadota bacterium | reverse complement strand
GTGGTATCAGCCATCGCCACCACCGAACGAAAGATCGAGATAGAGGCTCTGGCGGCACGAGCTCAGGGACAGACGGAGCGGGAGTTTCGCCGGGAAGTGAACGGGCGCGGCTTTATCCTGCGTGTTGGTCGCAGGAATGGCAGGCCACAGGTCGGAACGCGCGACTTTCGCCGGGACCGGATCACGGTCCAGATCGACAATGGCATTGTAGTCACGGCGGTAATCGGATGAGTGATTTTCAAACAATGACTTGCCGCGATGAGGACAGGCTGGTTTTGGAGGCTGTAAAGGCTGAGTTGTTAGCGAAGCGGAACGCCGCCAACGATTCGGTCGCTCTGTCCTTAAAGCGGTTGTTAGAAGTTGGTGACTCGGAACTACGGTCTATTGTCGAAGACTTTCGACAGAGCTTGAGTGAGCGAAATCGTTGTGATGAGCAACTGCTGTTGATCAAGGCCCGCCTAAAAGGCATAGTCGCCTCTCCGGTAAATAACACCGAAGAATTCAAGGCCCTACGGCGTGAACTTGGTCGGCGCAACTTGGAAGAGTATCAAAAAGAACAGCGATCCTCGAAAGTAAAGGAGCAGAACTGATGAACACGGAGCGGTTAACGTCGGACGGCTACCCGATCGATACCCAGTCGTATCGCTACGGTT
>JAZKEA010000637.1:0-6596 GCA_040387315.1 Armatimonadota bacterium | reverse complement strand
CCGCGCCGGAGGCATCGGCTTCGCGCCGTCTCCCTCGGCATCGAATGCGGCGGCATAGGTCGCGTTGGCTTCCAATAAGGCATCATAAACAGGCATAGGACGTGCTTTCCAGTTTGAGAAACAACGGTCGATTCCGTTGGATGGAACAAAGTTGATTTATCCGATTAGTTTTTACCCTATTTGGTGAAAAACACGTTACTGTGCGTCAAAACCGGCAGCGTCTCCCACTGTTCCTGTACCTGTAATTGACAGCCGAGGATTTTTCACCTCATAATGGTCGCACAGTGCCGCTTCCCCGGAGACACCAATGAACCGAGATGCCCAGGTCCTCTTCGCCGTTCTGCCGCTGATCTGTGGCCTCATCCACTTTCTGGCGATTGATTCATCGAAATATCGGCACCAGTTGCAGGTCAACCAGCAGGCAGACCAGAATACACGGCGTCTCTGGATTCAGCTCGGGATTGAACGCGGAATTCAGCAGTACGCGAGCGCACGAAAAGGCAACCCGAACCACGTCAGCGACGGCGACGGTTTCAGCCGTCTTTCCCAGGTAGCCGCGTATAAGCATATTTTAGAGCAATGCGACATGGGTAATCTCGGTTATACTGTCCCGGCGAAATGGGGAAAGATCGAGATAAGTCCTGCCCCGGAGGAAGATTCGCAAACAGTCTCGCCGAATGAGAGCCCAGTCTGGCAGATTAAGGGTACGGTCACCTACCGCACGAGCTACTATGGATATCCGTCCTATACAATGGATTGGAAAACCACGCAGTCCTGGGATGCGTCACGGCAGGAGTGGATAGTCACACGATCTACCATTGATCACAGCGGACCTACCGGGCGGGGCTAGCCGTCGCCATGGCTACGATAGATTTGTCCGAATCGTCGGGCCGCGTCCTTCTGCTGGAGCACTGGCTCGACCCACAAATCAATACCGTCATCGGACTGCTGCGGCGAAAAGGCTATCCGATCACCCTTGTTTCCACCACGACGCAGGCGATTCTGCATCTCCAGGCAGACGCCTTTGACACGCTGATCGTCAGTGACCGCGCTTTGCGCGAGACGACAGCGGAGTTCGTTGCGGGAATACGCGCGGACGACCGCCTTTTCGACCTTCCGGTAATCGTCCTGAACAGCGACCTCCGCAGCGCGGAGCGGCGAACGCGCGGTAATCCTCAGAACGAAGGTCTGTCGATCTTCCGGCCGTTCGACCCGTTGGAGGTCGGTTTCTGGGTCTGGTTCTGCGCCAAACGCCTCCCCAGAGTCAAGGGAAGCAAGCCGCCACAACGCTGGACCCCAACGCCGCCCGGTCCCGTTCCGACTCCCGAACCGTTCCCGCTCTCGTCCTTTCGTTTTCATCTCAAGACAAAACCGGGATAGCCCAGGCAAAAGAAAGCCCGCCGTCCCTTGCGGAACGGCGGGTGCCTGCTCTATCAACAGATGGGACGATTTAAACTCCTGAGAGCGGTTCGTCTGAGACTAGTGTAGCCACACCACAGCGGCTTCGATAGGGACTTTAGACCCGTTTTCTCCTCATCTTCCGGTACTTTTAGCCGCCCGGAAAAAAAGAATTCGGCATTACGGTAAATCCCCTGGTAAATAACGGTTTTTCCCGGCAACCTCACCTGCCGATACGGGGAATAAGAGTGTCAGGAGATTCTGAACAGAAAAGACGGTTATACAAATCAGAAGAGATTACACGAAAAGAATATAAGCAGAGATTACACCGTAACCCGCACACACACTAAAGCCCGACAGCGATTGCTGTCGGGCTTTGTTGTTTCTGCCAGAGGAAACAGTTCAGGGGGCGATACGCAAAACCTGCCCCTCTCCGCTGTAGATGCTGTTGTTGGTGACGTAGAGGTAACCGTCTTCGCCGACCGCGATCCCACCCGGCGCGGTGAGCTGTCCCGGAACCAGTTCGGTACGCGTTCCGTCCGCGCCGACTTTTATCAGCGCGCCGGTCCAGTCATTGCCGCCGAACGCTGCCAGAAGACCATTCTTGGCAATTTCCAGGACGTACAGCGAGCCGTCCGCACCGAACGCGATATCGATGATCCCGGTCAGGTTCGCGGCATAGACCGTGGGCGTTCCGCCGTCGGCGGGGACGCGATAGATATTCGCCCCACCCACAGGGAACGGAAACCCGGTTAACTGTCCAACATAGTACGCGCCGTCCGGCCCGACCGTGACCGTGGTCGGAACGGCATCCATCGGGACAGACACGCCGGGAGGGAGCGGCGGCGCACTGACGAGGCGGTTGGGAAAGGTCGCCAGCGTTTTGATCTTCCCGTTCGCGGCGATCTCGTTGAGTGCGTTCGCCCCGGCATCGGTGTAAACCCGCTTGTTGCCGTTGATGGAGAGGATGCTGTACGGGTTCGAGTCCACCTCGTCGCCGTTGGGGTTCGCGGCGGTCTCATACGCCCCGAGGTCCTCCTGCAGACTCCATTTTCCGTTCGCGGTCATCCGCGCCAGCCGGGCGAAATACGCGCCTGCCGCTCCGAGGGAGGCGACCCGATTGGTCGGATCGCCGCCGTAGCCGATGGTAACCGAGATATTGCCCAGTCCCTGCAGCGCAATATCGTGGGGACCGGTCGCGAAACTCCCGTCAGGGCTCGCCAAGGACGGCAGCCCGGTCGCCAATCGGTCGGTACTACCCGTTCGCAGATTGATACGGGTGACGGAGCCTGTCTCCCCGAAGCAGCGCAGTCCCTCCGGACCTTGCTGACAGGCGCCATCGCCGCCGCTTCCCGCCTCGGCGACATAGAGCGCCCCGTTCGGCCCGAAGTTCAGGCCCCGCGGGTTATTGAGGCCGTCCGCGATCACTTCACTCGCCGCGAAATTCGCCCACACCATAGGCGTCGCCACCAGCACGAACGTCAGCGCCGCCGCCCCGATCCATCGTCTCCCGTGAGACTTCCGCTGCAACGTCATCGTTGTCTTCGTCGTCGTTGTCGTCACTGTCATTACTCCCGTCCTCGTCATCTATCCACGACGAGGCACTGCAGTCGCGTGCCCGGAGTCCAAATTATCGCTTCCAGAGTCAACTCAGGCGCGGGTGTCCCTCCGGGCAGCGTAAAGGCGGGTCGGAATCGGAAGCAGTCGTCGCGTCCGATTTTTCTTGTGGCCCCGTCTTTAGATTCCCGTGCCTGAATGCGTGATTCCCCGCAGGCAATCTTCTGTCCGTCGGTCGCGCCGTCAAAAGCGGCGATAGCGCTGGCGCTGACCGGGACAGTATCAATCATACCCTCTGACAGGAGAATTCGGATAAGCTGGAAGTGCAGGAAAGAAATAAGAATGACGAGACATACGATTCGAACCGTGTGGGGGGCATTTACGCTTGTCGAGCTGCTTGTGGTCATCGCGATAGTCGCTCTGCTCGCCGCGATTCTTTTCCCTGTATTCGGACAGGCGCGGGAGAAGGCGCGGCAGTCGGCCTGCCTCACCAGCGTCCGGCAAATCGGTTTCGCTATCGGGATGTACCGGCAGGATTATGACAGCGTCAACCCGCGCCACCGGCTGTGCCCCGACCGAGCAGGCGATACGCTCTGCTCGACCGCCAGCCCAACCGTCTCAACCGGGCCGAATGAGACCTGGTGGGCACCCTATGACAACGCTCTCAGTCCCGAGCCCCCGGATCCGTTCGCCGTGCGTTATGACACACCCGCCACACAGGGTATGCTCCAGCCCTATTTCAAGAATCGAATGATCTTCAAATGTCCCAGCTACGCCGAGGGGCAGGCGGGGTATGCCATGAGCTATATCACCATAGGACCGATGGGCAAGCCGGATGCCGCTGTGACCAACCCGAGTCTACTGTTCGTCTGGGACCACGCGCGAACCCCCGGATGCGCGGATACCCGAGCCCCGGCCTCCGGTCCAGACTGGGGCATCCTCCCGGTTACGGCGGATACGGCGCGTACCCACTATCCGACCCGGCACAACGGCGGCTTCACCACGCTGCGCTATGACGGCAGTACGCGGTGGCGCAAACCCCAGAGCCTGACGGACGCCGACTTCTCCGCCGAGATCCCATCCGGGTAGGCGACTATTTCCGACGGCGCCGCGTCTGTTGCGCCGCTATCCCCAGGCCTCCGAGAAGCGGCAGCAGAAGCGCAAGACTCCCCGGCTCCGGCGCGACGGGCGTCGTAACCTGGGTCTGCTGCAGCTGGAACGCCAGGTTCCCAAACGGAATACTGTTGTACGTGCCTGTCGGAGAGGTTCGGAGAAACTGCGGGTCGTCGGGACTGCTGGAGGCCCAGGCCCAGTCATCATCGGTGTCATTCGCCGTGTCGTTGACGATGCCCAGCCCATACGTACCCGCGGTGAACGTAAGCGTCGACGGCAGCGTCACCACATATCGATAGATCCGGAAAGGACTGGCGGCTCCCCCGACCTGTCCCGTATCCACTCTTCCCACGTCGCCGACACTAAAGGTGAGGCCGGAGATCGCCGCGGAGTTTGGTCGGCCTGTCGTCGTGTTGTAGAACGCCAGCGTGAAGTTGTCGCCGCCCGTCAGGGGCGTGTCCGTCCGAACATATCCCCCGAACCACTGCACCTGATTGAACTGCGTCGAGGCGGTAAAGGTGAAAGTATCTGCGAGAAACTGGGAGCTTCCCGGATCGCTGACAACGAACCGAGAACCATCCGGGGTTCCATTGTCGAAGATGGTGACCTGTGCTGCGGCGGGAGCGCCCAATGTAAGCAGGGTCGCGGCAGCCAGAGCAATGACGGCGGTGATGGGAGCGGCGGTGGAGAGGCGCATCATTCTTGGAGGGTCCTGATTCCGTATCGCCGTCGTAGTGCTCTGTGTTCGAATCTGCCGGGCGGCGACAATCGCGGCAGGAGCCCTGCTAAGTTGCTCCCATAGCAATCCGAGCACGAACACCCGAGAGTTCCCCACGGCCGCCAGCAATTCCTCTTTACCGGATTTTACGGCTTTAACCACGGATCTTTCGCCGTCACGTTTATTTGATGGGCGAAGCCGATACCGGCGACGGCTGCGACAGAGGAACGGCATCCAGAAGCACCTGCCCATACATCAGATTCGGAAATGCGGCACCCGCCGCACGCTCAAGACGGTAACGCAGTGACTTTGAAAGTTTGTAAACAACGGACGGCAACCACACCACCCCACCCTGGCGCACGATTCGCAGATTGGTTGCCGCCATCAGGTCACGCGCGGACTTGGGCGTAAAGAACCGTACATGAGTTCTGTCGAGGGGGCCGGTTTCCGTGTATTCAAACTGACCCTTCAGGACGCGCATTCGAATCGACCAATGCACGATGCTAGGGACACAAATAAGAATGTGCCCTTCCGGCTTCAGGAGCGGAGTGACTATCTCCAGCGCTTTTTCCGGTTGGTTCAAGTGCTCCAGAACATCGCCGAAGAGAATGTAGTCAAAGGAACCCGGCTGGAGCGGCGTCACCGTATGCGGATCTTGAATATCGCCAATAATTACGTCTTCGTAGCAGTTCCGGGCACGGGACTGCTCCGCGGCGGACTTGATATATTCGATTCCCCACACACGGCAGTCCAGTTGGTTTGCAAGGTACTCACCTACATAACCGGTCGCGCAGCCTACCTCAAGCACGCTTTTCCCGGTTCCCATTCCCCGCACGAACCAGGCATTTTTATTGTTCGGATCGTCGAAGCCCGCGTCATAATTATAAGGGAAATCCATAAGTCTTGTTATCCAATTGCGAGAGAAGTGACCTTCAGATTGTTTTCCGTCGGATACCGGCTTTCATGTATCCAGCCGCTTCCGGACCGGACTATATGAAAGGAATCGGGGCAAAAAGGTAATAGCAAGAAGCAGGCCGAGAGGAAAAGCGCCATCAGAACGCGCCGTACCTACAACCCACTAACCCTGAGCCAATTGGGCGTCAGCCGCGCCGCTGACGCATAAGGAGACGTCGGCGGGCGGTCCTGTTCTTAACTCGCTCCTCCTCGACACGGTCCAGATCCTGGAAGGAGGTTGCCCCGAACTGAAGTAGGGTCGGCATCCGGACAACCGGCGCTTCGGCACCCTGCCGCAAAGACGAAGCTTTGCGTGTGACAATGGCCGATTTCATTCGCATCTTGGTCGCTGCAGTGACAGGCGCCATATGGAGGCGTCTGCGGCGGGTGTTGAACGTGGCTCCGGTCACAGCGGAACGATCAATGGCGGGCAGGATTGCAGAAGCCTTACTGGATTTTGGCGGAGCGGCAGCCAACGGCAAAAGATCGGTCGTTCCTGCGAACGTCATAACGGCGATGACGGACAGAACACGTAAGAGGATTTTGGAAGTTCGCTTCATTTCTTCACCGCCATCTGCTGCGGAGCCGTTTGAGACTCCGGAACTCGGACCGTCTGCCACATCTGGCTGACGAAGGCGGAAAAACGCTCATGGCTCCGGGCATCGGCCTGGGGGTGAGTCTGGAGCGGACGCATGAAGCGGACAAAACAGACGGGCGTATTCTTGCGTCCGACCAGAGCCGAGACCAGCATCTGCGAACGGATCTGGGTTACCTGATCGATAGGTTTGCCATTGACGACATAAAGGTACATCGCCTCGTAGCCCGGCCCCTGCGCCGCCGCACCACCCGGCTCCCC
>JAZKEA010000636.1:0-3171 GCA_040387315.1 Armatimonadota bacterium | reverse complement strand
AAGACTACTGCGCCTTTGTCCGACCCTCACCCCCCCTGCCCCCTCTCCCGCAAGCGGGCAGAGGGGGAGTCTGAGAGCGTTAGCGGCTGCGGCTGTGCTCCTGATCAGGTGCAGTACAAGCCTATATGCTTTGCAGAAGCCGAAATCGATACCAAACTCCCCCTCTGCCCGCTTGCGGGAGAGGGGGCAAGGGGGGGTGAGGGTCGGACAAAGGCGCAATGTTAGCGAGAAAAACGGAGTAGTACACATAATTGAGCAGGGATAAGCGCGGTATTCCTCCCCCTTCGGGGAGGAATACCAAACGTTAATAAATGTTCCAGAGGACGTAGTTGATGTCGTACAGGCCCGTCGCGGACGGGCTCCCAGTCACCTCGGGCTTAAGTGTTTTCCCATCCTCGGTCGTGGCGGTCTGCATCGCGACACCGACATCGAGCGACTTTGCGTGACCATCCAGAAAGCAGAAGTTCGCGCGGCCCTTGGTGGGCAGCTTGAAGCCTCCGCCTACGGCCCGGCTCTCCGTCATGTGGTGACGAAACTGTGGAAACAGCCCCGGCTGGGTGAACGTCCCGCCATTCGCCCCGCGAGGGTCTGCGGGAAGCATGATCCAGCCGGACGCAATAGAGTTGTTGTTCGCCGGGTCGTCAAAGCCCGTGTCACCGATACAGATCGTGTCCGCGGGTTTCGCGATGCTGGCGAGGGGAAATCCGCTCGCCTGATTTGCACTCGTTCCAAAAGTAAGGCTGTCGTAGCCCAGTGTCCAGTTCCATCCGTAGCCGCCGCGGTCACTATTGCCGCTGGGAGTGGTACATCCATTTGGAGTTGACAGGTTAGGCAGCCACTGGTTGGAGGGACTGCTCGGGCAGGTAAATACCTGTGAATTCTTGACATACGAATAAATCTGCCATTGCCATCGTCCCCGGCACTGGGCGCCGACCCCCATGACCGGCAGGGTTTCGTCATAGTCCTGGGCGTACTGCATGACGCCAAGCGCCAGCTGTTTCGTATTGCTCAGGCAGGCTATCATTCGGGCCTTTTCCCTCGCCTGCGCGAAGACCGGAAAAAGTATCGCCGCCAGGATGGCGATAATGGCTATCACAACGAGAAGCTCGATCAGGGTAAATCCTGAGAGCCTGCCAGCACGACGTCGGGTGGATGCGGCCATTTTAGATTCCTCCAGGAACGGATGGGGTTACACACGCGGTAACCGGACAACATAACAACATATAGCACAGCGCCGAATCAAAACAGTGCGATCTCATTGGGATAGAGTCCGGGATGCGGTAGAATCTCGGACGACGAGTTGCGGCTTGATGAGAACAGGAGTCGGTGGCGGCGGTTCGCCGCGAAGCTGCTGCTGGAAAAGAGAGAGCGCCGCGCGGGCAAGCTCGACAAGCGGGCTTTGCACCGTGGTCAGGCGCGGGCGTACGGTGACCGCCAATATGTTGTTGTCGAAACCGACAACGGACATATCCTCAGGGACGTGAATACCCTCCTCGCGGCAGATATCGAGCAGCCAGACGGCGATTTCATCGTTGAAACAGAAGATCGCGGTGGGACGGGTCTGACTTCGCAGGGCAACCCGAAGGCGGTTGGGCTGGTCATACAGGTGCGTCGTTAGCGAGTCCGGGGGAGATCCCGCATCGCGGAGCGCCGTGCGAAACCCTTCGCCGCGATGGTGCGAGGAGTAGCTGTCCTCTTCATAGGTCAGAAACGCGAACCGGCGATGCCCGAGACCCAGGAGATGCTCTGCCGCTAGTCGAGCGCCCCAGCGGTTGTCGGTGGCTACCTGCCAGGTGCCGATGTCACGGCTGATGGTGACGCAGGGAACTCCCTCCGCCGCGGCATCCCGGACGAGCGATTCATTGCTGGTTTTGGCGACCAGTATCACGCCATCCACCCGCCGGTCGCTCAGGTCCGCGAGGGAGATGCTGTGGTGCGGGGTCTCGCTCATCAGAAGCGGATTGAGCCCGGCCTCGAATGCGGCGGCGGCGAGCGCGGCTGTCAGGTCCTTGTAGTAAACGCCGCCGGGCTTGCCCGGCTCGCCGATCATGATGGAAACAGGGGCGATGATTCCCACCGTATCCATCCGTCCCGACCGAAGCGCGAGTCCCAGCGCGTTACGGCGGTAGCCCACCTGCTCGGCGGCCTCCAGAATACGCTGCCGGGTCGTTTCCGGAACCCGAATGCCGACCGTGCGCCCTGACAGGACGTAGGAGACCGCCGTGCGGGAGACCCCGGCGGCAGCGGCAACATCGGTCAGCGTGGTGCGTCGCGGCGGGGCCGCGACAGCGGAAGGCAATGGAGGTTTCAACTCTGATCCCTGGTAACTGGTAACTGGCAACACGAAGCGCAAGTTTATCGATTCACCAACGAAACCAGTATGACTCACCACAGCATGGTTGTCAAGAACCGTCAGGGCCTTCTTGACAAATGCTCGGACGAGGCCAATACTTGAGGGGATTCCAGCCCAGGAAAGACACGTTTTCCCATCGGCTGAGGCGCGACTCCAAGGAGAACAGGCACATGACCGAGGGAAACAGCCGAAACGGCGGCGGTGTTAGAACGCCGAAACAGGAAAGCAGCCGGGGCGAGGCAGTACGCCCTGTGACCACCCCCTCCCCGGTCACACTCGGGGCACGCATCCAGCGGGTTCGTCTTCGCAAGGAGATGTCGGTGCGCGATCTGGCGGAAGCGGCGGGCGTCAACAAGAACACGGTGCTGCGCCTGGAAAAAGGGCTTACACCCTCTTACGCGACCCTCGCGCGGGTATGCGAGGCGCTCGGGGTCCATGTGGCCCAGCTGACCCAGCCCGAGCCGGACGAGGAAAACACCATCGCCCTGCATGACCGGGAGCAGGCCGTGCGCCGGGGCTATCTGTCCAGTCTTTCCCCGCGCAGTTCGGACCCGGACGGCGAGGGTGCGGTCGTGCTTTTTCAGGACGGCGCGGGCATGCCGTCGTTTGCTGCCGACGAAAAGGTGCTTCTCTCCATCCTCGCCTGCCGCCTGCCGGGGGGACGACTGAATGCCGCCGTGCTGGAGCTTTTCGGCGAGAGCGAGCCGGTGACTCACCCCGGCGAGGAGCTTGTCTTCTGCCTCAAGGGAACCGCCCGCCTGACCGTCGCGGGCCGCAGCTACCGTCTGCGGGAGGGCGACGCCGCGACCTTCTGGTGC
>JAZKEA010000635.1:0-3486 GCA_040387315.1 Armatimonadota bacterium | reverse complement strand
ACATGAGGGGCGGTGGCTCACGGATTCCAAGCCCACCTTTGCCCGCAAAATCAAAAAGTTCGATGGAACGGTGTTCACAGTGGAAGGCAAACTTCCCACGGACGCCTTTGCGGATGGCCGTTACTTTATCATCGACTTCAGCATCGGCGACAGGGTTGATGTCCCCTCGGTCCAGTCCGTACGGCGAGACAGCGAGGGGCAGTATCACCTTCAGAGCACTCTACCCTTCAAGCTGACGGTGCCCGCAGACGACGGCGCGTATTCCCTGAAACAGGGCGAGACGTGGCAGCCCATAGAAACAAAAAACGTCGGTGGACGGCTGACGGTTTCTATCGATCCCGCCCTGTTTACGAATGGCGAGACCATCCTGAAACGAACCGATAAATAAATCACCTTCAAGTCCGACAGGACGTTTGGCGTCTGCGCCGTCAGCCATGGGCTTTAGCCTGTGGCGATAATTCACTTGACAGAAAGAGCCATTCCCCGGATCTGCTGGGCGACGCGGTGGTTCAAATCCATCTTGCCGCACTGATCGCAGCCGAGGACATAGCCCCCGGCACGGAGACGAGTTCGTATTGTTTCCCAGCGCGGCGACTGCCACAGGTCGGTAAATGATGACTCCAGCAGGGACCCGACGCGCAGTTCGGGTTTCTGGTTGCAGCAGAAAAAGACATCTCCCGACGCCGTCACGCGCCCATAGTAGTGACCCGCCCAGCAGCCGGTCTCCTCGACAGTCGGCGTCTCCTCGGCACGAACGCCGCGCAGTTCGGCGATAAACACATTCCAGTTAGCCGAAACATTCTTGGCGATAGCCTGCGCCTTCAGGTCGCTCATCTGGGCCAGAAGCGCTGCCTGATGTTCGGCAGTCAGGTCAAGAGACCGGGTCTCGTCGGTAACGCTCACCCGCTTAAACTGAAGGGATGCCCCAAGATCAGAGGCGATGGCAACTGCCTGAGAGAGCACATGGGCATTGAGCGAGCAGACGACAAAGACAAGCTTCAGACTTGTGCCCGATTGGGACACCGCACGGAGTGTCTCCAGAAGCGTCGCGAAATCTTCGGGCTTTCGGTTTGGATGAAAGGCCGCGTAGGTCTCGGCATCCCCGCAGGAGAAGTTCGCGAGAATCGTGTCGATCTTCAGTGCCAGAAGACGCTCTCGGTCACGCGCCAGAGTAAGGTTGGAGATCAGCGTCACCTTCAGACCTACTGCCTTGGCATCGGCGGTAATATCGTAAAACTCGGGGTGAGCGAGAGGGTCCCCGCCCCCCGTGAAGATGACCCGGTCGGTCTTAAGCGCGGCAGCCTCCGCAAAGAGCGTCCGCAGCACCTCGCGCGTCAGGCGGCGACGACGCCAGTCAATGGTCGGCAGTTCCTTCCGCAGCGGCGAATAGCTCCAGCACGTAATGCAGTTCAGGTTACAGGCGTTCGTCAGCACGACACCGATACTCTGTGGCCCGACACTCGGCGGCATCCCCTCCCCCGCCTCACGCAGACGACGCGCAGGGAGACGCTCCACAGGCTGTGGCGGCGGATTTTCCAGCAGTTTTTCGTTGGTTATCATAGAAGACTCCCAGAGCTTATCGGCTTCCTCTAGTATAGCGTCTGTGACGTAGAAAAAATTGAATTCGATTTTCGCCGCGACAACTCTTGCGGAGAAAGGCAGTGTCGTGGTAGATTGTGCTATCACGAGTTAGCAAGCGCATCGACGCGCGGTGAGAGTATTTCGCGCAGCAGCGAGGAATCGTTTTTTGGCAGAAACCCAGAGGCCGGAATTAGGAAGGCAGTCGCCGATCTCCCGTCCCACTGTCGCCACAATTGCGGCGCAAATGGGGCTCTCACGGGCGACGGTCACGCATGTCCTTAATGGACGCGCTACGGAGCTTCGCATCCGACCGGATACGCAGCAACGCGTTCTTCAGGTCGCCCGCGAAATGGGCTACCGCACGAACGCCGCCGCACGAGCGGTCCGATCAGGGCGCTTCGGTAACGTCGCCCTCATCCAGTCCATGGTCGGGCAGTATCTTCCCAACGAACTGCTGGGTGGGCTGACCAAGGCTGTCGCGGATAAAGGACTTCATCTGGTCCTTACCCAGGTGCACGACATCCCCATCGACGACGAATCCTACCTGCCGCACACCATGAACGATCTTTCAGTAGATGGGGTGCTGATTAACCGACATGAAGGCACCGCCCCGCCTTTTCTGGAACAGATCCACAAACTGCGAATCCCGGCAATCTTTCTCAATGTGAAGCAGGAGTTTGATTGCGTTCATCCCGATGATCTGGACGGGGGGCGTCTCGCGACCGAACATCTTCTGCGTCTTGGGCATGAGCGGATTTTGTACGTGGATACGGATGACCCCGGCAACAAACACTATAGTAAGACAGACCGTCGTACCGGCTACGAAAGCGCCATGCGGGCCGCAGGGAAAACGCCCCATGTTTCTCTCCTGCCGTTAGACTGGCAGGATGCCGAGCAGCGGAGCATGGACAAGCGAGTCGCCGCGGCGCAAACGCTTCTGCAGCATCGCGATAGACCAACCGCGATAATCGCCTACGAACTCACGGAAGCGATGGCAGTTATCCGAGCGGCGTACGCCGTGGGGCTAAAGATACCGGAAGATTTGTCTCTTATTCAGTTCCATCACTGGTTTGATGACCGGGTGTTCCTCCCGGTCCAAACCGTCAGTAATGCGATGGACCGGGTCGGTCAAAAGGCCGTTGAAATGCTGCTCCAGAAAATAGAGAGCCCGGAAACCCCATTTCCCGCGAGCATTGTTCCCGTTGCCATGCTCGACGGAGCCACCTGTTTGCCGCCGCGCACCTGACACGGCTTATAAAAACGGGCACATCGACATTGTCGGATATTCGCTGGAAACAGCAGATTTTCTCTGCTCTGAATGAGCAAATCGCAAAGGAAGAGGATCAAAGATGATTTGGAAAATGGACGGGCGACGTGCCTTTACCCTAATTGAACTGCTCGTTGTTATCGCAATAATCGCCATTCTAGCGGCGATACTATTTCCCGTCTTTGCCCAGGCTCGTGAGAAGGCCCGCCAAATCGCCTGTATGTCTAACATGAAGCAGATGGGCCTCGGCTACATGCAGTATGTCCAGGACTACGACGAGACCTTTGTCTTCTCAGAGCGATGGGGCGGGGCGGGACAGGGATGGGCCGGGCGTATCTACCCCTATGTCAACAGCACCGCCACCTATGTCTGCCCGGATGATGACAAAGACCGTTTTGCGTGGCTGCCCCAAAAGGTGTCCTATGCGCAGAACACCTTTCTTTCGTCCGGTAACTTCTTCTGGGAATGGGTCACGGACGGCGCGGGCGGCTACAGCAATACCGACACTGCGACGATGGCGACACTGGCGGCTCCGGCAAGCATCGTTCTCATCTACGAAGCCGTCGGCGCGGTTGACGGTGCCGCGCCCTATCCGGAACCGATCTCAACGAAAGCGACTTACTTCTCCCTGAATGCCG
>JAZKEA010000634.1:0-6328 GCA_040387315.1 Armatimonadota bacterium | reverse complement strand
TCTCGCTCGTCGTCGGCGGTATCGGCATCATGAATATCATGCTCGTGTCCGTCACGGAGAGAACTCGCGAGATCGGCGTTCGCAAGGCAATCGGGGCACGCCGAGCGGATATTCTGCTTCAGTTCCTGCTGGAGTCGCTGTTCCTATCGCTCGTGGGAGGGCTGATGGGAGTCGCCTTCGGGTTCCTGGGCAGCACCGCAATCGGTAAGGCGAATAACTGGCGTGTGGTTATCCAGCCGACGACAGTCGCGCTGGCCTTCAGCTTCTCGGCGGTGGTTGGGGTCTTCTTCGGGTTTTACCCGGCTCTTAAGGCATCTCGTCTTCGCCCAATAGAGGCGCTTCGCTATGAATAACACTGTTTTATTTAATTCCAAGGAGTATTGTATGTCTATTAAAAATTGTAAAATGCTGGTTTCCCTGCTGCCGGCGCTGGCAGCCGCCAGCATGATGTTTGCCCTGCCGTCCGCTCACGCTCAGCCTCCGGGCGGCGGTGGTCCTGGTGGTATGCAAATGTCGCCCGAAATGCAAAAGCAGTTTCAGGCGTGGCGCAAATTTCAGGAAAATCACAAGAACTATCGATCCCTCTCCCAGACGCTGATGGCCATGGGTGAAATGGACAAAACACCCACCACTAAAATCACCGGCGCTCAGGCGAAGAAGATTCTTCCCATTCTCAAAGCCTGGAGTACTAAGCCGGTGATGACGGATGCGCAGGCACTATCTGTCAACAAGCAGATCACGGCAACGATGACGATCCCACAGATTAAAAAGGTTGCGACCACAAATATGCGTGGGGGTGGTGGACGTCGAGGTGGCGGCGGTGCTGGCGGTGGGGGTGGGCAGCGTCCGGGAGGCGGTGGCGGATTCGGTGGCGGCGGACAGCGCCAGGGCGGACCTGGGGGTGGCGGTGGCGCCGGACGTATGACAATGCCTACCCCCAAAGAGTATAATCCCCTGAACCCGGCTTCTCAGCCGGAGCGAATGCGCGAGCGCTCCAAGCAGCGCCTCGACGCCCTGATGACACTGCTGAAGTCCAAGGCTGCATAGGCAGGAGCACAAGAACGTTGCCGGAACCACTAGTACAAGTAAACGGATTGTCGAAGACCTACCAGACGGGGCGCGTGGCGGTACGCGCGCTCCGTCCGGTAAACCTGACCATTGATCGCGGCGAGTTTGTCGCGATCATGGGACCGTCCGGTTCCGGCAAGTCTACCTTTATGAACCTAATCGGCTGCCTCGATTCGCCTACAGGCGGCTCTTACCTGCTGGACGGTATCGAGGTAGCGAACCTGAGTGACGATGCCCTTGCCATTGTTCGCAGCCGCAAGATCGGGTTTGTGTTTCAGACTTTCAATCTGATCCCGCGCACCTCGGCCCTGCAGAATGTCCAGCTTCCTCTCTTCTACAACCGGGCAAAGGTGACATCCGCCGCGGCTGCCGACAACGCCGCACGCCGGGCTCTCAAAATGGTTGGCCTTGCGGAACGTGAGGACCACAAGCCGAACGAGCTTTCCGGTGGACAGCAGCAGCGCGTCGCAATCGCCCGTGCGCTGGTCAATAACCCGGCGGTTCTGCTCGCGGACGAACCGACCGGCGCTCTGGATACCCGTACCGGCGAGGAAATCATGTCGATCTTCCAGCGGCTCAATCGGGCGGGTAAGACCGTCATTATGGTTACCCATGAACCGGACATCGCCCGCCATGCCGGGCGGGTGATCCAGTTCCGCGATGGCCGCCTTATCAGTGACCAGATCGTTGACGAACCCATCGACGCCCGCGAGATGCTGAACAGTCTTCCCACCGAACACGAAGCAGCCGCCATCATCTAATCGTTTTGGCGGGATTCAGCAAAAGCGTTCAAGCCGAACTATAATGAGAAGCATGGAAGGTACCGCTACCGACGTTTCGGCGCGACCCGATGTGCTTCTGAAACTCTGGGAAGAGTTTCACCGCCTCAACACCACGTTCTTCGACGGCTCGCTCCACCTGGACGAAATTCGTCTCTCGACGCGCAAGCAGTACGGGGGTTACTACCGCCGTATTCCACAAGCTGGCACCCCAACCGGCTGGCGCAATATGATCGTCCTGTCTTGGCCCGCGTATCAGCAGCATGGCTGGGAGGAGACCGTCAACACCCTGCGTCATGAGATAGCTCATATTGTGCATATGGATCACTCCAAGTCCTTCTGGACGCTGGCGGAGCGGCTTGGCTGCAACAAGCGCCATGCACTGCCGCCCAAGGAGAGAAAGCACGCGTACTGTCGATACGTCTACGAATGCCCCCGATGCAAAACGCAGATATTCCGCCGAAAGCGCCTCGTCCGCGCTTCCTGTGGCCTCTGTGACAGGCAGTTCAACCCGGAGAATCAGTTTCGCCTTGTATCGTCCACCACGTCGCGGCAGAAAAGTCCGGAGTCTTGATCCCAAAACCATACAGGAGGGTTTCAGTTACCCTTTGAAAACAGGTATAGTTTATCGGAGGATCATTCGATCATGAACCGTAAGAGCAGCGCCGTCTGGAACGGCGACCTAAAGACCGGAAACGGCACGATTTCGACCCAGAGCGGCACGCTTGCCGATGCCCAGTATAGCTTCAAGACACGATTTGAAGAGGGAGTAGGCACCAACCCCGAAGAACTCATCGCCGCCGCGCACGCCGGTTGTTTCTCGATGGCGCTTTCCGCAACGTTGGGCGAACAGAAGATCACACCGGACAGCATCGCCACTACTGCGACCGTCACTCTGGATTTTCCCGAGGGCACACCAACAGTGACAAAGATTCATCTGGACACAACGGCAAAGATTCCCGGCATCAGCGAGGAAGATTTTCAGAAGTACGCCACAAGCGCGAAAGAGAACTGCCCGATCTCGCGTCTGCTGAAGGCAGCAGAGATTACGATGGATGCGAAGCTGGAAGCTTAAACCCCTTCCCAGTTCAAGCAAGCACAAAGCCTTCAACACAGAACTGTGCCGAAGGCTTTGTGCTTTTGAAGTAACCAGAGACTGTAACTACCGGCCCCCTGCTTCTCTCAAGAGCGCAGCCACAGGCTCTTTCAAGCTCTGACTCACGCCCCAATTATGGAGCCCGCTCTCTATCGCCGTACTGCCGGAATCACCGGGGGCGTTCGGGTCAGCCCCATTCTGTAATAGAAGTCGAGCAGATTCTATCTGACCGCCACGAACCGCCTCACCCAATGGGGTAAAGTGCGAATCCCATCCAACCCTACTTGGATCAGCGCCTGCGTTCAGCAAGAAGCGGACCTCATTAAGCCTGCCATGATAAGCGGCATTACAAAGTTGGTCCCGACCTAAATAGGAGCGCGCATACAACCCCATAGCAGGAAAATAAAGAAGGGTAACAACGGCGGCGCGATGGCTGAAACGCCAGAGTCGTGCTGTGATTTCCGGTGAAAGTCGCCGCGTCATGTTGAGGATCAGCCCTTCGTTATTTTACGCTTCGACCTTCACCCGCTGGCCCCTGGCGGCGGATTCTATGGCGGCGAACACCATGGCGAGGCTCTTGATGTTGTCGTGGCACTCGCCCATCGGAACATACCCCGGCGTTTCCAGAGCTTTGACGAAGTCGCGAAGACTGCCCGCGATTCCGCCGTGAAGCCCTGACTCCGGGGCAGCGGTCAGGCTCTCGGTTTTGGACATAAAATCGCCGCGCGTGGTGACGATATCGGCAACAGCGGGGGTGTTCGTACCGTCCCACGTGGCGGTCCCGTTTTCGCCGACAGCACGCCAGTCGGCTTCCCATGAGGTGGAGCGGCCTTCACCACACCACGACCCCCGATACGTGTACCTGATTCCGTTCGCCATCTCAAAGAGAGCCGTCGCGGACGCCCCGCCTCCTTTGTACCAGGACCAGGATGGGTTGAACTCATCGCAGTAGACACTGACCGCATCGGTATCGCCGAGCAGGTAACGAGCGGCGTCGAAGGTATGGATAGCCATGTCGAGGATCAGGACATTCGCCATGCGATTGCGGAAGTCGTTATGCTCCGCTCCCCCGAAGTGCGCCCCGATATAAAAGTCGGAGTTCAGGATGCCTACCTGCCCCAGATGCTCCGCGATAAGAGATCGGAACGCCTGCAGGCGAGAATCGTACCGCCGGCTCTGGCTGACCATGTACAGCTTGCCCGCCTTCTCCGAAGCGGCGACCATCTCACGCGCCGCGGCCATGGAATGCGCCATCGGTTTTTCGCCGATGACCGGGATTCCCTTTCCCAGAGCCTGCACCGTCACATCATGATGCGCTTCCGGAATCGTCACGTCCACCACGAAGTCAGGCTTCACCGCATCGATAGCGCGGAGGAGGTCTGTATCCGTGTGGAGACCGCTGATCTCCAGCTGTTCTGCGGCGTCCGCGGCGGCACCGTCGCGGATATCTACCCATCCCGCAAGCGTTACTTTTTCCGAATATGCCAGGAGGTTCTTTCCCCAAGCGCGGCCCATACCGCCCGCGCCAACCAGCAGAGCTTTTGCCATTCCAGCCAGAGCCTCCCTATCCGTTTCCCAAATGTTCAAACCAGCCTGTCGGCGCGTTCGGCGCTTTGGTCACTTCGAAATTGACGGACGTCGTGGGATCACGATAGGCCCAGCCGACCGCATTCGAGATAACCCGCTTGATTTCCGGCTGGTAATAGACCGGGAAGGTCTCGTGCCCCGGTGAGAAGTAAAAAACTCGTCCCTGACCGCGTGTCCAGCAGCAGCCGGACCGGAACACCTCGCCGCCAGTAAAAGAAGAGATAAAAATCTGCTCGTCCGGCTGGGGAATATCGAAATACTCGCCGTACATCTCCTGATGCGGGATAATGATGACCTGCGGGATGCCCTGTGTGATAGGATGCGCGGGCCGAACGTTCCACACCAGTTCGCGCTCGTTCGGGTCCTCTCGCCAGCGCAGGGCACACGAGGTCCCCATCAGCTTTCGGAAGATTTTAGAGAAGTGCCCGGAGTGGAGAACGATAAGTCCCATGCCGTTAAGGACACGGTTGTAAACTTTATCGGCAACGGCATCCTCGACCTTGCCATGGGCCATATGTCCCCACCAGGTAAGAACATCGGTGTTGTTGAGGACCTCATCGGTCAGCCCATGCTCCGGCTGTTCCAGCGTGGCCGTTCCAACAGTGGCAGTCTCGCCAAGCAGTTCGCGGATTCCCGCGGCAATAACGGTGTGCATACCATCCGGGTAGACGGAACGAACGGATTCATGCGTCCGCTCATGGACATTCTCGCCCCAAACAGTGACACGAATTGGCTGTGTACTCAAACTAAAATACCTCCAGGGTGAACGGATGCGTTATTTTTGAAACGCGCCGTCCTTCATCTTCAAGGTTCGGCGACGGGCGTCAGTACACCTCCACACCTTCTGATATTCCCGAGGGGCAGCGTTGAGGAATCAGTAGACGACATGCAGTGAAAGGTAAGGACGGAACGGCAGCGAGGATGGCAGCCGTGTCAGGGGTACACGTGACATCAGGCCGACGTCGACAAATGCATTGACGGTTAGTCCGGCCCCAACGAGAGCTCCGCGATCACTGATACCGGCGTTGAGATGCAGCAGGGACATGTGGTCCCGCCGCTTCGCGAACGTATGGAATTGCCACTGCACCGCTGGTGTTACGACAACGTGTCCATCACCGCCTATCAGAGCGACCGTCCCGAATTTCAGCGTCGGAACCGAGATATCGGGTACTCCGGTGGGACGGGTCTCGGACCCCTGCGCCCATGCCTGCTCGAACCAGGATAGAGTCGACCGCATCAGCTGGTCCGGAACCAGACTGAGGGCAAAGTGGTTGATATCCAGCCATTGAATAGGCGGTTCTCCCAGAGCGCGCCACAACCGCGTCGTATCGCGCGGCGGAATAAAGAGATCCCGCGCCGCCTGGATCATCAAAACGTTTCGGGGTCGGTTCCGGTCCGCATAGGTCAGAGGGTCAGCGGGAAGCAGGGGCAGAAAATCCTTTTCGCTCCGGATTGGCGGTACCGGATGCTGCCGGTGAAGGATTTTGACCAGCAGGCTGGAGCGGTAGAGATCCGCAAGATCACCCGAGCCGAGCGCTGCGACACCAACGGCAATTCGTCGGTCTCGCCCCATCGCCAGATGGGCGACAATCGCTCCCAGACTGATTCCTACGACCCCGAACCGCGTTTTGTCCACCGTCTCCGGCGACTCCTTCTGAAGCCAGTCCACCACTCGCAGGACATCGGCCCCGCTCTGCTCAAAGGCGCGGGCGTTCTGAGCCGGCGTTCCGCCAAAGAAGCGGACACTGGAGACCTCTTTTGGCCCCTTGCGCTCTCTGTGATACGGCAGGGTAATGAT
>JAZKEA010000633.1:0-5046 GCA_040387315.1 Armatimonadota bacterium | reverse complement strand
AAGGTTCACAAAATCGCAGTCGGTTGGGTGGTTGAAACCGATCCCGACCAGCGGCACGCCCGGTCCGTGCAGCTGGTCGGCATAGCGGTTCCCAGCATAGGCGACATCGCAGGCGATGATACCGTCGAAACTCATCGCCCGCGCCTCGCCCGCTGTCACCGAGGGGTCCGATTCGAGGCCGCCTGCAGGGTTCAAAGTATTGTGAATATGGACCGAATAACCGCGCCGCGATGCCTCCCAGGTGACATCGCGCCCAACCGAAGCGTAGTACGGAGAGAAGGCATCGAACGTCCAGTAGGAGACGATGTGTGTCCGCCCGCTGACCAGGGATCGGCTGAGCAGATTGGGCTGATACCCGATCTCCTGCGCGATATTCCGTATCCGTTCTCGGGTCTCGTGAGAAACGTTCGGGCTGTCATGACGATGCAAAGCGCGTGAGATGGTGGCGACGGAAAGTCCGGTACGCTGAGCGATATCGCCCAGCGTCGGTTTCGCTCCCGTTCTGGCTGCGGGAGACCCCCCGGCCACAGATGCTGGCCTGACATTTTCGGAGTAGGTGCGTTTTGGCAACGTCGTCTCTAGCACTTTCCGCAAGCGTTTACCTAACTTTGGTAAGCGCTTACCTAAACACTATTAACAAATAACATGGTTCCCCGCAGTTGTCAAATTCCCGGTTCCATTCTGGCTCCCGTGCAGTATCCTGAGAGAACATTTCTGATCGACAGAGCCGAAGAAAAAGGGTGTAGAGGGTGTAGGGAAAACGCGTATGAGCAGCGAGAGTAGAACCGACAGCAAAGGAAGAAGCGTCAGAGCCGCCAGAGCCGAGGGATTTACTGACCCTCGAGCAGGCAGCTGGTTACCTTCAGCTATCTACGTCCTCAATCCGCTCGTACATCCGCCAGGGCAAGCTAAAAGCGTTTCGCATCGCCGATTTGCGCAAGGTGCTCAGACCACGAGCGTAACTACTAGCGCTCTTGGGCCAACAAACTTCATCGGAGGCAAAGTACCCGACCCTAAACTGGGCTATGAGATTCACGGTTAGGAGAATTCGGCAGAACAAGCCATAGCTACAGCTACTTCATGCAACTACTCGAAGTGGTCTGACGCGGCGGAGGAAAGAAGCGCAGCTTCGCAGACAAGATGGATGGCGCTCCATTAGCATGGTGGAGAGGCATACAAAGACCTATCTGCTGACAATTCCTGTCTCCGAATGACACTCTTTGACAAGAAACTTAGGAGGAATACTGGGTCGTGTTGGTCTCGAACCAACGACACTCGCCTTAAAAGGGCGAACGCCGCAAATAGCCAAAACAGCCTGCTCCTCAACCGTCAGCAGAAGATCTGTATCCCCTACTTTTCTAAATTGCGGTTGTTATCGTACAACCCGGATAATCGCTCTCAAACAGCCTCTTTGACGACATTTGAACGTAACGGAAGAACTGCCTAGCCTGCTGTTTCCACGGCTGCCGGTGCCATCCCCTGGGAACCGTTCTGCAGATACTCCTACAGAAGAAATTATTTACTAATCCTAAAGTGACCTACCGGCAAAACCGGCAAAACCCCTACTCCTCTTTTGGAACCAGCCCCCGGCGCACCATCGCAGTCCACAACGGACACCGCGCTTTGTGCTTGGTCGGGTTCTCTCCGCAGATGCAGTCAAACTCCTCCAATGGTCTCAGCGGTCGCCGTCCGTTAGACTTCGCGCCATTCGCTCGTGAGGCTGCAGCCTTCTTCTCTGTCTTGATTTGACCGAGGATTGATGCAGCTTCGCTTACGGAGTTCACCATATTTTCATCTTACCCTATAGACAGGCTTATTTGATAACAACCGCCCCTATTTATTTCCGGAAAAGAAAGGAATGCGCCGGCAGACAGAGAAACTGACGCCAAATTTGCCCGTGAGGATACCGATAAAGCAATGCCGGTTTATGATTTCGAGACGTATGTTCGTGGGGAGCGACCGGGGCCTGAGAAGGCGACGGCCACCATTACCAAGCAGGGAACCCTGAACCTGAACCGGCGCGCGTACGCCCTTTTGGGTGAGCCCAAGACGGTGCTTCTGCGCTATGATGCCCGGCAAAAAGTAGTCGGGGTACGCGCTATTGAGGAGGCGGACAAGAACGCGTACGTCGTCCGCAAGCACAGCAGTTCGAGCATCTACAGCATTGCTTTCCAGGGGTTTGCCACGTTCTACAAGATCGGCATGGAAGAGTCACGCCGCTACAACGTAGAGGTTACCGATGGGACGCTGGTGATTGATACAACCAAGCCTATGGGAAGGGTTATTGAGGCGAGGGATGCCCCACCCATAATTTGATCATGCCGACGAGGAGGCATACCTAAAAAAAGATGGTTGAACGGCTGTTCCCTCATGGCATATGCCATTGGAACACACAACACACAGTGGCTACTAGAGGTATATAGACTCCTTTTCTTATCGATGAATGCAATGGTGTTTCAGATGCTGACGGTGTGACAGTGATTACCGTCTTGTGACTGAGATCCTATCGACAATCGTGACATAATCCCCTATTGAAAGCGCCCCAACGCCACTGGAGTTGGGGCGCTTTTTTGTCTCTCCTCTTACAGCTGCCGGATGCGCACAGAATCCAGAACGGCATCAATGTACTGTCTCGCCGCCGTTTCCCAGTCTTCGAGGGTCGGGGTTTCACCTAAATCACCAAGGACACCAGTAGCCCTCGGTTCCATCTGGTCGGTCGCGTCCTGGCCGCCTATGAAACACCTCTTTCTCATTTGCTGGTGAGGAGAGTGGGTAGGCGGGCTCTCGAATATCTGAGACCTTCCTCTCTCACTTTCTTTGATCTCGACCGGGTAGCCTCGGTGGGTGAAGTGCTTGTAAAACATCTTCGTTATCTTCACGCGTTAATCCATCCAGTTATGGAGCGTCCAGTGGTTCGGCTTCACGAAGTGCAGATCGCAGATGCCGCGGGGAATCTCGACCCGCCAAATATCGGTCTCCGGGTAGACCTGGATGATACCGATCCATTCGCGACAGTGGTCTAGGATCTCGCGTACCTGCTGACCGTCCACCTGCTGCGGCTCCCCGGTCTCGGGAGAGAACACAACGTACACTGGCTGATTCACAAGACGGCTCATGGGTCTGTGTACCGGGCCTCTACGGCTTAAGGGGAAGGCTGTCGTGCCGTGTTGATGACCAGGGTCTCCCAGATCCGCTCCTGCTTGCCCCCGTCTTCGTGGATATGCCCGCAGACAACGAGTCGGGGCTGGTGACGCTCCACGTAGGCCAGAAGCCCCGGTGATCCCCATCCGCCCGGCCCATCCAGCACGCCCTGGGCGGTCCATGGGAGAGCAGGAGTAGTGGCCTCTAGTATTTGGCCTTATTGATCCGACGATCCCGGTGAAGACAAAAGGTTCTAGTGCGGTTTAGCACCGAGGGTATCGCTGCACATTTAGACGCAATTTCAGGGAAGCGTGAACACTAGACCAGGAGAAGCAACGGCGATTTTATCGTCACCAGATACTATTAGCGAATCCGCTACGAAACTCCCATCCTCCTTGCATAAAAGCCCTGCCACAGATCCATCACGTCGCAGGAAAAGGCTGACAGACGTTGGTTTGCCCTCGAACGGCTTGCCGTCGAGAAAGGAGACACTGACGTTGAGCAGGAAGCTGTTTCGTGAACTGTTCCTATGCAAGGCGAAGGCGGTGACTCCTGCCATTTCTCTCTGAGAGATCAGCTTTCCGCTGTGGTCGAAGACGAGCAGACGAGTTCCAACCTCTGTCGTTGCAGTGCCCGTACTAAGAATTACCAGAGTATAAGCACCGTCCTCGCTGCAGGCGATGTCAACCACACCGTAAGAACTGGTTATCCCCCCTGTAGATGCGTCCGCCCCCGAAATGGGCTGCTCTACTAAAGCGGTAATATCCTTTTCCCACACCACGCCCTTCTCTGCATCAAATAGCGCTAGGTGGCGAGCAGATTTATTTACTAAAACAAGGGGCCGAAATCGCACATCTGTTCTATCTGAGAGTCCACTCGGACCGATCATATGGGCGTCGCGCAAAGCCAGGGGAACTTCCCAGCGCCACAAATTATCCGTACCTGCCGGTTGATTCTTATCAGGCCCAAAGCGGGGTCGTGTACCGGACACGGATATGGCACCCGGAGGGAAGCCTGAGTCAGGGCTGAAAGTGGTGCCGGAGTTAAAGACTATATTCGGATACGGGTTTGTACGCCAGTACAACGACTCCATCGTTTCCCTCTTCCCGTCAGGACCAACCCGCCTGGCTCGCTCCCGTGGAGGTGCCGTGATCCTCTCCCTTAACAAACGTAATTGTGTCGCTGCATCCTTACCAGTGCTTGTCGGCAGAAGGCGGGGTATGTTGGCGAAATCAACCGGTTCCACAGCGACTTTTTTGTCGTCGGGTGCAGTGACGACGGCGGACACCTTCTCGGCGGAAAATTCCTGTGGGACTGCGAGACTGCAAAAGGGGGTGAAGGCAACCCACCCTACCGCCGCAGACAGCACGAAACGTAAGGCCGTTTGTGACCGTTTACGTTCGCGGAAAACTTGAGAAATCAAAAAGTTATCACTCACGACTGCAACACCTCTACTCACTTTGGTGCTGATTGATTCCACTTGATCCAGGTTATCGGCCTTATCTTTCTCTCGGCTCAACCCTTGTCTCCGTTATTCATTCGTCGCGGAATAATCCCCGCCCATTAGTTCCATCAATCCCCGTCCACCAGAACCCTCGCCTTCTTCATCGCTTTCTGATAACACGGTACGCAGCGCAGGAAAGCAGGATCGCTCCCAAACGGCTCAGGCCCGATAGTATGCCGCACTCCAGCAGGTACTGGGTGCCGTCAGCTGACCAGCCTGTCCTCCGGCGAAGGGGCACAGCGTTGAACCGGGCCAATGCTTCCTCTAGTACTGATGATTCCTGGCGAAACCCGAATTGGCGCTCGTTATCCTTTTGGCTCACTCGTCCGTTCCATTTTTTGCAGGTAGTCCCTGGAGTCCCTGGAGTCCCTGGAGTCCCTGGAGTCCCTGGAGTCCCTGGA
>JAZKEA010000632.1:8026-10315 GCA_040387315.1 Armatimonadota bacterium | reverse complement strand
GCTGTCTGTGTTTGCTCGTGCCAGGCTTTTGTCGCTTCGTCCATTGCCACCATACCCGCTCCCGCAAACGCATCGGGATTCACCACGGCGGCATTCCAGAGCGGCTGATTGGCGACAAAGCCGGGACGTCCTTTGCTTGTGGCGTACGTGTTGGCTGCCTCCATACGCTCCAGAGTCCAGTTCGAGCAGCCGATGTGACGGATCTTGCCTGCATCTACGAGAGTCCAGAGTGTTTCCAGTATCTCTTCGACTGGGCGGGCGGTGTCGTCCCGGTGCAGGTACCAGAGGTCGATGCGGTCCGTCTGCAGGTCGGATAAGCTGCCGTCCACATCGGCGGCAATCTCTTCCGGGGACATCCGGGGAATATGCATCGTCGCAAGATCAGGGTGCGCCCCCTTTGTCGCGACCACGACACGGTCCCGGTTCCCCCTCTCTTTCAGCCAGCGACCGAGCGCTTTTTCACTCGCATGACGCCCGCCGGGAACCCACTCCGCGTAGACGCGGGCCGTGTCAAAAAAGTTGCCGCCCGATGCCTCAAAGGTGTTCAGCATCTGCCGCGCCGTCTCCCAGGGAATCTTCGTGCCCATGTCCGCCACTCCGAGACAAAGAGTAGAAACAATCAGATCAGAATTGGGAATATTAATGGTCCGCATCGTTACGGTTCTCTCCTTGAAACGCCGGAAGTTATGCCGCCCCTTTATTGGGCAAAAGCGCCGCGAACTCATCCTCGGTCAGAACGGGCACGCCGAGCGACTGGGCTTTGGTCAGCTTTGAACCGGCATTATCTCCGGCGACGACATAGCTTGTCTGCTTGGAGACCGAGCCGGAGGCCCGTCCGCCCAGGCGGCGCACGAGGGCTTCGGCGTCTTCCCGTGTGCGCTGAACAAGAGCGCCCGTGAAGACAAAGGATTTTCCCGCGAAGTGGTCGGAGACCGGGGCGGAATCATCCCCCTGGGCATGGACCCCGGCGGCATTCAGCTTCTGGAGCAGTTCTCGTGTTTCGTCGAGGGTGAAAAACGCGGCGATGCTTTCCGCCGTCGTGCGCCCGATCTCGTGGATCTTGTCCATCTCGTCGGCGGACGCTTCGGCAAGCTGCTCCAGCGTGTTGTACCGCCGCGACAAAACAGAGGCGGCGCGCTCACCGACATGGCGCATCCCCAGGGCGAAGATCATCCGCGCGAGCGTCGTCTGCTTTCGCTCGGCAATCGCGCGAAGGATATTATCCGCCAGCTTGTCGCCCATACGCTCCATGGGCAGCAGGTCTTCTTTTTTCAGGGTGAACAGATCGGCGGGGTCTTTCACCAGACCGGCGGAGATAAGCTGGGCGATATGGCGCTCGCCAAGTCCGGCGATATCCAGCGCGTTGCGCGAGACAAAATGCTCAAAACGGGTCTGAAGCTGAGCGGGGCAGCTTCGCGTGTTCGGGCAACGGGTGACGGCTTCGCTTTCGGGACGGGTAAGCGGCGTTCCGCAGGAAGGGCATTCGGAAGGGAGCGTATACGGCAGCGCGTCGGGGGGACGCAGCTCGGGAACGATGCGGACCACCTCAGGTATCACCTCGCCCGCCCGCTGAATCACCGCTGTATCGCCGACACGAATATCCTTACGCGTGATTTCAGCCTGGTTATGCAGTGTCGCCCTGCTTACCATCACGCCGCCGACCGCGACAGGGGCAAGGATTGCCAGGGGAGTCACGGCCCCGGTGCGGCCTACCTGCACCACGATATCCTCTATCGGGGTCTGAACCTGCAGGGCCGGGTATTTGTAGGCGATAGCCCAGCGGGGCGCGCGAGCGACCTGCCCCATCTCCCCCTGCAGATGGTAATCGTTCACCTTCACGACGACACCGTCGGTATCGTACTCCAGCGTGTTTTTGCGATCCGCCCAGCGGTCCACGAAGGCCACGACCGCCTCGATATTCTCGCAGACCTCGTGGTGGGGGTTGACGGGGAAGCCCCAGGTGCGAAGCTGTTCCAGAAGACCCGCCTGGGACTCGGGCCGATAGCCCTGGGACTCGCCGATAGCGTACAGATAGATCTGCAGCCGTCGCTTGGCCGTGATGGAAGGGTCCAGCTGGCGCAGGCTGCCCGCGGCGGCATTGCGCGGGTTCGCGAAGGTGGGCTCGCCGCTGGTCTCCCGCTCCGTATTGATCCGCTTGAACTCACGGTGGGACAGGAACACCTCGCCCCGAATCTCGATCAGGTCCGGAGGAGTGTCTGTCCGGAGACGCAGCGGTATTCCGTTGAGCGTCCGAAGGTTCTGGGTGATGTTTTCGCCGGTCGTGCCATC
>JAZKEA010000632.1:727-8016 GCA_040387315.1 Armatimonadota bacterium | reverse complement strand
GCAGAGAAGGCATTCCCGAGCGACAGCATGGGACGCCGATGCGTTATCGAACCGAAAGCGGAAAGCGGCGCGGCCCCGACCCGCTGCGTCGGCGAATCCGGCGACACCAGCTCGGGGAACTTCGCCTCCAGTGCCTGAAGCTCCCGCATTTGGGTATCATACTCGGCATCGCTGACCGTGGGGGCGTCGTTGACGTAGTAGGCGATGTTGTGCGACTGAAGTTCGTCGCGCAGGGTTCGGGCGCGCTCGGCGGCGGTATGAATGTCGTCTGGCGTTTCGATGATCGTGGTCATGGTTTGTCTGCAGTACCGTTCGACGCTGGGGGTGCCGCGTCCTTTGTTGTCGGGTTTGCGGTTTGCTCCCTCTACTCATGCGGCATGGACACTCCCGGAAACGGGACAGATGGCGTCTCGTACGTGACAAATACGATGGTTCCGGTGTACAATAGCCAGTGGCAAGGACGCAAACCGTCCTTGCCAAAATTTTGTTGACAGTCGGCAGCAGGAGAAGAGACCCCCATGGCCTCGATGCGGCAAATCCGCGGGCGTATCCGCGTGGCGAAGAATATCCAGCAGATCACGAAGGCCATGAAGATGGTCGCGGCGGCCCGCCTCAAGCGTGCCCAGGATCGTGTTCAGTCGGCCCGTCCTTACAGCGAAAAGATGCGTGACGTTATGGCATCGCTTTCGCAGGCCGGCGCCGCGACACTGACCCATCCACTGCTGGAAGTGCGCGAAACGGATAACCCGCGCGTCGGACTGCTGGCTATCGGCGCGGACCGTGGTCTCTGCGGTTCCTACTCGACCAACTCCCTGAAAAAGGCCGTGGAAGTTCTGCGTGGTCAGGAACCGGCAAGTACGCGAATCATCGCGGTAGGGCGTAAGTCGTATGGCTATTTCCGCCGCCGCAGCTATCCGCTTGTGGGCGAGTATGACCTGAACATGACCGGTATCTCTTTCGCCGAAGCGCAGGAAATCGCACGCAAAGCGCGCGAGCTTTATGTTTCGGGTGAGATCGATGTGCTTTATATCTCCTACACCCGCTTTTTGTCCGCTCTGACCCAGAAGCCGGTTGTCGTGCAGCTGCTGCCCATCAGCACGGACGATATTACCGGAGCCGCCGGAGACACGGCGACTCAGGAAGACTACCTGTTCGAACCGGATGCCGAGGAGATTCTGGGACGTCTGCTGCCGCGCTACGTGGACACCCAGATCTATCAGGCCATGAGTGAGGCTGTCGCGAGTGAGCACGGCGCACGTATGACCGCCATGTCCTCTGCCACCGACAACGCGGGCAAGATGATCTCCACGCTCACCCTTTCTCTGAACCGGGCCCGGCAGGCGAACATCACCAAAGAAATCGCCGAGATCGTTGGCGGCGCCGAAGCCTTGAAGTAAGTTTTCTAACTCGCCGCGCCGAAGAGTCACGGGAGCAGTCGATGGCGTCAGTAGATACGGAGGAGAACACCACGCTGACCATGGCAGACACGTCATGGCGCAGTGCCCCCGTGTCTGCTGATCTATTTGCCGTTGTCCAAGACCTTCTGGAGAAGGCGGACGCCTGTTACAGTACGGATACCCTGCAGTCGCTCCGGATATCGGAGCAGGCGATCGCGCTAATCACCGCGCCTCCCACTTCTCAAAAAGACGCCTCCTCTCCTCTTCGCATTGAGCTTACGGCGCGCAGTCATATCGCTCTTGCCCGCTGTCTGGAGCGCCAATCCCATTTCGAGGCGTCGATAGCCGAATCAGAAAAGGCCCGTGCACTGCTGGAACCTTTATGTCGCGCGGACAGCACGCTTACCTCGGAATGCATTAGCGCCTACTCTAACGCGCTCCAGCATCTGGGAAACGCCAGTCAGCGTATGGGCAGGCATTTAGATGCCCTGAATTACTATCAAACAGAGCTGCAGTTTCTCGAGACGATGGGGGAACGCGAGCCGCAAGTCTCTGTCAGAAACGCGATTGCCTCTGTTGCGTACCACATCGGCGACTATGCTACCTCAATGGAATGCGCCCTCACGGCGCTCTCGCTTGCCCAGGAAACAAACCAGCGCAGAGGTCAGGGATCGTCTCTGAACCTTCTGGGAAACGTTTATTTCAAACGGGGTGACTACCAGGCATCGATAGACTCTTACCAGCGTTCCCTTGCCGTTTTTACCGAGCTGAAGGATCGCTACTGGCAGGCAGGTGTCATCGGCAATCATGCCAATGTCTGCCTGAAAATCGGTGACTATCAACAGGCGCGGGAAATGCATTTCTCCAGCCTGCACCTGCGAGAGGCGATTGGGGATCGCCAGGGTCAGGCACACTCGCTTCTGGACATTGGCAGCGTTTATGCGGGCAGGTACGAAACGGATGCGGATGTCATAGTCAGCCAGGAGGTCAAGCCAGCGCTTGCATTGCGCTACTACAAGAAGGCTCTGCGGCTCTTCGAACAGGTTGGGGATAACCAGGGCATCGCTTCCTGCCGTATACGCATCGGCAACCTTTATGCGCTCTCTTCGCGAATTCGCCGCGCCCTCCCTTACGGATATGGTGCACTGGCGCTTGCAGAAGAAGCTGGAATTCGTGAACACATCTATGAGTCTCATTGCCTGCTCAGTGATGTTCACGAACGTCTGGGCGACTATGACCTGGCCCTCAAGCACTTCAAGCAGTTCCACAGCGTGAAAGAAGCCGTTTTCAACGCCGAAAACGAAGAACGAGTACGGAATCTGGAGATAACGTACCGAGTCACACAGGCGAAGCAGGATACGGATGCGCAGAGACGGCTTAGCGAACGTTTATCGGTGACAGTCAAAGCCCTGCGAGCGTCGGACTCTGAAAAGGCGCATCTGCTGATTAAACTGCGTCAGCAGGCAGCGCTCCTGGAACGGCAGGTGCGGACGGATGCGCTGACGGGCCTGCTAAATCGACGGATGCTGGATAGCTCTTTGCCGGAGGAGTGGGCACGCGCCCGCCAGGAAGGTAGCACTCTGTGCATCGTTCTTTGCGACGTGGATCATTTCAAGCAAATCAATGACCACTTTTCTCACCAGGCAGGCGATGAGGTGCTGCGGCAAATCTCACTGCTTTTCCACGAGACGCTGCGGGAAACAGATATCGTCGCCCGCTATGGGGGTGAGGAGTTTGTTTTTATCCTGCAGAATACAACTCTCGATGAAGCGCAGCGTCTCTGTGAAAAAATTCGAGTTTCGGTAAACACGAATCACTGGGAACAGGTGCAGGCGGACCTTCAGGTATCGGTGAGCATGGGAATCTGTGAGGTGTTCGGGGCTCTGCTTGACGGTTCTCCGGAGCAGGCGCTCCGCTCCGCGGACGCGGCTCTGTACCAGGCTAAGCGGCAGGGGCGAAACCGCATCTGCAACGCCGACTTCGCCTCTTAAAATTCCTTCTCCGTTCTACTCCGGCTCGGCGCTTCCCTCAAGAACCAATCCGCGCGTTGCCGGGTAGCGGTCGTACCAGAGCGCCAGGACATCCCGCAGGTGACGGGCATACTGGTAATGTGCCCCGGCTCCCGTGCGCAATTCTGCTTCATAAAGAAACTTGTCCGCCGTCGTCGTATGCTCGAACGGGTACTGTGTCCCCAGCAAGGTTTCATAGACATAGGCAGGGCTGCCGTCACCCAACTGCTGCAGAGCCCGCTTTGAAGCACGAAAACCCGTTTCGCCAAATGCTGTGTAATCTTCGGCGGACGCGGCAGAGGACGGCAGTTCATCGGTCGCGAAATAGAAGCCGACCGGGACAAGTGGGCAGTATTTTGTGCCGGTGCGGTGCCGGTTCAAATCTCGAATTTCAGCAAAGGCGACCGCTTCCCAGCCAAAGCGAACTGCAGTGCGGCGCAGTGTCTCGCCAAAGTAGGCATAGCGGTTATTATGAAGTGCAAGGTCGCTGGCGGCCTGTCCATCCGTCAGACCACCCGGCGGCGGAAGGACATCCAGACTGGGTTTCGGCGCATGCTCCCCGCCTGCTGGCAGGGGCAGTGCTTTTGACAGGCTCTGTACCGCCTCGAACTCCCGCTGCAACCCCTGCACAAGCGATGGCTGCGCGGCGGCGTGCTTGATCAGGCGCGGCGCGGAAAATCCCAGCTCTTCGCGGCAGGCCGCGCCCAGCGCTTTAGCCTCGGGCAGGGGATGCGATAGCAGGTGCTGTATCAGCATGACCCAGGCCCGTGCCGACATTACCAGCATGACATTGGTGGCGGCGGCAACCGGCAGGAAGTAGCGGGCACGATCGAAAGCATAGTTGCGTCGCATCCGTGCTACCGCCTTTTTGGCCTTGTCTGAGGTATCTTCCTGAAGAGACCGTGGGATTCTTGCCAGGTTCGGATCGGCTTTTACCAGCTTTTCCCAGAAGGTAACCGCTTCCCGGTAGGTGGCAAATGCGGTCGCCATACGTTGTCGCCATGCTTCTCGATCCGATTCCGGAATTCCAAGAACATCCGGTGCCACCAGACCGTCTTCGTCCAGACGGATATAACGCGTAGAGGACTCCTGTCCGCCCGCCGTTGGACAGAGGGTCCACGCGTAATATGCCAGCCAGAGCGAAATCCCATCGATGAATAGTGCGACCGGGGCCATGTCCGCAATACTCTGGTGACCATAGTCGATCATCCGGAAGATGCCATCGACGGACTTGTCAAGATTTTCGGGGTCGATGCGGGAAAGAATCGCCTCCAGTCCCTCGTTACTGCGGGAGTAGCGCGCGCCGCTCGCCGCCAGCAGTTCGGGGGTAAGAGAGGGACGACCGGCAGCAGCAGAGGCTTCCGTGGGGCGAAGTGCGACGTGGGTTACTTTCATAAGACTATTTTGATCGGGGGACCAGGCGCACTTACATAGCATACCTGAAGTCAAGAGACTGGAATTAAAATCTGATGTGCGGAGAAAGACGGAAAAATAGGTTACCATATAAATAGCCTGGAGTGAATACGTTGGCGCGTACTTGCCCCAGGCTACACGATCAAATCTTTATGTCTAAGTCCGTCTGCTTATGGCAGCGGAATGCAGGTGTGAAGAATTGACCAATCGTGATCAGGCTCGCCAAAAGCGAAATGATCACGATAAGGGATTCAGCTACTTTATCCATGGCTTGAGTTTCCTTTCGTGTTATGCGAGTGCGGGTAGCTGTTTTGTTTCTTAACCCAAGTCAGCTACCCTACCTCTCTGGATCCTCCAGCGGCGATAACGTATCATCAGTCTGAGGTTTGGCTGATGAAATCACCTCTCCTTTTGCTTTCAAAGCGACTTATTTTCATATGGCTAAACACTGTTAGCAGGGATAGCTGCATCTACATATAATCCGCAAAGTCAGGCGCTTCAAAGTCGTCTGCCATGTACACGAGTCGGTGTTTTGCACTTCCAAAACGAGGACGCAGCTTTTCATTGTTCTCGATAGTCTGTATGCTCGCCGGAGTAGCAGGCGCTGGACCAAGCTTCGCTACAGTTATGTTGTTCTGCTCGATGATTATCTCGATCCCACGCTTGACGTCTTCCAGTATTTGCGGCAGCTTTTCCTGAGCTTCTTCAAGCGTAATGGTAATCATAACGGATCGGCTACCTCCCTGCTCGCTTATTATATCGTTGCACACGCCCACTACCGGCGGGTAACCACAAGGTTCAATCCCCCTTTGGGACGCAGGGTAATGAGCGGTTCAGGAACCGCTTTGTAGTCATGAGAGGGAAGGGAGAAGGTGACGCGCTGTGCCAGCGTTGCCAGCAGCAGGTGACCTTCCATCTGGGCGAAGGCCGCCCCGATGCAGAGGCGCGGGCCGCCGCCGAAGGGCAGGTAGGCATAGCGGGGACGTGTTTTCTCAAAATCGTCCGTCCAGCGTTCGGGATCGAAGACGTCGGGGTTCGGGAAGTAGTCGGGGCGTCGATGGAGCAGGTATGGCGCAAAGAGGACGATGGCCTTCCGAGGAATACGATGCCCCGCGATCTGCGTCTCTTTGACGGCCTGGCGAACCAGGGCGTAAACAGGCGGGCAGAGACGCATAGACTCTTTCAGCACCTTAAGCGTGAAGGGAAGACGCTCCAGATCGTCGTAGGTCGGGGTCTTGCCGCACAGAACCGAGTCCACCTCCTGCTGCAGGCGCGCGTAGATTTCGGGATGTTTCGCCAGCAGATACCAGGTCCAGGTGAGTGCGTTTGCCGTGGTTTCATGACCCGCGAGAAACAGTGTCATGACCTCGTCGCGGATCTGTCGGCTTTCCATGCCCGTGTCGCTGTCATCGTCGGGATCATGCGCGAGAATCAGCATAGACAGAAGATCACCGGTGTCTCGCTCCTCGCGCCGCCGCGCGTCGATAAGGCGATAGATGGTGCGGTTCAGGTGTTCGAGAGATTTTCGCGCGTCCCGCTCCCACGGAGGGACGGTGGCAGAGAACATCCGTATCGGCGCACGGACGACGCGGATAAAGTAGTGCATGATGGCGGTCAGGGACCGTCCCAGAACATCCGCCTCATTTTCCATGTTGTCCACATCGAAAAGAGTTTTGCCGACGATGCCCAGTGTCAGCCGCATCATCTCGTGGGACACATTGATCGTGTCGCCTGTTTTCCAAGATGCCTGGATGCGCTCGCCTGCTTCCGCCATCGGTGCGGCGTAGCTGATTATCCGTTTATGGGCAAACGCGGGTGAGGACAGACGTCGCTGTTTTCGATGAAAGTCGCCTTCGCTGGTCAGCAACCCATTTCCGAGCAGAGGACGCGAATACACCGAAAGGGCTGGGCCTTTGTGGTAATCCTCCTCGCGGTCGAGAAGCACCTCACCGACTGCCTTTGCCTCATTCACCAGGACGACATAGCGGCTCCCGAACCGGAACCGCGAGAGATCGCCGCCGTATTCCGCGAAGCGTGTCAGCATCGCCAGCCGATCGCCGAAAAAGACCGAAAGAAGCCGTGCCTGAGCGTGCAGCGGAAGCGGCGAGACGTAGGGAAGTTTTTTGGGGTCTGAAGGAGAGATGTCAAGCATAAAAAGAAACTTCTGCGCTGAGCGGTACGCTATAAAAGTATCATAGGGCGATTTTAATGCTCTGGCCCTTTTGTACTTAACGTTCTGCCTATCTGCCAATGGAGGTCGATATGTCCGAAGTCTCGGAATTCCCTGTGTCCGTTCTCGTCCTGGAGAAAGATGCTCGCACTATTCAGATTATTCAGGTGAACCTGGGCAGATTTGGTTATCAGGTCGATACTGTCGCGAACCGCACAGAGGCATTGCGATCGATACGCACCCGCTGTCCCGCACTCCTTATCGCAAGCGAGGCACTTCTGGGGAAGATTTCTGCCGAGG
>JAZKEA010000632.1:0-717 GCA_040387315.1 Armatimonadota bacterium | reverse complement strand
AGGGTTCAGAGTTCGTCCGCGAACTGCGCCGGGATCCCGATCTCGCTGATCTGCCGGTGATTGTTCTTCACGCATTTCCGGAGAATGGGCTGTCGCGTCCCCTCACGGGAGACGAACTGAAGAAAGGCCACAGGCTCGGTAAGCCGTTTAATCCGCAAGAACTGCTGATGATTATTCGGTATACACGCTCCAAGGGTCAAAACCCAAAGCGTGTTCTTATCGTGGAGAACGACGAAGACGTTATCGCTCTTCTCAGATGCTGCCTTGGGACGGAGGGATATTATATTACTGTGGTTGCCGATGGCACCGAAGCGCTTGAACGGATGCAGGGTGATCGGCCAGCTCTGCTTATTATCGGCGATCAGCCTCCCGGTATTACGGGTGCCGAGTTTGTCACTCTGCTTCGCAGCGACCCGGCACTGTGTATGGTGCCTGCTATTGTACTTCACTGCAAATACTGGACTGCCGAGGGCAAAACCTGGGGTAACGCCCTGCAGGAAGGCGTACATATCCAGAAGCCGGCTAATCCCTGGGAAGTTCGGGCCTATGCCAGGCGTGTATTATCCTCGCCGAATTAGCGTCGCTCTATCGTCAGCTTCAGCCCATCGCGGGGACGCAGGGTGAAAAGCGGTTCCATCTCAACCGGGGGATGATTGGGCGGAAGCGTCAGGTCTACACTGCGCACGATGGTGGCGAGTATCAGGTGGACCTCCATCA
>JAZKEA010000631.1:0-6123 GCA_040387315.1 Armatimonadota bacterium | reverse complement strand
TTGGCGCACTGATAGGCGGCATTTATATCGCCCAGCACGCGAGAACGTCAGACAAGAAGCGGCTAATCATCGTCGGTGGCCTGGGGTTTTGCGCCACGATCCTGCTGTTTTCTTGGGCTGGGCTGCTTCCCCTTGCCCTGTTAGCACTGTTCGGAGCAGGCGCTTCTTCGACCGTGTTCACGTCCACGGTTCAGACGCTTCTCCAGCGGCTCGCCGACGACCGGATGCGGGGTCGTGTGATGAGTCTGTTCACGATCTCGGTTCTGGGCATGTGGCCCCTGGGATCGCTCCCCCTTGCCTGGGCCAGTGACCGAATCGGTGTCCAGGCAGCCGTGAGCGTAGGTGCGCTAGTCGCAGCGCTGCTAATTGCGGGAGCACTATGGTTCGCGCGGCGGACGGTATCCAAGCTCCCCCAATAGCGTTCCTTTTGCACATCCCTCGGCAGAGTTGCCAGGGGTTAGAAGTCGCAAGGGGTTGAAAACCCCTCGCTGTGCGGTTCGGTTCCCTCACCATTCGCCCTCCGGGCGGAAACTGAATCTGTGGTAGTTGACAGAAGGAGCGGCTTCTCGCGTATAATAGCAGTGTTTCAGAACACTAGAAGATGGCCCAGCAATGAAGGCGGTGTCATGATTTGTCCTGAGTGTGGCGAAGAGGCACAGAGCGGAAAACTCTGGGGCATGTTTTGTTTCTACAGGAGCATAGAAACGCCTCTGCTCCCCCGAACCATCAAGCATCGCAGTCTCTATGTCGCTCTGGAAGCAGGTGCATATCATTGTGAACAGAAACTGTGTGACTGGTTTGGTATCGACTACACAACCCTGATGCAGCTGCGGATGAAGGGTGGGGTGCGGCAGTCGATTTCCGCTTCACCGGTTCACAATGAGAAATGTCCTAACTGTGGCAAGCTGCTCGCAGACGGTTTTGTGCGTGGGGAGTTTCATTTTCAGGCAGACAAGCCGCCGCCAAGATCCTGGCACCAGTTTTTCGCGATTAGCCCGATGACCTTTGCCAAGGCACCGGCACAGTTCTGCTCCGGCTGCGGCTGGATGGGAATCGACGGTTCCCGGTTCGTTCAACCAGGATAAACCAAGGTTCCCGGAGACAGACGTCGTTCTCTACAACGAGTGACTGAGTGACTCTGTTCTGGAGCAGGTCGTTACGTTTATCCGAGAAGGAAATATTTTGCAATGATGCACTCCCGTATTGGCAGACGGCATAAGGCAGGTCATCGGTTTGTGGCGGTCAGCGCGGCTCTTGCTTCCACAATTACTCCGGTTTTTTCTCAGGATGCGCCCGCTCCCGCACCCAAAATGCAGACACCAAACCAGCAAGGTCTCTGGCCGACGGTTCCGCAATTGGCAAATAAAGACGCCGCAGGGCGCGGTATCCAGCGGACGATGCGTCTTCTGGCGACGAGTACGCCGACGCAGCGGAACACGGTCCGTATTCTGTTTTACGGGCAGTCTATTACCGAGCAGGACTGGAGCCGCCAGGTCGCGGACGATCTGCGTAAGAGATTTCCCAATGCGAACCTGCAGATCGAGAATCGCGCCATCGGCGGGTTTGCCTCCCAGCTTCTGATCAATCCCGCCGAGCATGATCTTTATCCGTTCTATCCGGATCTGGTCATTTTCCATGTCTATGGGTCCGACCAGCAGTACGAGGAGATCATCCGAAATATCCGGTCCCGCACCACGGCTGAGGTCCTGATGCAGCGGGATCATGTGGCGGCCAAAATGCCCGACCCAAAAGCGACGCCGGAAACCGACAAGGGCCTGTGGTGGGATAATCACATGAACAGCCACCGCCTGCCGGAGATCGCGCGTACTTACGGCTGCGGACTGGCGGACGTTCGCGGGGAGTGGCTGCGTTACCTCCAGGACAATCATCTGCCACCAAAAGCGCTTCTCAAAGATGATGTGCATCTGAATGCGCAGGGCTGTTTCGTGATGGCGCAGATTATTAATCAGTATCTCGTCTATCGCCCGGAACTGGCGGGGAAGGAGCCAGTTCCCGATGTACGAGACGTTTCAGTGGGCAAAGAGGCTCGCTGGGATAAAGGTCGGCTTGTGCTAGAATTCGAGGGGAACCGGCTGGACCTGCTGCCCGGCATCGGCGCGAAGGGCGCACGCCTTCAGGTGCGTATCGATGGCAGGGCCCCATCCGCGCATCCCGAGATTTTTGCTTTTACGAGGCCTGCTCCGAACCCGTGGTCCCCGCTCGCTCTTGTTCGGGTAGATCATGCCGCGCCCCTTCTTGCCGAGGACTGGACACTAAAAGTGACGGCGGTTACCGGGGACGAGCCAAAGAATGCCACCTGGCGTTATGAGGTCAGCGGGTCGCTGACCGGGCCGGATGGAAGCGGCAGCAGCGACACTATTTTTGTCTCGAAATCGGGGCGTGTGAAGATCTCACCGACCGGCTTTTTCCGGGGTTTTTCACCCCCACTGCCGGTTGGACACACGATTACCTGGCGAAGCTATCTCCTGGGCACCGATGCCTACGAGGCATTACCTTCTTCCGCGCAGAATCTTAAAGAAAACGCCGTCTTACTGGCGCAGGGGCTGACGAACGGACGTCACCGGCTGGAACTGATTCTGGATGACCCCGCTTCCCCACCCCCGGCGATAAAAGCGCTGCGTGTTTATAAGCCGTCGATGCCCGCCAAGCAGAGCAGCGGAAAATAAAGGAACGATTACGATGAAGCAATCTCTCTCCTGGTGGGCTTTTTGCCGCCAGAGCGTGACACCGGAGACGCTGGTTCGGGAAGCGAAGCGGATCGGCTATGCCGGTTTCGATCTGGTGCCCGAGGAGCACTGGGGCCTGATCAATGATGCAGGATTGACTGTCGCCTGCGTCGGCGGGCACCAATCGCTTTCAGACGGACTGAACCGGCGTGATAATCATGAGCGGATTGTCGGACAGATCGAGGAGAATTTAGCGAAGGCGGTAAAATTCGGCATTCCGAATCTGGTCGTCTTTTCCGGCAATCGTGTGGGAGAGGAAGACGGAGCGGAGGCCACCATCGAGGTGCTGCGACGGGTTGCCCCTTCCGCCGAGAGTGCCGGGGTGACGCTGATAATGGAGCTGCTAAACTCGAAGAAGGATCACAAGGGATACGAGGCGGACCGGACCGAATGGGGTGTCGATGTTTGTACTCGGGTGGGGTCCTCGCGGGTCAAGCTGCTTTACGATATCTACCATATGCAAATTATGGAGGGAGATGTAATCGCCACGATTAGAGCACACCACGCCCAGTTCGCGCACTACCACACGGCAGGCGTGCCGGGGCGGCGTGACCTGGACACGGATCAGGAGCTGTTTTACCCGGCGATCGCCCGCGCCATAGCCGAGACCGGGTTCGACGGGTTTGTGGGCCATGAGTTTATACCAAAAGGCGAGACGGTAGCGGCAATGGAGGAAGCGTTCCGCGCCTGCGCCGTCTGAGATGTCTGAGCCATCAAGAACAGTGGAGTTCAATTTCTATGCCGAGACGACTGGTTGCCCTCCCTACGGGGGCGTTTGCGATTGTCGATTATGAGCTGTCGCCACTGGGGGACAACTCGGTGCGGGTACAGGTGGAGTTCGGCGCGCCCAAGCACGGAACCGAACAGCATCTGCTTCAGGGTGGTTTCGGCGGTAAGAAGTGGGACCCGGATCTGCGGCTATTTTTGCCTGATCCCGACGCGGCAGATCCCTCTCCACCCGCACAGCGCGGAATCGGCAATATGGTGGTCGGGACGGTGATAGAAACGGGGTCCGAGGCAGGACGATTCCGGAGTGGAGACCGCGTTTTTGGCTACGGCTCGCTGAACGAGATAGTCCAGGCACCGGAGGAGAACTGGTTTCCGCTTGGCGACCTGAGTCCGGAGGATGCAGTCTGCGGGGACCCGGCGCATGTGGCCTTTGTGGCGGTCCGTGACGGTAATGTACGGATCGGAGATGATGTGGTGGTATTCGGGCTGGGGGCTATCGGATTGCTGACGGTGCAGGTGGCGAGAGCAGCAGGGGCACGGCGTGTCTTCGCGGTCGATCCCGTCCCCGCCCGCCGTGTCTACGCCCAGGAGCATGGCGCGGACATCTCCTTTGACCCCATGGCCTGTGATGTCGCCCTGGAAATCAAGCGAGCGACGGGCGGAGCGGGCGTGGATGTTTCTCTGGAAACTTCGGGAAACGCACGCGCGCTTCAGGAGGCGGGACGCTGCATCCGGCAGTGCGGCACCATAGTTCATGTCCCCTGGGGACCAACGGCAACCACGGGCCTTCACTTCGACGAGGAGTGGCATGTGAACCGTCCCCGTATGGTCTTCTCGCAGGCCGCGCCGTACTGGGGCAATCCAGACCGTGACCACCCGCTCTGGGATGCTGCGAGGGCGCTGGAAGCCGCGACGGAACTGCTGCGATCTCACCGGATAACGGGCCGAGGAATCGTGACACCAATAATCGGCTTTGAGGAAGCGCCGGAGATTCTGCCGGATCTGATGGCGCATCCGGAGCGGGCAATCAAAGTTGGCGTGCTTCTCTAGAGCTCTTGAGTTTTCCTACCGGTCTGTGCTACCCTTGCACAGGGAAACCACCAACATTTTCGGTTTTATGGGGGACGCAGAATGTCACAGACTCAGGACACCGGCAGCGCAGACGCTTCTTCGGCGGCGAAGCCGGTCCGTATCGGGATCATCGGCGCGGGGGGCATGGCACGGGCGCATATGCGCCAGCTTTTTCAGATTCCCGGTGTCACTATCACCGCGCTTTGCGACACAAATCCTGCCGCCTTCGAAAAGGCGAAAGCGCAGCACCCGGAGCAGTTTGAGTCGGTCTTTACGACCGCCGATCACAAGGAGCTGTTATCACGGGATGATGTCGATGCGGTGGTTATCGCAACGCCGCATACCCTTCATATTCAGCATGGCCGGGACGCTATCGAGGCGGGCAAGCATACGCTGATGGAAAAGCCCATGGTGTGCAGCGTTCCCGACGCTCACGCACTGCTGGAGCGTTTGGAGAGCTTCGATAAGATCTTCGCGCTCGCCTACCAGCGCCATGCCCAGGGTCCGTTCCGCTATATGCAGCAGCAGATCAGCAGCGGCGCGATGGGCGCGGTCACCTTTATCTCCGCGCTTCAGTGTCAGCAGTGGAAGAAGGGAACGGCGGGGTCCTGGCGGCAGGATCTGGGTCTCTCCGGGGGCGGTCAGATCAACGACTCCGGCTCGCACCTGCTGGATATTCTTCTCTGGGTGACCGGGCTTACCGTTGCCGAAGTGGCCTCATTCATGGATAACATGGGAACGCCCGTGGATATCAACAGCGCACTCGCGTTCCGCTTCACGAACGGCGCACAGGGGACGATCAGCATCGTTGGGGATGCGCTTGCCTGGCACGAGGACATCACAATCTGGTGTGAGAAGGGCATCTTCTTTTACCGTAATGGATCGCTGGAGGTCTGCGGGGCGGACGGCAAACGCACCAAAATGGAGACGGATGATCTGCCATCGGGCCAGAACATCGACGAGAACTTTATCGGTGCGATTCGGGGAGAGAACCCAATCGCCGCGGAGCCGATCTGCGGCCTGCGAACGATAGAGCTGACCGAAGCGGCGTGGCGCTCGGCGGCAGACGGCGGCAAAGTCGTCAAGATGAACTAGATAAACTGAAAGATCAGACCGGGGCAGGCTTACCATTAAGCCTGCCCCAACTTTTGTCACAATCCGCTCTTGATAACCTCGACGGCTTCGCGGTCCACGGAGGGAACCCGAGGGCCAAGATGCGCGACCACCTGAGCGGCGGTGTAGGCGGCTATCCGTCCCGACACCTCGAGCGTCAGGTTCTGTGTCAGGCCGTAGAGAAGCCCTGCCGCGTACATATCCCCCGCACCTGTGGTGTCCACGGCTTTGACCGGGTAGGCAGGGATATCGCAGACGACCTCGTTCTGCTGGATCAGCGAGCCGCTCTTATCCTTGGTAACCGCTACCACGCTATCCGGTCCCGCCATGGCGGATAGTGCGCCAAGAGCGGCCTCAGGCGTCGCTTCGCCGGTCAGCGTCCCGGGCTTGAGGACGCCGAACTGCTTCTCGGACTCCCAGGCGCCCTCCGCGCCGAACGAATCGGCGACGCCGAGTTGTTTCG
>JAZKEA010000630.1:5961-14967 GCA_040387315.1 Armatimonadota bacterium | reverse complement strand
CAAGCAGCTGGGCCTGGGGCTGACGATGTACACACAGGACTATGACGAGACCTTCCCCCAGGGTATGAACGGCCCTACCTATCCTGCGGGATGGGCGGGCCAGATCTATCCCTATGTGAAGAACGGCGGGGCGTTCAAATGCCCCAGCGATCCCACGGAGCCACGGAACGGCAGCTACAGCAATGTGCTGGTGCCGGTGTCCTACGCCTTTAACACCAACCTGGGCAACGGCGACAACGGCACCCCGTATACGCAGGCCAGTTTCGCCTCCATCGCTAGGACCGTCTTTCTCTGCGAGGTTCAGGGGGTGCAGGCGGATGTGACGAACACGGGCGTTCCCGAGATCGGCTCGGCGACCTCCTACGGGATCGAGCCGCGCAGCTTCAATGTCGGAAATACCGGGCAGGCGAACACGAACGGCGGATGGACCTCTCGGGCGGGTCTGGCAACCGGTATAATGCGGGGTGGCACCGCGGCCCAGATCAAACAGTACGCGTACCTCGGCGCGGACGGCGTTCATCAGCTGGGCTCGAATGTCATCCTCTCCGACGGCCACGCCAAGTGGTTCAAAGGCTCCCAGGTCTCCGCGGGTGCGAACAACACCCGGTCCGGCGACTGCACCAGCTACCAGGGGCTGACTCCCGTGGGAACGCAGACAAGTCCCCGAGCAGCCTCCGCCACCTGCGCCGACGGCGCTGCTGCCGCCACCTTCAGCGTCAACTAACCCGCGACGCAGCGGGTCTTTCGATTATCCCGAGTGATTGAAATCACTCGCTGGCAAAGGCAATCGTCCTGCCGGACGAGAGAAGCCAGCCATACATTATTCACTGTTGCGCGTCCGCGAGGACGCTTGTTTTTCCGAGCGAGTGATTTCAATCACTCGGGATAATCGGGTACTTGAGCCAAAGGCCAAAGTGCCTGAACCCATAGCCAATGGCGTAACGCCGATAACCCATAACCGGAAACCTATTCTCTATGCCGAGACTCACTTACACACACGTCACTTCGTCTCCGTTTTTGCTTTCCCGTCGGCGTATGCTGGCAGGACTCCTGATTGCCTGGGCTGTCGGGCCGGGTTCGGTCGCTGCCCAGACGGTGACCGCCGCGCCGCCCGCCGCGCGATTGCGCATCGTGCTGGCGGGCGACTCCACAGTCACCGATTCGGCAGGGTGGGGCGGTGTCTTCGCCAAATGCTTCCGCCCCGATCAGGCCGAGGTAGTCAACCTTTCGCGCGGGGGACGCAGCTCGCGCAGCTTCTACGAGGAGGGGCTGTGGAAGAAGACGCTCGAACTTAAGCCCGACTACGTTTTTCTGCAGTTCGGGCATAACGATCAGCCGGGTCATGGGCCGGAGCGGGAGACCCTGCCGAATACAACGTATCGCGCCGCGATGGAGCGGTATATCACCGAGGCACGGGCGGGCGGCATACAGCCGGTCCTCATCACGCCGCTCAGCCGCCGCCAGTGGAAGGACGGGAATATCCAATCAACGCTGGTGCCGTATGCCGATGTGGTCCGGGGGATCGCGGCGTCCAAAAAGGTGCCTCTGATCGAACTGCACGACCGCGCGGTCGCGGTGTACACCTCGCTCGGACCGGAGGGATGTGCGCTGATCTCCCCGACCAAGCCGGGCGGCGTTGACGGCACCCACCTCAATGAGGCCGGGGCGCGGGTGTTCGGAGAGATGGTCGCGGACGAAGCCCGACGCGCCGTTCCCGCGCTTGCCGCGAGTTTCCAGGGCAACCGTGAGGAGGTGACGCGAGCCCAGGCGCCGCAGACCAAACCGCACCCGCTGCTGGCAGGGACCATGACGGAACCGACGCCCCAGGGGAGCCGGACCATAGTTGTCGCCATGGACGGCAGCGGGGAGTTCCGCACCATTCAGGAGGCGATTGCCGCCGCGCCCAGCAACAACGCCGACCGTACGACCCTCCGTATCAAGCCCGGAGTTTATCAGGGCCAGATCGTCGTGCCGCCGTTCAAGCCGAACCTTTCTTTTGTGGGGGAGTCCGGTGGGAAAACCGTGCTTACCTATGCGCTGAACGTCAAAGATCCCCTGCCCGCGAGTGTCCCCGAGCGATACAGCGGGGTCGGGGTCGTGCTTCTTGGCGAGGGATTTCAGGCAGACAACATCACGTTCGAGAACACGTCGGGGGACCACGGGCAGGCGATGGCGGTGCGCGTGGAAGGGGACCGGTCGGCCTTCCGAAACTGCCGGTTCCTGGGCTGGCAGGACACCCTTCTGGTCGCCAATAATCGGCAGTATTTCAAGGACTGTTATATCGAGGGCCGCGTCGATTTCATCTACGGCGGATCGACCGCAGTCTTCGACACGTGCCAGATTCACAGCAAGAACGGCGGCTACGTGACGGCGGCGAGCACACCCATGGAGAAGCCATTCGGCTACGTCTTCCTGAACTGCCGACTGACGGGTACTGGTGTTCCTACCTACCTCGGACGGCCCTGGAGACCCTACGGTGCGGTGGCGTTTGTCGGCAGCGAGATGGGGGACCACATTCGGCCCGAAGGGTGGCACAACTGGGGCAAGCCTGAGAACGAGAAGACCGCGCGGTACGCTGAGTACGGCAGTAAACGGCCCGGCGGCGCGCCGGTTGACCTCGCGCAGCGGACGTCCTGGGCAAAGCGGCTGACCGCTGATGAGGCCGCCAATCTCACGGTACCCAAAATCCTGGGCGGCTGGGACCCGAACGGGGCCGCAAGCCCATCGCAGCCCGTCGCCGGGGCGAAAGCGGACGGGCCGGTCGGCTTCGCGTCCGTCCGAGCGCTGGGGCAGGACGGCACGACCGGAGGCAGCGTGGGCAAAACCGTCACGGTGCGAACGCAGGCGGAACTGGAGAAGTACGCAGGGGCAAGCGAGCCCTATGTCATCCGGGTCGCGGGCACGATCGCGGTGCTGCCCTTTGGAAAGAAGATTCCGGTCGCCTCGCACAAGACCATTCTGGGTGTCGGCGCGGACGCCACGATCCAGCACGGTGGGTTCAAGCTGATCGGTGTCTCGAACGTCATTCTGCGTAACCTGACGATCAAGGGAAGCTATGTGGAAGGCGACTACGAGGGGAAGACCAACGACTTCGATGCGATCCAGGCAGACGATTCCCACCACCTATGGATCGATCACTGCCACCTCAGCCACATGGGGGACGGCATCCTCGATCTCCGGAAGACCAGCGACTATATTACGGTCTCCTGGACCATTATCAGTGACCACAACAAAGCGTTTGGCATCGGGTGGACGCCGAATGCCGACAAACTGCACGTGACCATCCACCACACCTGGTTCCGCAACACCAATCAACGGAATCCGAGCTTCGACAATGGAACGGGCCATCTCTTCAACAATTACCTCGAAAATATCGCGTCCTACGGCAACTACGCGCGGGGCCGCGCTAAGCTCGTAGTGGAAAACAGTGTCTTTGTGAACGTCAACAATCCCCTGGAATGCGCCCCCGATGCCGAACTTGTGGCACGCGGCAATATCGTCCAGGGCTCGCCCGGCAGAAACGAAGCAAAGGGTTCCGCATTCGACCCTCGCGCGTTCTACAACTACACGCTCGATAAGGCTGAGGCAGTGCCCGGTATTCTCAAGGCGGGAGCAGGGCCACGGGCGGAAATCGGGGTCGCCGTGCGCGAGCCGTTCACGGCGGCGGGTAGGTCGTAAGGACACGCAGAGGTCGCCTGTTTTCGTTCTCACCAGGCCCATTTTTCCGGTAAACCAAAAATACGGCGGAGTGCCATCCAACCGGACGCCGCCGTTATGGGCCTATTAGATGAGAAACGAAATGAAACGGCAATCGGAAACAGGGGGAGACCCGCAAAGCGAGGAGTTCGACCGGCGCATCGAGGCGTCACGCGAGGCAATGATCCGCTACGCGCGGAGCCGGCTGGGAGAGCGCTTCAGCCGCAGTGACGCTGAAGATGCCGTGCAGGCCGCCTTCCTGGAGGCATGGCGCGACCTGCCGACCCTGCGCGACCCGCACTCCTTCCCTGCCTGGCTTCGCAGGATTACCTTCAAGCAGTGCGACCGGCTGCGCCGCGCCCGCCGGACGACCGTGTCCGCGAACGAAACCGGTGAGACCGAGACGGAAATACCGGACCCCGCGCCCGATGCCGTTTCCCTTCTTGCCGCTGCCGAGGAAAACGCCGTCCAGCAGCGCCTGGTCCGTGTCGCCATTCACTCCCTGCCACCGGGCGAGCGGATCGCGGTTCTCCTCTACTACTGGGGAGGCGGCTCCTGTCATGATCTCGCCGTGTTTCTCGGAATCTCGACGACTGCGCTCAAAAGTCGCCTGCACTCGGCCCGACGCCGCCTGAAAACGAGGATCAATACCGTGGAAAACAAAGCCGACCGAACCGATAGAACCGACGCAAGCCTGCCGCTTCTCTCCGTTAGCTCGGAGACAGTAACCGAAGGCGAACGCCGCGACCTGCTTCGTCAGATTGAGGCATGTTATGCCCGCTTTTCGGAGACCTTCGAAGTGCTGGACCCGTCTGCCGTACTGCCACTCTTGACCGAGGATTACGAACTCATCTTTCCCGAGTGGATGAACGAGCCAATCTGGAACAAAGCGCGTGTCGAGCAGGATATTCTTAAAGCCGGTATTCGGGCGCCGGGCCACTTCGTAATCCGGGTTATCCTCGACGGACTGCTGTCCGTGGAACGAGATATTGTAACTGGTGCGATTGTCAAGGCGACTGCGCGGGCGACTTTCATCAGTACCTGGGCACCGCATAAGCCGCCCCACGTCCGCATCGACACCTTCGCTCTTGTGAGAGAGGAGTGGAAGTTCCACCGAACTCTGAGCCTGGGGTCTGAAAAGTAGATCGCCCAATCACTCCGCTCGCTGCCTGAAGATATGTCCTTATGCCGGAACGGGAATTTCTCTTCCGTCATCGGGGTATAGAAGATAGTATGACGCCGGAACCACACCAACAGCAAAGTAACTACGATGAGTGGCGATATTGGAAGCACTGGAGCACCGGGAAAAAGATAGCGACGGTCACCGTACTCGTGCTGGTGCTCCTGTCCCATGTGTTTTTCGAGTATATACTGCCCCGTCTTGCGGAGCAGGAGCGGAATGCGGCACGCTCCGCGCCCGCCACGACGCCGGGCCTGCAGATACCCAAGCCGCAAGTGTCGATACCGCCGAACCCCAACACGCCACGATGATCGCCCAGGTAAGAAAACACGTATAATCCTGTCATACTGGTAGGTAAACTCCCGGTAGAGAAACGTCGCGTCTTGGGCCTTAATATAGGTATGAAATTAACCGTTATTATTCCCCTGGAGCAGCGACAGAACTTCGCCGTAGCCTCTGTTCGCAAACCTGACGAGCCCAGGTACGAGGCGACGCAGATACGGGAGCTGGAGGCGCAGGTTCTGGCACGGCAGGCCCGCTGGCTGCGTCTCCACCAGGAGCCCGGCGCGTGGGAAGATGCGGTAAAGCGGCGTGTGATTATGGATGCCCGCTGGGACTATCATCAGGCGGCGGCGGAGTGGCACAGCGTCTGCCGTCAGCACCCGTGACCAACACGACCGGCAGCCCCGCAGAATCGCAGCAAGCCCGAAGGCATCGACAGATTGCCAGCGGGCTTGTTTTATTTTGTCGCCGCCCGCCGCTCCCCGCGGCCTTCGAACTACCGCTTCGTTCTCAAGAGCCTGGCGTAGGCGCGACAACCCCGTACCGCGAAACTATGGAATCACGGTACGATACGCACAATCAACCGACCGTCACTCCGGAACAGGAGCTGTCATGCGACGAATAAAGGCCAGCAGTGCCTTTGGGTCAAAGGGCTCACGCAGGTACATATCACACAGATAGGCTCCCATGAGGTCCGGGGGAATGTGTCGTGAGGTGATGCTGAAAACGGCAGGACGACCGGTTCCTGAGTTTGCCTCCAGGCGCTCCATGATCCGACGTTCATATGCCCATTCCTCGGGTGCCGTCCGTGCCGTGCCGTGACCGAGAATCACGACCACCGGATTGTGCCGGGCGACTGCATCCACCACATCCGTATCCGCTGCCTCGATATCGACCTCGTAAAAATAGAGCTCCAGCGGGGCACGCAGCCTCCCAATAAGATCAGGATCGCTGGAGAGTACGACAATGTGCTTTGCCAAGACGGCACCTCTTACGATACGCCTGCGTTTCTCACGGGCTGCCTTGAATCACCGGGTTCCGCGGCAGGAGGAGCCCGGTGACTCAGCCACGGTGCCTGCTCCGTCAGGTGCCTGCTCCGTCAGGTGTCACGTCCTGCCATGGAAAGTCCGGTTCGCGGCGGGGTGAGCCCCACCACCAGTGCGCCGACAGTCGGTGTCACAAACAGGGAAAGCAGAAAACCCTCCCAGAAGCTCTTGCCTTTACTTTGTCCCCAACGCCCGATCACGTAGCTCGTCAAAACGGCTGCCACGATGATCGCCAGAAAGAAAGCTTCGGGCGGCGTCAAGTCCGTCATGTGTGAAAATTGCACGTTTTCCGTCCTCCTGGGGTTAGAGACACCGGGGCACGGCGGTTTGTTGCCTGCCCTCGTTGAAAACTTTGTTCCCGGTTCTGCTGGGTCCACAAACGACGAAATGTTGACCTTAAGGCACTGCTATGGGATTATCCGTGCTGCGAAACTTCCGGAGCAATGATTCGATATACGCCTTGAGCGGCCCCTCCACCTGTTGGGACATCCGCACGAGGGAAACTCCGGGGGCCAGGCCGCCTTCTCGTTTTTCGTGCAGGGATACCAGAATATCGGTGGTCTTCCACGATGGCACTTTACCCAGCGCTTTTGCGAAATCCGATTGGGCACGCGCCCATGCCCTGCTGTCCGCCGAACTCGTCAGGGGATCTTTGGCGAGCGCTTCCCATACCGGCCCTGCGTCCCGTTCCGGCATGGACACAAGAGCCGTCAGTGCCGTGAGACGGCGCTCCCGATCCGATTCTGTCTGAACGGTCTCCCGCAGCTTTTCGGCGGTAGTACGAAGCGGTGCGGAGCGAGACGGCAAAATCGTCACAACAAATTTCGACTCCGGAACGGGTGATGGCTTGTCCGCTTCCGTCTTCTTGCTCTGATCGACACAAACTCCCCTGCCGGAGTACAGAAAAAAGAGAGATGTCTTCGGGGTCGCCGTAAGGGTCCATTTTCCCGGATGCGGAATTTCGAAGTCCCGGGTTATGACAATGCTTCCTGACCGCGTTTCGCCGGGTTTCATAAAGGAAGAGTACCGGGCAACCTTATAGCCGAAAGGCCATTCCGAATCGAGAACCGTCCTCCGGGTTGCGGATTTCCCGGCGTCATCGACAAGACGGATTGTATACCATTCGTCATTCGCGCTTCCGAAGTTACCCGGAACGGCGCTATCGCTCAAATTTCGCAAATCGTAGCGGACGATAATCGGTTCTCCCTGAAGAATGCTCGGCGCGGATTCCAACGTAAACACGGCCTTCAGAGGAGGAAGCGAGGAATCGGGAACGGGAGGCTGGGCGGGGAGGCTGGCCGCTCCGAACAGCAGGCTGCCGACAATCACGAACCGACATAAGCCAGGGTAAACGCGCCGAATCTTGTTCGCACAGCCCATCGGTGATCCCCTTGTTTGACGGAAGAATAGGGCATTATACAGCGGTATCGTCTGGCAGTCTGTTTACAGGAAGAGTGCGGGCAGTGGGGGGGGAGCGGGGGCACGGAGCGCGGCTCCGTAGAAAGTAAGGAAGCGGGCGAGAAGCGTATCAGGTGACTCTTCCGGTGGCAGGGGGCAGTGTGCCCAGACGTGCGCGATTCCCCCCAGAACAAAGTGCACCCGAGCCGTCACCTCGTCCTCGTCCAGGTGCGTCAGCACGCCGCGGAGCGCCTGCCCGAACCGCGCGATTACCTCCTGCTGCCCCGCGCGGTAATCACGCCAGAGGGAGCGATCCGGGGCCAGCCTCAGGCGGCTCGCCAGCAGCGCGAAGTAGGGATGATCGAAGGCCACCTGCAGGGCAGGGGCCGCGAGAGCTTTCAGAATCTCGTCCGAATCCGGCGTCGGCGAGTGGCAGGCATCCAGCCGCCGCAGGCGTTCGGTATTGAGCGCTCCCTGTCGGCGCTCCACTACGGCCCGCACCAGGTTCTCCTTAGAACCGAAGTGATAATTGACCAGCGCCACGTTGAGCCCTGCCGCTCCCGTGATGGCGCGCACCGAGGTTTCCGCTACACCGTGCTCGCCGAACAGTCGCTCGGCGCTATCCAGCAGGCGCAGTCGTACGCCACCGGACTGGTCCTTCTCCGACACCGCGTCGATTGAGATATCCCTCGCCTCACTCATCGCAAAACCTTTCGCGCGCGATCCGTGCTGAGTGAGCTGACCAGGGTCAGCAGCGCCAATACCGTGACCGTAGCCGCCATCGAGGTCGTCGAGCGGTCATAGAACGCGCCGACAATGGCCGCCGCGAGCGCTCCGCCCAGGGTCTGCAGTCCACCCATGACCGATGATACCGCGCCCGCTGTCCGCGCATGCGGCTCCATAGCCAGAGCCGTCGCGTTGGGCTGGACGAGGCCCATGCCAAACAGGTACAGCATCATCGGCGCGATCACCCCGGCAAGACCGCCCAGTTTCAGAGCCGCCATCAGTCCGATGAGCGCCCCCGCGGCCGCGACGATACCGGTTCCCATGCGCAGCAGGGTATGGGAAGGGATGTGACGCCGTACCAGTGACCGGTTCATGGTAGCCCCCGCCAGCAGGGCCGTCGCGGTCAGGGCGAAATAGTAGCCGAACTGGCTTTGCGGCACCCCGAAAACCTCCATAAAGACGAATGGCGAGGCGCTGATGTAGGCGAACATACCTGCCGAGGAAAGCGCGACGCTCAGTGCGTAGCGCAGGCTGGTGGGGTGCGAGAAGACCGCAGTCAGCCCATCGCGCAGGGACGCGGGTGACTCGGTGGCGCCGCGCGTCGGGAGCGTCTCGGGCAGGCGCAGCAGGCAGACCAGACCCACAACCGCCCCGGTCGTCCCCAGGACCACGAAGATC
>JAZKEA010000630.1:1637-5951 GCA_040387315.1 Armatimonadota bacterium | reverse complement strand
GTCGGCGCGGTCGCGCAGGGCCGGGGCGGAGAGGTCGGCGAGGGTGGGGGCAAGCAGCGGCGCGACAATCATCACCTGGGTGATCTGGGACAGAACCGAGACGGCCTCCCTGCTGCTTCCGAAGCGGTCGCGGACCATCGCCCGGGCCAAGATCGGCCCGACACTCGCCCCGAGTCCCTGCGCCAGACGCAGCGCGACGAGGACAGGCAGCGAGGGGCTCAGCGCGCAGGCGAAGCTCGCGGCCGTGAAGAGGACGAGCCCCGCCAGCAGAACCGGTCGGCGGCCCAGACGGTCGGACAGGAACCCGCAGGCGAGCTGTCCGACCCCATAACCGACAAGAAACAGGCTGAGTGTGAGCTGGACGGCGCTGGCGGCAGCCGCGAAGGTCTGCTGCAGCTGCGGGAGGGCCGGAAGGCTCATGTCGATGGAAAGCGCGGTCAGTGCGGTCAGCGCCGCCAGCAGCAGGGTGAATGCAAGTCCGCCAAGTCCCGCAGTGGCGGGAACAGGGCCCGCTTTCACCAACGGAACCGCGGGCATGGAAGCTATCCGTGAAACGGTTGTTTTAAACACATGTTTAAATATACCTTACGTGCTGTGCGTATGCAAGCCATAACCGGGAAAAAGTAAATCTCCGCCAGGCGAAAGAGGATTATATCTGGCCCCGTTATTGCTTTATTGGTCAGTGAAAAGGGAAAAAGCGAATCGAGTTCCAACCAATGAGCAAAATCCTGGCGTATCACAAAACCGTATATATTCCGCAGGGCTGGGACGATGGGCTGTGGCAGAGCGCTGTCCGCTTCTGGGAAGGGAGGGGTTTCCGATTCGAGGAGCGCCGGGGCGAGACGCAGTGGGGAAAGCGCGGCAGCCTCTGGGGAAATCTTTTCCTGCTGGACTCGCGTCAGCTTCGCTCAGAACTCAGTCTGTCCCGGATCAATCTCACCCATGTCGAATTCGTTCTCCGGGCTCTTACCTCCACCGGCCAGACGATAACGGCGTGGAACGAATTGTACTGGCAGCGGGAACTGGAGTCCCTGGAGACATGGCTCTTGGTGGGCGATACGCAGGAAGAGGAGTGGCAGGCATTCAACAGGCAGTGCCATAAGGCGCGGTGGGGTCTCAGCCCGCTGCTGTTTCCGGACCCCGGCAGCGTGCCGCCGGGACGGTAAATATCCGCCCATAAATCCGGGCGCTATTTCTTTTTCGGGCTAAAGTCCGATCATCCGGGCGGCCTTCGCCATTTTTTCCCGATAGCATTCGCGGCAGCGTACTTTAGCATCGTCGTCGAGTGGCAGATCACAGGAAACGTTATGCCCGCACTCCAGCCGAAACTGGGAGAAGTCGGCGCTCCATCCGGTTCGGCGGCGACGCGGGAACGCCAGAAACATATCCATCGCTTCCAACTCCGGCGAGGTCTCCTGTCGGCGGGGAAGCCGCGGCGACCTGCCGGAATCGTCTCTGTTTGGCGTCATGGCTGGGTCTCCTTCCGGGGGCTGTCGTCGCCGTCCGCGCCATGCGCTTCCCGATGGCGGCTGTACCAGCAGCATTTTTCGCGGTTAATCGCGCCGCACTCGGGGCAGCGCACAGGGTGAGCCGACCCGTTCGCGGGGGCGGATTCGTCCCTTTCCACCATCTGCAGGGCGGCTTCGAGCGTGCGGGCGATGGCGCGATCTCGGGCTTTACTTGTTGGCGTTGCCATGCCTTCATTGTACCGGAGAACGGCGAAAAAGCAAACAGATGTTCACATTGTGAGTAAAGGTGTCCTCGTCCAGCACCCTTTGTAACCCTGGAGGAAACGGAGTACCTGTGCTATACTCTTTAGTAACGACGTTACGCGTGTAACGTCGCCACCGACGGTGGTTTGAGCGCTGGCGCTGTGAACCGAACGAACGCTCAATGGCGAAAACACCTCTTCCAAATCTTCCCACCTCACACGATGTTGCCCGCCTTGCCGGGGTTTCTCGTGCCACGGTTTCGTTCGTGCTGAACGGGCGGGCGCGGGGTCGAGTCTCCCTTGAGGCACAGGGTCGGGTTCGCGCTGCGGCGGAGTCGCTTGGCTATCGCCCCAATCGGCTGGCGACCGCACTGTCGACGGGCCGGACGTCCACGATAGGAATTGTTTGCCAGGTCAAGGACAGCGTGTATATCGCGGATGTGCCGGGGCAAAAGCACGATGTCGCGGACGCCCCAGGGCACTACGCGAAAAATATGTTTCTGGCGGTAACGCTGGCGGCGGCACGGGTCGGGCTTAACGCGACCCTATTCCTCGAACTGCTGGACCTGGAACTGAAGCCCGAGGATGTCGCCGATGGGCGCGTGGACGGAATCGTGATCTTCGGCATGTACAGCCACCATGACTGGGTCAAGCGGGTCGCCTCACTGCAGATGCCGTGCGTAGAAATAGGGACGCGCTGGGGCAAATGGTGGGTCGAAGCGGACAACAGTGGCGGGACGCGCCTTGCGCTGGAACATCTGCTTCACCTCGGACATCGGCGAATCGCTCACTATATTGGTCTTCCCGCGGTTCCTTTTATTCCGACTATGGCTTCCCGCGCGACCACGTTTCGCGCGGTGACCACGGAAGCCCAAATACCGCTCTGCGACGCGCCCATTGTCCATGGAGCCGACTATCTTGCGGCTTTGTTTGATACATCGGTCCCGTCGCATCGGCAGCCCACCGCTATCTTCACTTATAACGATGCCGCCGCCGTGGAGGCGCTCGACGTCCTGACGGCACACGGCCTGCGGGTGCCCGACGACGTCTCCCTGGTTGGCTTCGACAACGAAATTCGGTCTGTGACGATGCGTCCCGCACTGACGACGGTCCAGAACCCCATCGATGAGATCGCGCGAAGCGCGGTGGGACTTCTTCGGCGCGAGATAGAAGAGCGAAGCGCTGCCGCTGAGGGCATTATCGTCCCAACGCAACTAATTATCCGAGAATCTACTGCCGCTGTCGCCGCACCGACCCCTGGGACTGCACCGTTTGTGTCCGATCCCAGAAATTGACCCGAGGAGCATCCATGAAGACAACCTTTTTCACCCCGCAGAAGCGCGCCGGTTTTACATTGATAGAACTGCTCGTTGTGATAGCCATTATAGCGATTCTTGCCGCGATACTTTTCCCTGTTTTTGCTCAGGCAAGAGCCCGTGCGCGGCAGATCGCCTGCCTCTCGAACTGTAAGCAGATGGCTCTCGGGGTCATGCAGTACGCCCAGGATTACGACGATACTCTGCCGGTTATCGGCGACAATACCGCCTGCCGGGGCCGCTGGCAGTATCAGATATTTCCCTATGTCAAGAGTGAGCAGATCTTCACCTGCCCTGACCTCCCCGACAACAAATGGAGCTCGGTTGCCACACTGGACCCGGCCTGCACCGTTCCGACCGGACGGTCCGACATCTCGGGTTACGGGTGGAGCAGCGGTCTGAACTACGACACGCGCGGCGGCACAGCAACGGCGATTTCTCCCGGCTTCCCGCTGGCCGACATCCGCAAGCCGGCGGACACCATCGTTATTGGGGACACCTCCTTCGAGGGAGAAGGGGGCTTTGCCATGTACCCGAAGAATCCCGCGAAAGCCGTTTCTGGCAATGATGCCGTGTGGTATTATCCCAACTTCCGTCATACCGCCGAAAAGACGATGTCCTACACGTCTTCGACTGTGGGCAAGAAAAGCAACACCTACCCGCTTCCGATTGAGGGCCGCGCGAATTTCGTGTTCCTGGATGGTCATGCCAAGTCTCTGAGTGTCGGACAGGCGTTCGAGGAGGCCCCGAAGGTGGGCACTAGCTGGGTGGAAGACGGGGTGACCCTGAACGGGAATCTTCCGCCGAGCGAGACTAAAAGCTACACCAGCCACTACGCTCTCTGGAACATCTACTAAGCCGCAGCGAACCCACCGCCGGTTGACCAACCTTTCTGCTTCTGCCATCAGGAGCAGAAAGGTCTTTTTTATTGTTTCCGACCGGGGTGCCGGTGGCGTAGTGCCGTTGCCGTGCGGCGCATTCATCCATTCAGCTAACTTTACGGAATGCGCCGGGAACAGACAGGAGCAGAAACGATGGCACTTGAACGGGAAGAGGCGCTTGCGGATGTGCAGGTTGCACGCGGGTTCCTGAACCGGCACACAGCGGGAATGACAACGGAGCAGTGGGACGCAAAACCGTTCGCCCACGTGAACAGCGTGCGCGAGATCTTCGGACACCTGATCGCCACGGTTCGTGCGGTTCGGGAGATGCTGCTGGGCGAGCCGTTCGCCATGCCCCGGCATGTCGAACGGCATAAAGTTGCGGCGGTGGAGATTGCCACTCTCG
>JAZKEA010000630.1:0-1627 GCA_040387315.1 Armatimonadota bacterium | reverse complement strand
CCTTGGAGTGGTGAATGGCGATCGGGAGCGCGGCAGCAAGTCGAGAACATACGTCGGGTGTCATGTCATCGGGCACATCGCCCTGCATGATGCCGAAGGGGAAGCGCTCCTCGCTCTGGTGCGGCAAAAGTACGCAGGCGCGGATCTCGATAAACCGGTGACGCTATGGGGCCAGGAAAGCAAGCTGGGCCTGCACCTCGGTCATATCAGCCAGGAGCTGGCATACCACACCGGGCAGGTATCGCTGCTCCGACAGGCTCTTGTTCCCGACTGGGACTACTTCGGAGATGTTTTCGGCATGTCCGCCCCTGCCCTCGAACCGGCGGGTCAGTAACCAATAAAGCGGGGAGAGGACCTCTTTCTTCCCCGACAGAGGAAATGCCTCAGGCGCTCCGAATAACGTCCGGTCGATTGCCGACGGATGGTGGGCTGAGAATGCGCCGCTGCTGCTCGGTCAGGTTCTCGTAGTCTTCGGGCGACGGGTATGTCTGCGACCAGGCCGAGTAGCCGGGGCTGAACTTGTAGAGCAGCGCCCGACGCTCGTGGGTGCCGCGCCAGGGCAGTGTCCCGTGGACCAGCGCCTCGGTGAAAAATAGGGCGTCGCCCGCCTCGACCGGCGGTTGGACCACATACTCCGCGGGGCGCTCGAAATTCATCACCTCGCGGGGGATATCCCGGATGAAGTTACTCTTGTGCGTGCCGGGAATACACGCGAAACCGCCATCCCCCTCCGCCGCGGGACTCAGAAAGAACGTGACAACGCACAGGCCGTTTCGCATCTGCCCGTCCCGGTATTTGTACCAGTGATCGCCCTCGTGCCCCTCGCCGCCGTGCAGGCTCCCGCCGGTATCTCCCTGATTCATAAAGATGCAGTAGTCGTGATCGAGGCGAAACTGGGCGTCGATCAGGGTGGTGAGGTAGGGAAGTATCCTCGGGTGATCCATCAGGGCCTGGAATGGCTGCCCCCACGTCGAGACGCGGCTGGTCCGCCTGCCGGTCTGGTCCGGCGCACGCGGAAACTTGATGTCGGCGATGGCGTTCATCTCCGCCACCTCCGATTCCGTCAGCACGTTCTTGATAACCAGGTATCCCTGCAGGTCGAATACAAACTTCTCTTCCGGCGTCATCGCTGAATTGCTCCTTTGCGTCAAACCGGGGCGACACTTGCCGCGTGCCCGTTGATTTTACATTATACGTGGGCTCGCCCATCCGAAGTCAATGCAATCCCCTCTAGCCCCTGCCCACTCTGCCCACTCGCTGCCGCATGTCTAACAGGCAGGGGCGCTACCGGGAGCGGAATCCGTTCGAAGTCAGGGTATACGCGTCGAAATTGCGAGGCGCGAAGATGCTCTTGAGCAGGTCGTGTGCGCGGGAGCGGTTGGTTTCCAGGATTCGTTTATCTGCGGTGATGACCCCCGCATTTCCGATACGGTCGAACGAGTTTCCGGTATCCCTGGACAGGGACGCAATCTCCTTCAGCATCTTTTCGCGCTGAGCCATCAAGTGCATAGCGTCGAGGGCGATTTTCTCGTAATTCTCCTGCCGCTGCGGATCCGAGAGCCGCTGAAAGTCTGGATTGCTGAGGATATCCTTGCGCATCTCGTTTCGCAGCCATCCTCGCTGGTCT